>JBJXGO010000025.1:0-4510 GCA_046160345.1 Saprospiraceae bacterium
TCGAGATGCAGCCGTTGGATCACGATAGCACCAGACCAGCCGCCGGTGAACATTTGTCCCAGATATAAAGGCGTGGTTGGGAAATTCAGATAGTATTGATCCAAAGAATTACTGAAACGGGGCATGATACCCAGGCCAGAGGGGATACCGTCGTACGCCAATGAAATGTAATAAGGGTGGTTTGGCTTCAGATCAATTTTGTAGGTACCCGGATTCTGAAGATCGTCCAACTGCACATCAATAATTGCGTCAGGGACCTCAGTGCCATTCACCGTGTAAACTGCATAGCCAACCAAACCGGCTGCCAGGTCGTCAAAAGTGCCCGTACCGTCATTAAGTATTTCCCAGGTACCGTCATCATTAGAATCTGCGTCGTATAGATAAACAGCGATGTCATTTTCTCCGCTCGTACCACCAGGAACATGAATATCAGCAGCATTAGCCAAGCCGAAAGAGGCATAAGTAGCAGTACCGCCGGCATCGCCCGTCAGACACATTGCAGCACTTTGACAAAAGAAATTCGCGGCCACGAAGGAAGCGTCATTTGATATTCCACCTGGGTCGATAACCAGATTGTCAGTGGCAAAGGTATGGTCGGTGTGTTCAAAATAACGCACCAGGGTATCACGTGATTCCGTATAGTAATCGTTGGAGTAGGTCACTTTGAATTTACCTTTCACAGCAGGTGGCAGGTATGCCGGGAAGTAAGTAAAGACATCCGTTCCATCATTAGGCGCTTCAGCGATCGTGGCGGTAAGTGTTGTCTGATTACCACCTGGCTCGTCAACTACAGCCGTTAGCGTTATGTTGTTCAAAACGTCTGGCTCACGGTTGTAAAAACGCATCCCGATATGATCCAGGGTATCCACCTGGTCCAGCGGGGTAGCGTAGTGGTACGCGGCTGCGGCATCGTTCACACGGGGAAAGAGAAAACAACCCGCTGCGCCTCCAGACTTAATGCCCTCATCGATAAACTCACCCACATTGCGGCAAACAAAAATGCAGGGTATGGTCACTAGATCGGCGAAAGTACCTGCAGCCATACCGATCACTGAACAACCGTTGTCGGTTGCTCCAGAATAGTGGTTGACAATAATTACCCCCGAAGCGCCTGCCTGCTGGGCATAGAATGCCTTGATGCTGAAATTGCAGGTTCCACGACGAATAAGAGCCCATTTACCCTGAAGGTTCATGGTAGCAGTATCGCACATAACGGAGTCTGGTGTTATGTCGTAGGCCCAGATAATATCATTGCATATTTCTTCGGGTACATTACCTCCAAAAAGGCTGTACTGCCAGCCACAATCGCCTTTATAATAATCCTGGGTACCTGCCGCAGTGGTTACCTGAAAAATAAAGTTGTCATTTTGAGTACCTTGTCCGAAGGAGTTTTGGATGGCTGTGAACTGCAAACCTGCAGCTAAAAACAAGCCTAGAAGAAATGTAAGATTTCTTTTCATAACATGTAAAATTTTTGAATTCATGAAAATGTTAACTTGCAAACGTAGGCATTTTCGGTCGTTTGTTTTATTAAAAAAAAAGAACGTGTGCACAATGATGTGCCACGTTCCAGATAAATATTTGATTTTCAATAATTTAAAACATGTTTGTACAACACCCTTCCCGGTCATTTTTTCAAGCCTCCCGCTCAATATCCAACCTATACCCTACCCCATGTACAGCCACGATCCCAACAGAGGTGTCAGCCGCAAGTTTTTTCCGCAGCCTCGACACAAACATATCCACGCTGCGCCCAACCAAAATACCCTCATCTGCCCAAACCTGTTGGAGGATCAAGTCGCGTTCCAGAAGCCGGTTTGGGTTAGAAACAAAAAGTCGGAGCAATTTCGTTTCCCGAAAAGTCAGGTTTTGTTGTGCGCCCTTACAAACAAGGACCTGGCCAGCCACGTCAAGGCGCGATTCTCCAAATCCCAACCACTCGGTTTCTGTGGTGGAGGCAGATGAGTCTGCGGTTGTTTTTGGCCTTCGGAAAAACCAAAGCACTGCAAGTCCGCTCAATACAATCAACGACAAAGCCGTTTTGAGGTTCCAAAATGAACTTTTCGTGTCGTTTTCCAAAAATATGACCTCGATATAATGGCAGCCCAAAGGCATTTCTCGCCCCCCGCATGCCACCGTTTCATTTTGCAAATGATCAAGTTGATGGTATCCCAGATCGATTGTGGCATCATCACAGCGCCGCACGGCCACTTCATAAGGCCGACGAATGCCGTGCAGGTCAAGGGAGGACTGAAGCAAGGCCGGCAGTTGTTCGTAATGGAACGCTTGTTCAAGCCGCACCCGCCAAACGCCCACCGCAGCATGCTCTATGGCCGGAATACGACTGGTGCTGTCGCCCGAGGCACGGAGCAGGCCGTCGGCAGTACGGCGCAAGGCAAGGTTGATCTTTTCGGATGAGAAAGGCTCCTCTTTTTGCTTCGGCGCAAGCGGAAGCAGCCAGGCCAAAACGGGCAAGACAACCAAGAGGGACAAAAGTTTCGGATTTTTATTGAATGCCACTTTTCCTAAGCTGATCAATTTTCGGATGGCCTGGCCAGTCAGTTGCCAAAAATTGTAGTGTGGAAGATCCTTGAAAGCACGTTGGGAAGCCATGCCCCAAAAATAGGGCAGTTTTTCAACACCCAACCACTTTTACGGCATAAATCACTTTGCCAGAAACGCCCAGTTGCATCATTTTCATGCCATATGGATTAAACACTGGTTCCCAGCTTTTGCCCCAATCAGCGGAACGGAAAATCCCTGCGTCGCAGCTGCAAAAGAGGTATTGGCCCGCCATTTTAATGTCATTGATGTTCAAAACAGAGGAAGAATTTTCTTCCTGGCTAAATACGAACAAAGCCGAAGACAGGTTTTCGTCCATACGCTGCCAGGTCAAACCACCATCGGAGGAACTGCGCATTCTGTTTGCAGCACCCTCTCCATAGCTTTTTGCTCCTTGGGTAATTGCGACAAAACGCCCGCCAAAAAAATCTGTTTTCCAGGCGCCCCCATCTTCGGTCAGCACAGTATCCCAGTGCTCGCCACCGTCGGTTGAGCGCATCAGGCCTTTGTAAGTGCCGCATATCAGTACTCCTTCTCCTGCTGCAAAGCTATTGATGCCATCATTCGCCAAAACCTGTTTCCAGCTATTCCCTCCATCGGAGGATTTGTAAATGCCGCTTTCACAACCGACAAAAACAGCTCCGTCCGGAGTTTCTATTACGGTTCTTACATCCTTGTCTTTCAAGCCGTTGTTCAGGGGTATCAAAACGCCGGTGCCTGGTATGTTTTTGAATAAACCACTGCCGTAACTTCTGATATAGTTTCCAGTTTGACCGGGATAAACTTCAGTATTTTCCATTTCTAAAAAAACTTCCTTTTGCCAAACCGGTGTTGCGGCGCCAATGTTTGTGCTGTGAAAGATCTTGGATTCTGCAGCCAAAAAAACGGCTCCGTTGTTTGTAGAAATACGCCCTACCCCAAGTTTTTCAGGCAGCCCTGCACTAATGTCCTGCCAGCTTTGCCCATCATCAGTGGATTGGAAAATGATATCTGTGGCAACTGAGGGGCCCAAGCCCAGGGCAGATGAATTGTCAATGCTGGATGTTAAAACAAGGTTGGATGCCGAGGAAAGGGCCTGTTTTGGGTCCTGCTGACAAGAAACAATAGGGATAAAAAGGAATGAAAAAGCAAGGATGTTAATTTGCATGACTTTGTTTGGTTGGTGAAACAATGGGGCAAAGATGCGGGCATACCGCGTGCCGACAGTTTTTTAGGTGTAAAAGGATGTAACGGAAATGTAAAAGGATTCAAACCAATAATTCATACCAAGGCAAAAACTTTACTTCTGTTTGCCCGATTTGTATGCTCTCTTGCAAACTTCGATTGACTATCCATGCTTCTGCAGGTTCATAGGTAGCAATAAAATTGCGCAAGGAACGCTCCACTTGAGGTTTTTTCATGCGTTCAGCCTTGACTTCAACCGGTAGTATGGCCAGTCCGTTTTGCACTACAAAATCTACTTCCGCCTGGTTTTGAGTACGCCAGTATCGAATGGCTTCAATCCCGTTTGAAAAGCGGTTTCGCAATAGTTGAAACACCAGCTGCTGAAACAGGAAGCCGAAATCGGAGGAAAGGGGCGTGAGATCAAAACTGTTTAGCAAAAAATTTCGCAAACCAGAATCAACAAAATAGTTCTGGGGCGTTTTGGTCAACTCCTTTTCCTTATTGGTAAAAAACGGCAGGACTTCCTCAATTACAAAGGTTTTTTGGCAGTACCACAAGTAACTTTTAACGGTTGGCACACTCAGGTTGGTCATATTGGCCAAATCCTGATAATTCACAAGATGCCCGATGCGATTGGAGAGCAATTGGAGCAAGGTGATCAACTCCCTCGATTTTTCCAAACGAAGCAACAGTTGAAGGTCCCGTTCCACATAACTTTGGAAAATTTCAGCCAACACGCTGCGCTTTTCTCGAGTGTCCGAGGCAGTCAGCACCCTTGGATACC
>JBJXGO010000026.1:0-8010 GCA_046160345.1 Saprospiraceae bacterium
TTACAAAGCAACAATGCCTCGGGGATTACCATCAGGAATAGCGGTGTTGGGGTCTGGGGCAGGACTTCGGGTTTCAACAATTCGGCTGGCCTAGTAGGTGATTGTACCGATCCATCCACAGGTTTCGGTGTTCGGGCGGCTCATGCTAGCGGAACCTCGGCACTTTTGGCTACGCCTAATGAATCAGGACATTTTTTTGGACCAGTAGCCGTGGACGGGGGATTTACTGTTCAAGACAATAATTCTTCTTTTCACGTACACAATGATGGGCCTAATGCCAATGTTGGTGTAGAAATCCGCTCGAACGGTGGATTTCCACTCATTGATTTCTCCGGCGATTTGACTACGGATTATGATGCCAGGTTTATACTGCAAGGGGACAAAAAACTTGCATATCATTCTTCAGGAGGGCACGCATTTTACGCAGGCAATGGACGTTTACAGGTGGTTGGCAATGGTCAACAATCAGGAATAGACCTTGTTGCACCTGCTGGTTGGGGATTTATGGGGTTTAATGGCTCTGGTTCTATGCAACTGACAGCACCAGGTCACATGGATTACATCAGCCAAGGTGGCGGTAACCACAATTTCTACGGGGGGAGGATCGTTGCAAATGATAATAATGCTACAGGCCCAAACGTGGATGTCCATAACTACGCCAACATCGCTATCCGTGGCGAAACCAGCAATGCCGATGCTATTTTAGGCGTAACTACAGGAGACCAAATTTGGGCCGCAGTCGCCGGACACTGCAACAGCCCCAATGGAAATGCACTTTGGGGCGGCAATTTCGCAACTGGGCGTTTCGGCTTGATCGGTGGTAAAGATTATGCAGCTCATTTTTGGGGCGGAGGAGTCAGAATTGATGGAGCAGCTTCCCAAACCGTTAACGATCTTGCTTACTATGCATTTCAATTCATCCCAGGAATCCCCCCCTTTATACCAGATCAATACCTTGCTAATACAGGGGGATTACATGGACCCTTTACCGAAAATTACTCCCTCTACGCCAACGGTCGTATCGCCGCTACCGAATTCAACGCCTTTTCTGACCGTCGCATCAAAGACATCTCAGGCATCAGCAACAGCCGCAGCGATTTGCACATTCTGAACCAAATCCAAGTCACCGACTACTTTTTCAAAGACAGATTGGCTCAGGGCACCCGGCCGCAGAAGAAAGTCATCGGTCAGCAAGTGGCCCAGGTATACCCTCAGGCCGTTAACACGCATAACAAAGAGATCGTACCCGACATCATGCAAATGGCTAAAGTTGCCCAAGGTTGGATCAACCTGCCCAGTCATACCCTACACACAAGCGAAAAAGTCCGCCTGATCTTCGAGCATGGTAAGGAAGAGTTGGAAGTGATTGAATCCACGACAGAGGGGTTCCGAGTGGCAACGGACAAAACTGGCGACGTGTTCGTCTATGGACGTGAAGTCAACGATTTTCATATTGTTGATTATGAGGCCATTGCTATGCTCAACGTATCCGCCACTCAAGAACTGACCAAGCAAGTAACCGATTTGAAAAAACAACTCGAAGCGCGTGATGCACAAATTAATGCAGCCCTCCACTTATTGCAAACTTTGCAACAAGACGTGGCGGATCTGAAAGCCGCCCGCACTGAACAAGTTGAACCCCGGACCGTAGAAAAATAGGCAGCGGTTAATAAACACCCAGTTGCCCCAAAAAACCTCTCTTTTCGCTACTCACTTTAGAACACTGTTTTGAGAAAAGCCTCGTACATCCGATGTACGGGGCTTTCGTTTTCTTTACAGTTACTTCCCCTATGCAACCCCAACCTCCCCCACCGTACTATGCATGGAATCGCACGACGTGAACCTAAAAGAAATCCTCGACAGGTTCCACCAAAACCAACGGGCCAGTCAACATCGGCTGTATGCTCAATTATTTAACTATACTATGACGGTTGCCCAGGCTATTTGATTTGACATGGTAGTCAAGGCTTAAACTATTCCAGCGGTGAATTTTTTATAAAACGTAATCTCCCACCAGGTCACCGGGTTTGAGGGGACTTTGCATATTATGCCCATTATCGATATACCTTGCGCCTTCTATTAAACCTACCGCCTCATTACCATTCAAACAGACAAATCCTCTATCCAACAAATTTTTACATGAAAAATTTTTACTTCCCGACCTTCATAGCACTGTTGTTTTTGTCGCAAAACATGTACGGCCAAAACCTCCCAAATTCCATGTATTTCGCTGAAAACGAACACATACTGTACACCAACGGACAGGTTTCCGAAGGGCTTTACGATGAAGGTACTTTGCGCGATTTCCAGCTTTGGTTCTCCCAACCTGATTTTTGGCAGCAGTTAAAAAACAACTATGCAACAAAAACTGACCTGCCCGCTACCATGGTTGTGGAAGGCGATACTTTTCTTAACGTTGGGGTTCGGTTCAAAGGCCAAACTTCGTATTCACAAACTCAGATTTCGGATAAGAAGTCCTTTAATATCACGATGGATTACGCGGTTGATGGTCAAAATTTGGATGGTTACTCGACCCTCAACCTCAACAATGCTTTTGAAGATGCTTCCTTCATGCGGGAGGTGGCGTACCTGCACCAAATCAGGCGACACGTGCCTGCGGCTAAAGCCAATTTTATTCGTTTGTTTATCAATGGCGTAAGCTGGGGCATATATCCAAACGTACAACAACTCAATGGTGATTATATCGAAGAATGGTTCTTTAGCAATGATGGAACCCGATGGCGCGCCGATCGTCCGGCTGGCACTGGCGGCGGCGGTGGTGGGCCAATGTGGGGTGATGGCACGGCCGGGTTAAATTACCTTGGCGCCGATACTGCCTTGTACAAGGTGCATTACACCCTAAAAACAGCCAACAAACCAAATCCATGGGACGATTTGGTGAATGTGTGCGATGTCCTGAACACCACGCCGCTTGTCAACCTTGAAACAGAAATTTCGGAAGTGCTGGACCTTGACCGGACCTTATGGTTCCTAGCCTCTGAAATTGCTTTTTCCGATGACGACAGTTATGTCTTTAAAGGAAGAATGGACTACTACCTTTATTGGGACCCCGAGACGCAACGCATTACCCCGCTCGAGTTTGACGGAAACTCGGTGATGAAAAGCAATGCTACCAATTGGGGCGTTTTTTATAACGCGACAAAGGTCAATTACCCCTTGCTCAACCGCCTTTTGGCTGTTCCGAGCATCCGCCAGCGGTATCTGGCACACTTCAGGACGCTTGTAGCCGATGAAATGAATACGGCCAGTTTTAATGCGCTCATAGATCAATACGATGCGCTTATCAAGGCCGGAGTCCAGGCCGATACTAAAAAACTATATACCTACGCTCAATACAACTCCGAAAAAACCACCCTTAAAAACTTTGTTCTAAATCATCGAAACACGCTGCTGAATAATGCCGAGATGAACGTTGCCGGACCAATGATCAGCAACCCTGCAATGACGAGTGCTCAAGGGCTTTGGCTTGACCCGGCAGCTGATGAAGCGGTTGCAATAACCGCCACCATTACCTCTGGTAGCGGTATTTCTGCGGTATCACTTTTTTATTGCCCCGCAGCGTATGGCAATTTCTCCAAAACTACGATGTACGACGATGGCCAGCATCAGGACGGGGCCGCTAACGATGGCGTTTTCGGGGGCCAAATTCCGGGATTCGCAACCGGGACACTGGTCCGATTCTATTTGGAAGCTGCGGCAAACAACGCTGCTAAAACAGTATCCTACCTGCCTGTGGGCGCTGAACACGACGTGTTTTATTATAATGTCGGCACTACCTGGGTCCCGGACCCGCCGGTAGTGATCAATGAAGTAATGGCATCCAATACCAGTACTGCTGTTGACGAGGCTGGTCAATATGAAGACTGGATAGAACTGCACAACCTCACAGACCAGGATCTGGACCTCTCGGGCTACGCGCTTTCTGACAACCCCGCCAATCTTCGAAAATGGGAATTTCCAACAGGTACCAGCATACCTGCGCAAGGATATTTAATTGTCTGGGCCGACGAAGATGGAGATCAGGGGCCGCTACATACAAGTTTTAAGCTTTCTGCATCTGGAGAAACCCTCAGCCTGGTAAACCCACAGACTTTATTCCTGGACAATATCAGTTTTGACCAACAGACTACTGACAAGGGGTACGCTCGCCTTCCCAACGGTACAGGGCCTTTTGTGATTCAGGAGCCAACTTTTGGGGCGTTCAATGGCACTGTTCCTACCATTGATCTCGAGATTCCTTCAACCAATTCTATCAACATTTCCCCAAATCCAACTCATACCTATTTTAACATCGATCTTGTTGGTGAAAACATCGTAGGGCAAATCCTTGTTACCGATGCCCTTGGCCAAAATATAATTCAAGTAGAAGCCCAACCCAATATTTCAATACTTGTCGCCGATTGGCCAACTGGGGTTTATTTTTTGAAATGGGGCAACGAGATTGCCAAATTGGTTGTTAACTAGGCTTTGGTACTCTTCTTTTTACCCGCTAATTCTTAATAACATCGTGAATTTCAAAGTTTTACAAGTCCTTGCTCTTTTGTTTCTTTCCTGGTTTCTGCTCACCAACTCTATGCTGAACCCCAACAACCCGCCAGTTTCTAAAACGGGCGCACCGGGCGAAGCCACTTGTAGCACCACAGCCGGTTGTCATAGTGGAGGCACCTTCTTAGGTACTGTAACCATAGCAGGTGTTCCAGACACTGTAGTTGCCGACCAGACCTACACGATCACCCTTACCAATACCAGCAATGCTGTGCGTGCTGGCTTCCAAATGACCTGTTGGGATGGAAACAATGCTATGTGTGGAACATTTACGGCAGGGACTGGGGTTAGCATTGGCACAGGCAGCCTGGGCAAAAAATACCCCCGGCAGTCCAGCCCCAAAACCCTCAACAATGGAAGCACGTCCTGGACTTTCAGCTGGAAAGCCCCCGCTGCTGCTGCTGGCAATAAAGCCACCTTTTACTTCGTAAGCCTTTGTGCCAATGCCAATGGAGAGACTTCCGGCGACAACGCCCTGCAATCCAGTAAAACAGTGGTACTTCAATCCACCTCCTCTTCCAATTCATTGGAGTCTGAAACATTGATCAAGTTCTTCCCAACCCTGGTGCAGCAAAACACACTTTACATCGAACTTTTGGAGGCACAAAACGGCCATATCACGGTATTCGATTTGAATGGAAAAATAGTGCTTCAACAAAGTTTGGTTGCGACCAATGAATTGAACGTCAATACTTTGGCGAAGGGAATTTATTCTGCCCGAATCTTGGTGGAAGGGAAAATTTCTACGAAAAAATTTGTGGTAGAGTAGGGATTTCTGCGGATGATTTGGGCGCCACACCCTTATATTCGCCCTTTGTGATTCCATCGCCAGATACTCGAACTTTTCCTGCCAAACTGCTCCTGTTTGGTGAACATGTACTCCTCAGGGGTGCGCGTGCCTTGGCTGTGCCTGTACCAGCCTTTGGTGGGCACTGGGCTTTTGGTCAAAACCCTGACAAACACCATAAACGTTTGCTTCAATTTGCGCATAGCGAATCCTTGCAGTCCCTGGGCATGTTAGACACTTTAAGTTTCAGGCGTGAGCTTGAATCAGGCCTTTTTTTTCAGTCTGATATTCCTACAGGTTATGGTTTAGGAAGTTCAGGCGCCTTGTGTGCTGCCGTTTACGATCGTTATGTAGTGGAGAAAACACAGGATTTGACCGAATTGAAGCGGATTTTTGCCCAAATGGAAGGCTTTTTTCATGGGAACAGTTCTGGTATCGACCCGCTCACGAGTTTTGTGGGAGCGCCATTACTCATTCAAAACAAAACCGAAGTGCAAAGGGTATTTCCAAGACCTTGGAGTACCGAAATCCCTAAAGTTCTTTTGTTGGACTCCTGTTTGCCGCGCCGGACCGGGCCCTTAGTCGAGTGGTTTTTGGCTCAATGCTTTGACCCACTCTTCGACCAAAAACTCACGAATGAATACCTTCCTGCACATCATGCCGTTGTGGAAGCCTGGCTTTCTGCTGACAAGGATTTATTTTGGCCTAATTTGCGCCGTATTTCAAATTTTCAATTTGACCATTTTGAACCAATGATTCCAGAAACACTTAAAGATTTTTGGCAAAAAAACCTTGACAATCAGGATTTTGTGTTAAAAATTTGTGGCGCCGGTGGCGGAGGCTTCTTGTTGGGATTTTCCCGAAATATTGAAACGGAGCAACAGGTAGCCCAGGCGTTCAAGGTGGTTTTTCCTTTTAAGTGCCGAGCCTGAATTAGCCTGGTGTATTGTATCAAATAAATATGTCTAAAAAAGCTTCCTTCTGGTTTCTCGGCATCTTGATTTTTATGGCCATATTCAAGGACGTATTAGCCAATGGCAGGCCCTTGTATTGTCGAATAGGAGGCGAGACGTATTGGCCAGGACTTCGAGCGTTTTTTGTGGACCCCGATGTCAGGTTTAAACATTCAGTATTGAATTCAATCGCGGAGAAATCTCAATATGAGTCCTGGAAAGATTACTCCAACTACGACTCCCCTCCAATATTTGCGCCGATTCCCTTTTCTCCCGGTGAATATTCTACGCGCCATATTTCGGCGCTTTTGCCTCCTGGTTCTACTCAACCTGGACTGGAACCAAAGTTTTGTCACTGGCTGGGCACCGATGCCGATGGCCGGGATGTAGCAGCTACTTTGGTGTCGGGCGCCAGAGTTGCCCTGCTCACTGGCAGCGTGGCAATGGGTATGGCATTGTTGATCGGACTGACACTCGGCACCATTGCAGGATATTTTGGCGATGACCGTTTGCGTGTTCGACGAGGCCGGCTTTGGTTGACCTTGCTGGGCATTCCCGTGGCCCTTTTTTACGCATTCATAGTGCGCCAATACGAATTTTCCGTCGCTGAATCCGCTTCGATATGGTTAGAAAGTACCGGGTTGTTTTTGGGCATCATGTTCATTTTCAATACTTTAGGTGCGTTATTGAGTCGGTTGCCTTACCTCTCCAAGTATGTTGTTTTGCCTGCTGACCTGGCCATCATGAGGTTAGCTGAGGTATTCAGTGCCTTGCCGAAACTTATCGTGATCATTTCACTTTCAGTGCTCATGCAACGCCAAAAAGATTCCATCTGGTTGCTCATTGCGCTTATTGGAATGATGGCCTGGACCGGGGTAGCGCGTTTTGTCCGGGCCGAACTTTTGCGGGTTCGATCTTTGGATTTTATTACCGCAGCGCGGGGCCTGGGGCTTCCAAATTGGCGAATTTTACTTCGTCATGCCTTGCCTAATTCTATGCAACCAGTACTGGTAGCTTTGGCATTTGGGATAGCGGGAGCGGTGCTATTGGAAGCCTCACTTTCGTTTTTAGGATTTGGAGGCGATGCCCTAAAAGGGGTGTCTTGGGGTAGTTTGTTGTCCAGGGAAAATGCGCAAACCAATCCGGTAAATTCCTGGTGGGTTATGCTTCCACCAGGATTGTTGATTTGCTTTACAGTGCTGGCTTTCAATGCTTTGGGAGAGAAAATGAGTGAGGGGAACAGATAAAATTATGGGTTGGTGCAAACCTTCCCCTGCTCATTTTCAAAAAAACAAAGTTTCAGGTCTTCCCCGTCAAATACGGCGTAGGAACAATGATGCAGCCATTCGCCAAGATTAATGTATCGGCTGTGCCCGTTTTTCAAATGCCAGTCAATGGGCAAATGCCTGTGGCCAAAGATGAAATAATCAGGCTCGACGCCGAGATCGATTTTTCGATTACAATATTGCAGCAGCCATTCCTTTTCTTCCCCTAGCCATGCGCGTTCTTCGGGCGGGGTAGCAGCACGACTGGTTTGTGAGGAGTAGTTTGCGATCCGGATACCCAGGTCGGGATGGATCCATTTGAAAAGCCATTGGCTGAAGGGGTGGACAAATACCTTTTTCATCCGTTTGTACCCAAAATCATCTGGTCCAAGTCCGTCGCCGTGCCCGATGAAAAAGGTTTTTCCGTGGATTTCCCGTT
>JBJXGO010000027.1:0-98745 GCA_046160345.1 Saprospiraceae bacterium
CCATCGGAATCATTTTAGCACGCGAAAAAAGTGAATTGGTGGTACGATATGCTACAACCAATATAAATGCAAATCTTTTTGTCGCCAAATATCAACTGTATTTACCAAAAAGGGATGAGTTGGAGCAGAAACTTCGGGCAATTATGGAAGATGATGACATTCTACAACTGCCTGAGTAACGGTAAGTAAAATAATAAAATGGTGCTAACAAAGAATGTACGAAAATGCTTCCTAAGCGTCGCACATTCGTACATTCAAACGTTAGGTACAAGAAAAGAACAAAAAGTCGCACATTCGTAAAGCATGACTTAGTACTTGTATGCTTTACCTGTCGATGAAAACTGCTGGAATCTTGCCCCCCTATTTGACTCAAAAATATAAAATAATTTGTTTTATTTCCTTCTTTGCAAAGATTTATTTGTAAAAAAATCGCGAATGGGGAATTTTTTGCATTAAACATCCTTTATATTTGCAACTGTAAACAACCCAATTTACTAACCCTACCCCCTAAACCTTATGCCTACCCCAAAAGTATTCTATTGCGGCAGCAATGCCAATCTTTTGCGTACCCTCCGCGTCAGCGGCGGCGGTTCACTTCAGGTAGAACAAATTCCCGAATCATTTTCTTTCCAGGTTTTGGCCAAAATGCCAAATGTGGGGATGCTCGTGCTGCAACACGAACCACCCTCCTCCGATAGTTTCGCTTCCCTTCGCAGTTGGCAGCGCGAAAATCCTGATGTGCCGGTGCTGGTGCTGACCTCTGACTACACCCCTGATACCACCAAATTTCTGATGCGATCCGGTGCGAAAGAAGTGCTGCCTTTGCCGGCGGAAGGCGAAAAGGTGCTGGCCTGCTACGAAGCGTTTTTGCCGGGCTTCAGACAAGCACCCCCTAAATCGGTCAGAGTCCAACCAATAGGCATTAGAGCCAGCAATATGTTGCTTGCAGCGGCTGCCCCGGGCGTTTTGGCTGCGGGGGTGGAGTTTCAGGCCGCCATCCTTCCAACACAGCCGCAGCCGATGGGCCCGGTCATTGCTCAAAGGGTCGAAAATTTTTACAATGGCCTGGAAGTCAATTACTTTGGTTTGCTGAGCATACGGCTGAATGGGAAAAATATCGAATTCAACTGGCAAGCAAAAATGTTGTTTGGATATTTGGCCTATCATTCCGGCAAGTCGCTTTCACGTGACCATTTAGCCCGTGTTTTTTGGCCCCAAAAACAAGAAAACCAACCTGAAAGTGCGCGCCGCAGCCTTAATGTGGAACTCAACCACATTCGAAGAGCCATCCGTCAACAAACGGGCATTGAAGACGATCTGATCGTATTCGACAAGAACTGTTACCGCCTCCAGCTTGAGCACCCGATCCTTTCGGATGTTGCCACATTTAAGGCATTGTGCCAAAAGGTTCAATTGCTTCAACGCGAGGGCAAGCCAGTACCTGCCACGCTTTACCAGGAGGCCATCAAAATGTATGCAAACAATTTTCTTGACGATTGTCCGGAGGATGCGCTCAATTGGGTGGAAGTAGAGCGCCAGCACCTCGGCGCGATCTTTGAGCAAATGGCTGACTTGTACAGCGCTCAACTTTGTGAGCAGGGGGCTTATTATCTCGCCACTTCCGTCTGCCAGGATATACTCACCCACGACCAACGCATGGAGGCCATTCACCGCCGTTTGATGTATTGTTATGGCAAATTGGGAATGGGCAACAAAGTAGAACAGCAATATCGTTTGCTGACCCAAATCATCGAGCGAGAATTCCAGTCCAAACCCTCGGCGGAAACTACCAGGCTCTACCAACAGATTAAAAAAGAGTGTGTGTGAGTCCGATATCAAAAAGTCCCGTCAGGGTTTGTAAGTTTGCGCCCCAAACTGGAAAGAACATTTAAGACTCAGATTTATGGACACAATTGGCATTCTGGGAGCGGGTGCAATGGGCAGCGGAATCGCACAGGTAGCCGCCGCTGCCGGACATAATGTGGTTATCTGCGACAACCTTATCATCGCACTTACAAAAGCAAGTCGCAATGTGCAGGCCACACTCAAAACCCTGGTGGATAAGGAAAAGATGACGGATGCAGAGTCGTACGCTTTGTTCAGCCGTGTTAAATTCACGGATCATATGAGTGAATTCCGGGATTGCTCCATTATTATTGAAGCAATTGTGGAAGACATTGAACAAAAGCAAATCGCGTTCAGAAGCATGGAGGCCATTGTTGACCAGCGCACTATCCTTGCCAGCAATACCTCATCACTTTCAATTTCAGCCATGGGAGCGCCGCTCAAGCACCCTGAACGTATTCTTGGAGTACATTTTTTCAACCCGGCACCGCTCATGCGACTGGTGGAAATCATCCCAGGCTTGCAAACCGACCCGGATGTGGTAGAGCGCGGCAAAAAACTCATAGATGGCTGGGGGAAGACCACCGTTGTTGCCAAGGACACACCAGGTTTTATCGTCAACCGCGTGGCCAGACCTTATTATGGAGAAGCCCTGCGGATTTTTGACGAGGGCATCGCCGATGAAGCGACCATTGACTGGGCAATGCGCGAGTTGTCCGGATTTCGCATGGGCCCATTTGAATTGATGGATTTTATTGGCAACGACATCAACTATGCTGTAACGGAGGTTGTGTTTTCCAACTTCTTTTTTGACCCTCGGTACAAGCCGTCTTTTACGCAAAAGCGACTTGTAGAAGCGCACTATTTTGGCAGAAAGACTGGCCGCGGTTTCTACGACTACCGGGCAGGAGCAACTATGCCTGAGCCTGTCAAGGATGAAGCGCTGGGCCGCGAGATCGCCACCAGAATATTGGCGATGCTTATCAACGAAGCCGCCGATGCTTTGTACCTTCGTGTAGCCAGCCGGGAGGACATTGAACTTGCCATGACACAAGGGGTTAACTATCCAAAAGGACTCCTGTCCTGGGCCGATGAAATAGGCATTCAAAACGTGGTCGAAAAACTGGATTCACTTTATGTAGAATACCTCGAAGATCGCTATCGTTGCAGTCCACTGCTTCGAAAAATGAGCCGCGATGGCCGCCGTTTTTTTTAAGAACCACCTCGACCATATTTATCTAATTGACCACATTCAAAGATGGCTTCCATATTCACTCGAATCGTAACTGGCGAAATTCCTTGCCACAAAATAGCTGAAACAGAAGATTATCTCTCCTTTCTGGACGTGCGCCCTCAAACGTATGGCCACACGCTCTGCATCACGAAAAAAGAGATCGACTACGTTTTTGATGTAGAAGATGAACTTTACGCTGGACTGTGGCTTTTTGCCAAACGCGTGGCCAAGGCGGTAAAAAAGGTGGTTCCCTGCAAGCGCGTATGCGTGGTGGTCATCGGCGACGAAGTGCCCCATACTCATGTCCATTTGCTTCCATTCAATAGTATGGAGGATGTGAAATTCATCGGCAAAGCCAAAGTGCAGCTCTCGCCGGAAGAAATGCAGATCCTGGCTGCAAAAATTGCCGCGGAAGTGGCTGAATAAAACAGGTCGTTACTATCGCAAGGCCTCCCGATACTTCAGCAGTTCAGGCTTCCCTTCCCTTTTTCTATTGCGCTCAAAATCGAGCGCGGCCCTGCCCAGTTTAGCCATAAATGGCAGGCCCACCGTTTCGTATTCATAGTGGTCGTCATTGAAGATTCCATTGGCATTACATAGCAGGGTAACTGCAAGGATAAACTCCACCCCGTGCTCAAAATCAACGATATAGGCCACGTCGGTCATGGTGCCGTAGGCTTGTCCTATTTTATTGAAAACACGAACGGAGCCGGCTTGCGGGCTTTTTGTGTCGCCAAAAAGCAGAAATTTCGCATAGCCATCGTAGTAGCTTGAATCGTATTTTGGGTAGTTGCACTCGCGGGGAAAAATACCCATGTAGTGCCATAAAAATTGATGATCCTCCGCGCTCAGATCAAATCGGTTCTGTGCTGGCACAGTTTCCGGAAAGATAACAGCGCGAAGCATTTTTTCCATATCGGTAAGGGAAAACCAGTTTTTTTTGGAAAAATCGAAGGGCTGGTAAACAAGGCTGTCTGCATTATTGATGTAGCCCTTGCCTTTTAGGGTTGAATGTTGTGGATTGAACCATGTGTTCGGGTCAAATTTTTCGGCTTCATGATAGTCTTTTGTTCCAGGCTGAAAAAAAGTGATGGGACTTGCATATCGATTGTCGCGACCTGGATAGTTAAATCGGTGCATGATCCCCGTGCGTCCGTAACCTTTGGCTTTCAAGCTGTTGTTGATGTATTCACGCCCCAAAAACTCAAAGCAATGATTGTAGGCAAGGTTGTCGCTAACCGTAAAGATTTGCCGAATATCATGGGCGATGCAGGGTTTTTTTTGCGGGGCATTCAGGTCTGTTTCGTAAGCTTGTTGCCAGGCACGGAGCGAATCCAGACGATAAGGCGTATCTTTAGTGAGCTGCAAGGAGTGCTCGCGCTGGAGCAGGTTTATTTTTTCCAATGAAAGCAGGGCAAGAGGCATTTTGACCATGCTTGCAGGATAGAAATAACGCGTGGAGTCCACATTATGCCAGTAGGATCGGAAGCTGGGGCGGCTTTGAGGGTCGCGGTCGATCTGCGTGTAGATTATTTGAATTTCGTACTGGTCTTTGTTTTTCAATACTGCATTGCCAAGGGAGTCTTGTTTGAGCAGTGAAAGAATTTTTTGCAGTGGTTCAGCATCGCTTGATACCCTTTTTGATGGAGAACAAGCAAAACCGAACAACACAGCTGCCGACACCGAAAGGATGAACCATATTTTCATGCGGAAATAAAATTGCGAACGCAAGATTACCAAATCTTGTTCTTTTGCAAGTCAATACTGCGTCACCCCCTTAATCAATCCAGGATATGAACAAAATCCGTATAGACAAATGGCTCTGGAGCATCCGAATTTTTAAGAGCAGAACCCTGGCTACCGATGCCTGCAAAGGGGGGAAAGTAAAAGTGGCAGGCGTATCAGTCAAGCCTTCTTTTCTGATCTCAGAAGGCCAACTGGTGGTGGTAAAAAAGAATGGTTTTAACTTCGAATTTCGCGTTAAAACACTGATAGAAAAACGGGTAGGCGCAGCTATAGCCGTCAGCTGCTACGAAGACGTAACACCTGAATCAGAAAAAATAAAGTACGCTGAGTGGTTTTTAAACGCCTCGCCAAGTAGCGAAAAACGCGAGCGCGGCACCGGCCGTCCTACGAAAAAGGAACGCCGGGACATTGATACCATCAAAGAAGGTGATGCATTTGATTGGGATGATGATGATTGACAGTCAACCAGTTACGCCAACCCAAATATCTTGGCATACTTCATCATCTCTCCAAGATTGGTGATTTTTAATTTGCCGGTAAAAAAGGCCATCTGTGCATTCAATTCGCCAGAAAGTATCTTGGAAAGGGTTTCGGCACTGGCGGTTACTTTGCAAGTTGCTTCGCCTGTTAATCCTTCGGAGACTTCGAATTTGCCATTGTCGAGTTTTACGGTGTACTGACCGGAATCGGCCACATCGAAATGAAATAAGGTGCTGAGGCCTTCTACAACTTCTGGAGCAACCTTTTCGGGAATGGAAAAGAGGAATTGTTTTACGTCTATCATAAGTGGGTGTTGTGATTGATCTATTGTGAGGTGTGTGCAAAAAATTTAGCTTCTGAATACAGTGATTCTGCTGAATTTCGCCCAAAGGTAAAAACACCCTGGCAATATGATTCAGCAAATCCGTCACCGCAAACCGATTTTTGCAAACCTGCTACCCTCAACCACTTTAGTTATGCTTACCGCACTCACTTTTCTCGCCTGTAAAATTACGGAAACGCGCCCTGTTGCGGTTCCGAAAGGATTTGATTGGCAGGGCCATCGTGGCTGCCGGGGGCTGATGCCTGAAAACTCCATACCTGCCTTTTTAAAGGCACTGGAATTTCCGGAAGTGGTAACGCTGGAGCTAGACCTGGCTGTGTCTAAAGACAATCAATTGATCGTCAGCCATGAACCATGGTTCAACCCGGATATTTGTCAACGACTCAATGGCGATTCTTTGTCCAAAACGGAGGGAGAAAAATTGCTGATCTATCAAATGAAAGTTTATGAGATCCGTGGTTTGGATTGTGGAAGCAAGGTTTATCCTCGCTTTCCAGCTCAGCACAAAATGAAAACCTACAAGCCCACACTCCGTGAGGTAGTAGAGGCCGCACGGGCAGTCTGCCCCAATATCCGATGGAATATTGAAATAAAAAGTCGGCCTGAATGGGACGGCGTTCGCCACCCGCCCGTGGAGGAATTTGTGCAGCTGGTGGTGCATGAAATCCGTATGCTTGGTCTTGATAAAATCGCTACGGTGCAATCGTTTGATGTTCGGGCCTTGATGGCCTTGCATCGTCAGGCTCCCGATTTGCAGCTGGCATTTTTAATCGAAAACGCCAACAGTTTTGAGTCCAATATGGCGCGTTTAGATTTTGCGCCTGCCATTTACAGTCCGTATTACTTGCTGGTTAACAAGGAATTGGTGAAGCAATGCCATAATAAGAACCTGAAACTCGTTCCCTGGACGGTAAACGATGTAAAATCCATGCGAAGACTGCTGCGCCTTGGGGTGGACGGCATCATTACGGACTATCCTGATAAGATCGGGGAGGTTTCAAAGCAATAATTGCGAAAATGAGGGATTCAAAACCCTCCCGAAGCAAGCCCTACCACTACTGCCACCACCCATCTACCCAATTCCGACCACCAGGCCCATTTCCGGCCTTCCAACAGCCCGCCCAAACTCCCGGTCGTCCAGATGATCCAGGCCGTTAGTACGAGGTTTTGGGTGGTCATACCTGGGCTGTCTCCAGCCGTTTTGAGGAATAAAAACGTGACCACCAGCAGGATGACAAATTGAACCAACACGTAGCTTGCAATTCGGGGCGAGATGCCGGTTTCATACTTGTGGAAAGTATTGGCCGATACGGGTTTGGCCTCCACAGATCCGCCCAGTGATGCAGGCAACCAGCCTGGTTTCTGAAAAAGCATCCGAAACCGGTCCATCCAGGAGCCCGACTGCGCGAGCCGCTGCCCCAGCCAGGCATAATAGTCCACTTGGGCCCAGATCGGGTTCCAACTTTCCAAGGGCACCGTTACCCCGTAAACCGGCTCTTCTTCCTCTGCCTGAAAAGTGCCGAACCAGCGGTCAAAAACAATCAAAGTGCCCCCATGGTTACGGTCGAGATATTTCGGATTTATACCATGATGGACCCGATGGTGCGAGGGTGTGTTGAAAATATACTCAAACGCAGGGTGTAATTTGCCGATCGTGCGGGTGTGTATCCAGAATTGATATAAGGTCTGGAAGGTGGCCATCACGAGGAACGAAGCGGGGCTAAAACCCGCAAAAGCCAATGGCAGGTAAAAGAAATTGCTCGCAAAGGCCTGTATGGCCGACTGCCGCAGGGCAACGCTCAGGTTATATTCCTCGCTCTGATGATGCACAATGTGCGTTCCCCACAAAACACTGATCTCGTGGGTGCTCCGATGAAACCAATAATAGAAAAAATCTACCCCGATAAATACCAGCACAAAAGACCACCATGTCTCCGGGATCGTCCACAAACGGTGTTCATAAAACCAAACATAGCCCGCAAACAAAATGGTCTTGAACAAAACCCCGGTCACCTGTTGCTGGATTCCACAACTTAGATTTGTCACTGCATCGGGGAGCGAATACAGTTTTGTATGCCGAAGCCGGGCTATGAGCAGTTCCACCCCGATGAGCAAGAAAAAAACGGGTATGGCAAAGAGCATGATTCGCATAAGGGTCGAGCGAAAATTTTTGCTTAGGAATCAATTATACACTTCAAATTAAAGTTGTTTGATCTCTCACACCAATTCCAGTTGTTGGGGCAGGCAAAACGCTTCACTTCGAGCTGTACCGGTGTACCGGATGAGCAGCTGGAAATCACCCGCCTCGATTCGGTTTTCTTGTTCAAAGATAGTCAAGTCGAAGCTAAGGGGCAAGGCCAAAAACCTGGATTTACCTTGCCAGTTTTCAGCAGTAATGGAACCAACTTGCTCCAGCAAGGCTGTTTTTTCAAAGGCTTCGATTTCAGTGAGATACAGCGGTCGGGGCCTTACTTTTTGATAAAGGCAGTGATCTATTTCGATTAGTTCGTGAAGAATATGATCGTCTGGATAATTGTTTTTTGCAAAAAACAGAATGCGTTCATAAACATTGGCGAGCGAATATTGATGAAAATCATGTTTTTCGTTGAAGCACTCGCCGAGCCCGAGCATGAAATCAAAAATGCTGTAATGAGCCGTCACATATTTCAAGGTTCGTAGTGCCCTGGGCTTGTTCCAGTAAATTTCGAGCGCGTTTTCAAGTTTTACCAGTCGGGCGAGTTCGAGCCGGGAGAGATAGTTGCTTTCGATGATCTGATAAGGCGGTTCGGGGTCAAAAACGAATCCGTGCTGTTCGTATTTTTCGCGGACCGGTGTGCCCTTCAGGAATTTTAAAAAACCCATTTGCAGCTCCGGGGAAAAGAGTTTGAAAACTTCCTCAAAACTGAATTTGATATCTTCCCAACGGTCGAGCGCAAGGCCAACGATGAGGTCGAGGTGCATTTCAACCTTGTCGGCAAGTTGAAGGATAATGCCCTTCGTTTTGTCAAAATTTTGCTTCCTGCTTACCTCAAGGTTCGCTTTTTGATTGACCGTTTGAATGCCGATCTCGAAGCGAAACAGTCCTCTCGGCACTTTTTCCTGAATAAACCGGATAATATCGGGATGGAGGATATCGGCGGTGATCTCAAATTGGAAAACATTGCCCGGGCGGTAATTTGCCAGGATAAACGTAAAAATGTCAATCGTGAAATCGCGCTTCATGTTGAAGGTGCGGTCGAGGAACTTGACCACGCGCCCGTGTTCCATGAGGTAGAGCAGGGTCTGTTTTATGTGTTCGTCGGGCAAATAACGCACCTTGTTGTCCAGGCTTGCCAGACAGAATTCACATTTGTAAGGGCAGCCGCGAGAAGTTTCTACATATAAAACCTTGCTTCGCAAGTCTTCGGGCGGTTCGTTTTGCCAGGGGCGGATATGGCGGTAATTTTCGAGATCGAAGGTCACAGGGTTGGAAAAATACCGAACATCGCCGGCTTCGGTTTTGCTAACAAGATTCGCCAGATGCCCGATCTCCGGCCAGGCATACAAAAACTCGCGGAAGGGTGTTTCGCCTTCACCGGTGATGATGAAATCCACCTCTTTACGGGCAATCACGTCCTGCCAGTCATAGCTGACCTCCGGGCCGCCAAGCAGAATTTGGGCCGATGGGTTGAGGGCCTTGATCTTACGCGCTACTTCAAGTGTCTGTGTAATGTTCCAGATATAACAACTAAACGCAACCACCTCAAAATCAGCACAGAATCGAGAAACTTCTTCCTGATCCTGTTTGATGGTAAATTCACGCCATTCAAGCCCCGGCCATTCGCGGTTGAGCTCGTAGAGCAGCCGAATGGCGAGGTTGGTGTGGATGTATTTGGCGTTGAGCGTGGTGAGGAGGACTTTCATTTCTAAAACAAATACTTCCAAAATTTCCGCTTCTTCTTCGCGCCATTTTTGGTCTTTTTTACAAATACCGGATCACTGGGATTGCTGCTTACGTTGGCTCGATTGAAACCAACCACTACATAGGTGTAATATTCGCCATCGATGGCTCTGTGATCCTCAAAATACCACTTGTCTGCGTAGAAAGGGGTGAATCCCAGCAGGTTCCGTGGGTTGTCGAATTTCCCAACGCCCTCCCCGTCGAAACGGTAGAGGGCGAAATAAAAAGGCATTTCATCGCCGCTTAGAAGTTCACAAAGGTTCCAGGTGAGTTGCACGGTGCTAGGTGTTCCCTTTACCCTACAAATGGAGGGTTTGGCGGGTGTTGCCTTGGAAAGCGGCAGCATGGGCGGTACGAGTGCAGGATATTTCCAAAGTGAATTGGTCAAGGTGTCCTGCACGCCCAGCGGGTTTCGCAAGAGTGGTTTTACAGAGAAGAACAGGCTGCCGCTTACATTCGGATTGGCGCGATTGAGGGCAATCTGATTGCTGATCTCTGCTTCGTCCTCCCAGTTAGGGTCATTGGCTGAATTGTTTATTTTGTAAGCGGCCTGGCCAATGTAAAGTTGCTTTCCGTACAGGTGCTTGCTCCACCAATCTACCAAAATTTCATAATCTGCGGGCGGGAAACCGATGCTCCAATAAATTTGTGGGGCCACATAATCGATCCAGCCTTTTTCAAGCCACCAGAGCACATCGGCATAGAGGTCGTCGTAACATGTTACCCCCGCGCGGGTGTTGGAACCGCGTTCAGGGTCGCGCTCCTTGTTGCGCCAGACGCCAAATGGGCCTATGCCGAACTTGACGTATGGTTTATACCTTTTAATGGTTACGGATACGCTTTCAATAAGCAGATTGATGTTGTTTCGCCGCCAATCTCCTATGTCGGTGAATTCGTGGTCGCTCGAAGCAAAGGTGTCATAGTCGTCCAGTGCGTCGTCGAGGCTCAGGTTTTTTTCTTTGTAGGGATAAAAATAGTCGTCGAAATGGATACCGTCCACATCATAACGTTGTACGATATCTTTCACCACATTGGTCAAATAACGGCGTACAAGAGGACTGGCAGGGTTGAAATACCATTTATTGCTATACCGGTAAAACCACTCGGCTTTGCGGCGGTCTGGCAGCGAGCGCAATGGGTGCAACATATCGAGCGCCGAGGTATCGAGGTCAAAAGTAGCTCGGTAGGGATTGAGCCAGGCATGGAATTCCATTCGCCGGTCATGCGCGGACTTGATCATATACTCAAGCGGATCGAAAAGCGAATCGTCGAGCATGGCCCCTTGCCGGCCCACCAGGAATTTGCTGAGGGGTACCGTAGTGGATTTGTAAAAAGCATCTCCTGCAGGGCGGATCTGTACGAATACGGCGTTCATGTTCATCCCTTTGAGGACGTCCATCAAACTATCGAATTCTGATTTGATCTCTGCGGAGCTAAGGCCTGAGCGCGAGGGAAAGTCAATGTTTGCCACGGTGGCCACCCAGGCCCCCCGCAGTTCTGCTGGCGGGTGTTGGGTGCCTTTTTGGGCGTTTGCAGCAATTGTAACAAGACAAAAAGCGGTCAGAAAAAAGAGCAGTTGTCGCAAAGGAATATTCATAAACAAGGTGGTTTTGGGGGTGAAAGTAGGAGTTTCTCTTTGTATGATTGCATTGCAGGGCAGATGGAAAATTAAAGGATCAGATTCTACGCCTTTTTTTTGGAATTTTGCCCTTAAATATGCGCTACTGCTGCATCATTTTTTAAACTCGAAAGGAACTATGGTTCAGGAAGGGTTTAAACTAAGATTGAAATTATTTTATTACAACTACACTTTATGGATTTTCCACGCCCAATCCCCGTACTTGAACTCGCCCTGCGCTTCAATGCCCAAATCATTGGGGATGAAACGCTTTCCGCCAGCGGTATCAACGAAATCCACAAAGTTCGGCCGGGCGATATTGCTTTTTCGGATGTAAAGAAATATTTCCAGAAAACCCTTGATAGCGACGCAACCGTGCTCTTGCTCAATGCCCCGGTAGAGTGCCCGCCCGGCAAGGTGATCCTTATTGTTGAAAACCCTTTTGAAGTTTACGATACCCTTGTGCGCGAGTACCGGCCTTTCGAGCCGCTGAATACAGCCATCAGTAGCCGGGCCGACATCCACCCCACGGTCATCATTGAACCGGGGGTGGTCATCGCGGCCAATGTGCGGATCGGGGCAAATTCCTACATTCAAGCCAACGCCTATATCGGAGAGCATACCATTATTGGAGAGCACTGTATCATAGGCCCGGGCGCAATCCTTGGGCCCGATGCATTTTATTTTAAAAAACTGCCCGATGGTTCATTTCAAAAATGGCGCAGCGGCGGGCGCGTGATCCTTGAAAATCAAGTAGATATCGGCGCGGGCTGCACCATTGCCAAAGGTGTGAGCGGTGATACGATTATCGGAGAGGGCAGCAAACTGGATTGCCAGATTCATATTGGCCACGGGGTGGTGATCGGCAAAAACTGTCTTTTTGCTGCTCAGGTTGGCATTGGCGGCAAAACAGTGGTAGAAGACAATGTAGTGTTGTATGGCCAGGTGGGGGTAGCGCAGGCATTGCGCATTGGAAAGGGCGCGTTGGTGTCGGCCAAGTCGGGGGTTTCCAAAGATTTGGAGGGCGGAAAAGCGTATTTTGGTATTCCGGCAGATGAGGCCAGGGTTAAGTATCGGGAGTTGGCGGCGTTGCGGCAATTGCCGGAGTTGTTGAGAAAACAGGGGAGGTCTTGAGGAGGAAGGTTGGTTTTCTGACAAATTGGAGCAAAGCGGAATGAATTGTCTGGTGTGAGGAAGTGAAGGGTTTTGTAACTTTGTGGGATGCAAGCAAATATTCCACCGAGCCTCTTCGGCATACAATCCTCCAACCTAAATTTCAACAAAGTTGGACACTGGGGGAAAAACAAGTTTAATTCGTCTTTTCCTGCCGCACTTGCCGCTTATATGGCCTCCAAAGGGTTGGAAAATATTTATCTTGTAATTGATAACGACCTAAAAATCAAGCATACCCATATAAGTACAAGGGATCTTTTTGGACTGCCATTCGACTCAAATAACCTTCACTATTCTTTTGAAGATTATTTCACAGCATATCGCCCATTGGTCATCGGTAAATTGCCACGAGTAGATTTGGTAACTACCGAAAAAAACACGGGCAATTCCCTCAAACCCTTAGAAATTAAACTCACAGCTCTCCCAGACAACTCTACTTGCGCATTGAGCGAAGATAAATACGGTTGTGAAATTGTCGTACGACCTGATACAATTGTTTACCTGGCTTGTAGTATCGCGGATAAATTTAAAAGTAATTTGCCTGCACTTCAAAGTTTGATGGGGGATAAATTTGATGACATAGGCGATTGGTCGGAAGGAGAGAACTTGTTGCCACTTTTACCCGAAATGTTTGCTGTGATTGACCAAATCTCAAAAGCAATTATTGATGTTCAAGAACCGTTGTTGATGCAACCAATTTGGAAAACCGAAGGCAAATCACCCAGCTTGGCATTTAACTGTTTGGATATTTTTGTCTGGAGCAACCTCGCTTTGATTCGGCTTTTTGCTGATGTGGCACGTGCAGAAGGTTCTACACGAAAAATTACCCGTCAAGTGCGCTCTGTTATTTGGCTTATTAAAATGTTGTTGGAATTCAGTAAAAACAGCCAGTTCGACCATAAAAAGGTCATTGATACACTTACTTTTAACACCAAAAATGATAAAGCTTTTGCGATTGACGGTAGGATAACGCAACCATTTATGGTTTGCCCACAACTACTTCAACCTCGCATTACTAAAAATCAACTTAAAGAAATTATTCTCGGAGGAGGGCATAATCTGCTCAGTCCCGAAAGACGTTTCGATGCTATCATTTTCAATTCCCCAGACCTTTTTATATGAACAAATTGAAAATCGTTGACCTATTTTCAGGCTGTGGTGGTCTCTCCCTCGGCTTTCAAAATGCTGGCTTTGAAATAGCCGCTGCATTTGATTATTGGATGCCTGCGGTGAAGGTTTACCGTGCTAACTTCGACCACCCAATTTTTGAAACGGATTTAGCGGCTATGTCAAGTTATAGCCCGATTGAGATTTTTGCACCCGAAATGATTGTAGGAGGCCCGCCTTGCCAGGATTTTTCAAGTGCTGGAAAACGGGATGAAGACCAAGGTCGTGGAGACTTGACACTGACTTTTGCAAACATTATTTCGAGTGTCAAGCCAGAGTGGTTCGTCATGGAGAATGTTGAAAGAATATTGAAAACCAGAAAGTTAGAGGAGGCAAAAAGCCTCTTCAAATCTGCTGGGTATGGCCTAAGTTGGCAGGTTTTGGATGCCAGCTATTGCGGAGTCCCACAAGCCCGTAAACGATTTTTTATGGTCGGCCATCAGTATTCTGAAGACGGTTTTTTGGATTTTTATTTTGATAAAAACCAACAAAAAAAAGCCATGACAGTTGCTGATTATTTGGGCGATTCGCTCGGAATTGAGTTTTACTATCGCCACCCTCGCAGCTATGCTCGAAGAGGGATTTTTAGTATCCACGAGCCAAGCCCAACTATACGTGGGGTTAATCGGCCAATCCCTAAAAACTATCCACAGCACGCTGGTGACCCTTGCGATATCACCCCCGAACTGCGTCCGCTTACTACTTTAGAACGCAGTTACATTCAGACATTCCCTAAAAATTTCAAATTTCTTGGCACAAAAACTGAAATGGAACAGATAATTGGCAACGCTGTTCCCGTAAATCTGGCCTATTTTGTAGCTAATTGCATCCAAGAATACATCGCCGACAAAAAGCAAGGGAATGCAAAAATTTCTTCCCGTAAAGTCCAATTGGCATTTGAGTTTTAACTCTTCAAACATTTCGACCATTCAATTCATTGATTTAATGAAATTTACACACATTCTTACACTTTCGATTCTTTTGACCGCCGTAGCGTGCGGCATAAAAAAGCCAGTTGCTCCCACCACTCCTCCACTTGCAGAAAAAGTTCTGCTCGATACATTTGCAGACCTTCAAATCCTTTGGTACGATTTGCCCGGATTCGACCAGCTTTCCCTCAGGCAAAAAACCTTTATCTATTATCTTAGCGAAGCTACCCTCGCCGGCCGCGACATCATTTACGACCAGCATGGCCGCTATAATCTGGCGATACGCAAAACAATCGAAGCTATTTTCAACAGCTACGCAGGCGACAAGACCAGCGCCGATTGGAAAGCGTTTGAAGTTTATTCCAAGCGGATTTGGTTTTCCAACGGCATTCACCACCACTATAATGAGGTGAAAATAATGCCCGATTTTTCCAAAGAATACTTTTCAACCCTCGTACAGGGCTGCGACCTTGAATTGTTGCCCATGCCAAAGGCCGACATCCTGTATACGCTCGTGCCGGTCATTTTTGATCCTAAAGTAGCGCCCAAACGCGCCAGCAAGGAAGGCCCCGATGTGGTGCTCAATTCCTCGGTCAATTTTTATCAGGGCGTGACATCAGCCGAGGTGGACAAATTTTATCAGCAAAAAATAAAAGCCGCAGGTGAAAAACCGCCCATGTTTGGTCTCAATTCCAAACTTGTAAAAGATGAAGGGATGATAAAAGAGATCGTGTGGAAATCAGGCGGGATGTACGGCGCTGCTATTGACAAGATCATCGAAAATCTTGAAAAAGCCATTCCGTTTGCCGAAAACGATCAACAGAAAAAAGCGATCGGGCTTCTTATCTCCTACTATAAATCAGGTGACCTAAAAACCTTTGACGAGTTTAACATTGAATGGGTCAAAGACACGGAAAGCGCCATTGATTTTATCAACGGATTTATTGAAGTTTATCACGACCCGAAAGGCTACAAGGGTGATTTTGAGGCCATGGTACAATATAACGACCCTGAGGCCACCCAAAAAATGGCCATAGTGAGCAAGAACGCGCAGTATTTTGAAGACAACTCCACCATCGCTGCCGAGCACAAAAAGAAAGAGGTGAAAGGCGTTTCTTATCGGGTTATCAACGTGGCCATGGAAGGTGGCGACTGTGCCCCCAACACGCCCATCGGGGTAAACCTGCCCAACTCCAACTGGATTCGTGAACTGGGCTCCAAGTCTATAAGTCTCAACAATATAGAGAACGCTTACAACCAGGCCGGGGGAGCGCTCGCTATTCAGGAATTTGCCAACGATCCTGAAGAAATCGTGATGTCAAAAAAATACGGAGAAGCCTGCGGCAAAATGCACACCGCCCTCCATGAGGTTATCGGCCATGCAAGCGGGGTGCTTAATCCTGGTGTTGCAGAGCCAAATGTGACCCTCAAACAGTATTCCAGCACGCTTGAAGAAGGTCGTGCCGACCTCGTTGCCCTTTATTTCATGCCTGACCCCAAGCTGGTTGAGTGGGGCCTTTTGCCCGACGCCAATGCTTTCAAAACCGAATACGACCAGTATATACGCAATGGTTTGCTGCAACAATTACGCCGCCTGCCCCCAGGAGCCGACATTGAAGAAGACCACATGCGCAACCGACAACTCGTAGCTGCCTGGGCGTATGAAAAAGGCAAGGCCGATAAGGTGATTGTGAAAGAAGTGCGCAGCGGGAAAACTTATTACGATATAAAGGATTACGCCAAATTGCGGGTGCTTTTTGGCCAGTTACTGGCTGAAACTCAGCGCATTAAATCAGAGGGGGATTACAAGGCCGCTGAAGCCCTGGTAGAAACTTACGGCGTAAAAACGGACAAGGCCACTGGAGCGGAGGTCAAAAGGCGCTATGCCGCCTTGCCCACCAAAGCCTATTCGGGTTTTGTGCAACCCAAACTGGTGGCAGTAAAAAATGCCAATGGAAAGATCATTGATGTAAAAGTGCAGCGCGAATTTGACTTTGTAAAGCAGATGCTTCGTTATGGCAAGCAGTATTCGTTTCTGCCAGTGAAAAATTGAGTTTGGAGTCAATCTTTTTTTTCCCAACGCCCAATTTGTAAAAAAATGCCCAGGCTGCCTGTGGCGCCAAACGCTGTTTTTTTCAAATGAATTGATTCTTTTTCAAAGGTTTGTTCTATCACTGCTGTTTTTTCAAACTGATATTGGACATTATACAAGATGGCCAGCATCCGGGCATCGGCAAAAACACCCCAATACCAGCCTAGATACCAAGCTGCTTTTCCACCCAGTATTAGGGTGGGGCTTCTATACTTTACATTGCCGGGTCTATATTGTAAAATAAAAGCTTGATGGGTACCGATCTCTTTGACCCTTGCGGCAATTAAATCCTTTCCAATTTTGGTTGAGCCGAGCATCAGATCTGGCTGAAAAAGCCACCGGCGGTTTGTAAATGCATAAGATATTCCCAGGGCAAATTGATTCGATGTTTCATGCTGCCCCGCGTCAATGGGAACATAATCGAAAACATATCCCGGGTAGGCACCCTCCAGGGAGCCTTTGATATAATTTGTCAGGTTGTTGGCCTTAAATCCACTTACAGAGGCTCTTATGCCCCAATGATTGCGAAAGGAGATACCGGCATCCAAATGCCCGACCCAGCCGCTCATAGGATGTGACGTATAGGGGGAAACAATTTTGCCTTTTTCGAATGCTTGTGAAAACACGCCAAATCCACTACCAATACTCCCGAAAAGACCTGCCGCCCAATATGGTTTTGCAGGGCCAGGTGCCTGTGCTGTCAGGTTAATGGCCCAAACAAAGGCTAAAAAAGACATTAGATATCGAGTATTCATTGGAGCAACACGGTTGGAAGGGTGAATGTTGTATCGCGATTGATGGGTGCAGCCAGGCTGTCAAATGTGATTTTTACCGAAAAACGGTAGGCGCCCGCTTGACTTGGCGGGTCAATCATCAACAGATCGATCTGGTAATCGCCGTCTAGTGTATTGGGGGGGAGATTGTATGCCCTGTCAGCCCCATCGAGCGAATAATAACCCAAATAGGGAAAAGCACTAAACCGCACACGAAAGCGATCGCTGATATTTTCACCTGCTGCAATCGTGTCGAAGCCGTCTGTGGAGAACATTTCGATCCGCCGAAGTGGATGTAAAGCAACCAGGTAATAATCTTCCAGGCTGGAGAAAAGCAAAGTGTCCCTGCCATCGCTGCTTAATTTATTGGAGAATCGAAGTCCAAAAGCGCTGCGAGGAATGGGACTTTCGGCGACCAATGGTTCTCGGCCGCTGTTGTCCAGCAAGCTGGTTTGCCAATCGAGCAATTGATAATAAACCACCACGCGATCGTCTTCGTGACATTGCAGATTACCGAAGAGGAGTAAGAAACTGATGCCGGAAAAAAGGGTGCAAAAAAATCGAATCATGACATGATGTTTAATGAAGCATACGCAGCATCAAAGTTACAGGTTGGGGGATAAGCATTCCCAAAATGAAACAACACATCGAACAAGCGAGCGTTCCGTACTTTTGTCCATTCAATTTTCAGCCAATCGGGAATGTTCAGAAAGTGTGGCACACCTGAAAAATGAATTTAGGTGTGCCACACTTTCTGAACACTCCCCACCAATCATTTTTATACTTTGAAATTCAGCATTCAATTTTCGCTCTTTTTCTGTCTCTCCTTCCTGATTTTTTCTGCCTGTGGCAACGAAAACCGCACGCCCCGGCCTGATGTGTCCGACATAAAAGTTGAAGTGCAACTGCTTCGTTTAGAACAGGATATATTCGCTCTCGACACTGCGCAACTCCAAATGGGAATGCAAAACCTGCTGGGAAAATACCCCGTGATGCTTCCGCTTTTTTGCAACGAGATCATTCACGACCAATCCAATCCACAAGAAACTCCGCGCGAGGCACTTGCCGGATTTCTCTCGGTGCCGCAAGTGCGCCATTTGTATGATACGGTGCAACAGGTTTATGGAGATTTGCGTTGGTTCGAAAAGGATTTGACACAGATGTTCTGCTATTACAAGCATTATTTCCCGAAAAAACCTGTGCCGCAAGTGGTCACGATGATCTCCGAATTTGCTACGGATGCGTTCACGGCAGGCGATAGCATTTGCGGGGTTGGACTGGATATGTTTTTAGGGGAAAACTTCCCTGGCTACGACCATGAGGTATTCCCTTATTTCATGCGCCGGCAGTTTCAAAAAGACTACATCATCGTTCGGCTTAGCAAAGCGCTGGCCCAAAATTGCAGCGACGCTCCTACCGGACAACGATTGCTCGACCTGATGCTGCACTATGGCAAACAACTTTATATCAGCGATTGCCTGCTGCCGGACGTAGCGGATAGCCTTAAAATGGGCTATACCCGCCAACAAATGGAAGGCTGTTACGCCAATGAATCGGCAGTATGGGCGCGAATGCTCAGCGAAAAACTACTTTATTCCACTGATTTTGACAAAATTCGGAAACTGGTGACGCCCAGCCCCAATGCCCCGGCCATTTTTCAGGAAGCACCAGGTGAAATTGGCAATTGGGTGGGCCTTCAAATCATACGGTCCTACATGAAACGGTATCCAAACACCAGCATGGAGCAGTTGTTGGGAATGACAGATTCGCAGAAATTTTTAGAATTGGCGAAATACAAGCCTAAACGGGATTAGCGTGTGTTCGGAAAACGCAAAGGTTAGGCATAAGAAATTACGAATATGGTTTTGAACACCTAACGCAGATCCTTCGCATAAATCTTTACGGTGCGCTGGCCCTGCCATTCATCTTCCCGCAGGTCGAAAAGTATTCCGAATGATTTGCCTTGAACCTTTTCAAAAGCCTTGCCCAGACCAAAGCCGATACCCGTCATTTCGACCTTGCTGCCGGCTTGTTTGAGCGAAAGTTTAACGTGGTTGTTGTTCAGCAATTTGCTTCGGCCCGTATCTGAAACTTCTTCCGCCCAGAACAACGGGTTGCGATTGTGCGGGCCAAATGGCTCGAAACGATGCAGCATTTTCCAAAATTCGGGTGTGATGTCGTCAAATCTTATTTTGGCACAAACGTCGATTTGCGGGTCCTCCATTTCAGGTGCAATGCTTTGACTTACCACGGATTCAAACCGTTCGATAAAGGCGTCCACATTTTCCAGGTCCAATTGCATCCCGGCTGCATGCGCATGCCCTCCATAAGTGATAAATAGGTCCTCACATTGTTGTAAAGCCCCATAAAGGTCGAATCCAGCCACTGATCGTGCCGAACCAACCGCCCTGCCATTGCTTTCGGTCAGGATAACGGTAGGTTTGTGAAAGGTTTCTACGATTCGGCTGGCCACAATGCCAATGATACCCTTGTGCCAGTTGGGTTCAAAAAGTACAATGCTTTTCAGGCCACCCCAATCTGCCAACGCTTTGAATTTTCGTTGCGCTTCATCGGCTGTGGCATAGTCCATTTCCCGGCGTTCTTTGTTTCTGGTTACGAGCTGACTAGCGTTTTCCAAAGCGCTATTTTTATCCACAGAAAGCAGCAGGCGCACGGCCTCGCGGGCATCAGCGAGCCGCCCGGCGGCATTGATGAGCGGACCGATACCAAAAACCACATCGGTGATATCCAAAGGCCGCGGGCGATTGATACGCTCACAAATGGCCCAAAGTCCCAGGCGCGGCGCCCGGTTGAGTCTTTGCAGACCGAAATGGGCAAAAATTCGGTTTTCTCCGGTCATCGGAACGATATCGCAGGCGGTGCTAACGGCTACAAGATCGAGTAAAGAGGCGATCTCTTCACTTGGGGTGTTATGGTGCAACGCAAAAGCCTGAGCGAGTTTAAAAGAAATACCGCAGCCGCTGAGCTCTTTGTATGGATAAGGACAGTCTTCTCGTTTTGGATCAAGGCAGGCTACCGCCTCAGGCAAATCACCCTCGGGAAGGTGGTGGTCGCAGACGATGAAGTCTATGCCATAGGTTTTGGCCAATGCAATGGGTTTATGACCTTTGATGCCACAATCCATGGCAATGATAAGTGTGCAGCCCGTTTCTTTGGCGTATTCAACTCCTTGAAGGCTCACCCCATACCCTTCTTTATCTCGATCTGGCAGGTAATAATCGAGGTTTGTATGAAACCCCGAAAGAAAAGCAAACATCAGCGCTACGCTGGTTGTGCCGTCCACATCGTAATCGCCATAAAGCAGGATACGTTCGTTGTTTTGGATGGCAGCATCGAGGCGTTCCACGGCAATGTCCATATCCTTCATAAGGAATGGGTTGTGCGTGTTGTTCAAATCGTGCCGGAAAAAAATCCTAGCCGCTTCAAGGTTAAAAATGCCGCGTTGCACAAGCAATCGGCAAAAAAGTAACGGAATATTGAGTTCTGCTTGAAGCCGTTCGGCAGCGGCTTCGTCGGTGGGAGTTAAATTCCAGGTAGCAAGTTTCATTGGTGAGGAGCGGATTTTACGTGTTTGCTACGAAGTTAATTGAATTTCCGCAATATCACGCTGAAAGATTAATTTTTGACCCTCAAAATTACAATGACAAACTTATTCCGGCATTGACCAATTCACAGTTTCGACCAAATATGTGAATTGTACCTTTGGGATTCCAAATCGCCACTCCATCGCTTTTACTCGCCTTAGTCTCTGGCGTCGGCAAGCGGCTACGGTAGCTAAACCAATAACCAATCAACCAATCACCGTCAACCACCCATGAAGTTCGAAGAATACCGCATCGCTATCGAGATCAAGCGCAATCTGGAGGAAATGGAGTTTCGGCGACCCACGGATATCCAATACAAGGCTATTCCGCCCATATTGAAAGGCGAGGATGTGCTGGCCATTGCTCAAACCGGTACGGGTAAAACAGCTGCATTTGCCATTCCGATCATTCATTTGTTGCACGACCGCAAGGTGTCTGGCCGCTCCGAGGGCATCAAGTGCGTTGTGATGGTGCCCACCAGAGAACTTGCTTTGCAAATAACAGAAGTATTTGAAAAATTGGGCCGACACACGCGGGTGAAAACCTTTTGTGTGTTTGGCGGGGTGGAACAAGGCCCGCAAATCGAACGACTGGAAAAAGGGATCGATATCCTCGTGACTACACCCGGTAGGATGTTTGACCTGGTGAGTCAGGGCCATATTCGGTTGGAACGTGTGGAAATCCTGGTGCTCGACGAGGCAGACCACATGCTTGATCTCGGCTTTATCCGTGACATTCGAGATTTGATGAAATTCATCCCACGCAAGCGTCAAACCCTGTTTTTCTCTGCAACTATTAACGAGACGATCAAAGAGTTGGCCTACTCGCTGGTGACCCGCGCTATCCGAATTCAAATTTCACCCAAGGACCCGGTAGCTAAAAACATCAATCACTCCGTGGTTTTTGTTGAGATGGACGACAAGCGTTTTTTCCTCGAACGGCTCATCAACGAAAATCCTGAAAGCAAAATCCTTGTGTTCGTGCGCACCAAGGTCCGGGCCGAGCGCGTAATGAAAGCCATGGAAAGAGTTGGTATTCAAAGTATTACGATTCACAGCGACAAGGAACAAAAAGATCGGTTGACGGTGATGAGCCAATTCAGAAGCGGCGCTGTTAAAGTGCTGGTGGCTACCGACGTGAGCGCGCGCGGCATAGACATTCCCGATGTTGATTACGTGGTCAATTATGATCTCCCTGATGTATCTGAGAATTATGTACACCGAGTGGGCCGTACTGGTCGTGGTGACAAAAAAGGATTGGCCGTGTCTTTTTGCAGTCAGGAGGAAAAAGAAATTTTGACTGAAATTGAAACCTTTCTCGACAAACCGATTCAGGTCATGAAATTAAGTAAAACGGAATACAGTGAAACGCTGGTACTCACCAAAGAAGAGCCGGATAAGTGGAAAGTCGTCATGCAGGAGATTGAGCAGGCGGAGGAGTGGAAGGCGAAAAACAAGAAGAAGAATAAAAAAAGTAGGTAAGGGGAATTTAGTTGGGATTCATGTAACTCCAATAATCTTAAAAGTCACAACCAAGCAGGCTTAGGAAATTACATAGGTTTTGCCTTTCTCAAAATCAGGCACTTGAGCAAGAAAGCTTGGGACTAGCAGCGCCAAATATTTAATGTTACTTTTGACCGCGTCGAAAACTACAAGGGTAAGTTTGAATTTGCTGATATTCTGTTGGTAATCAATGTTTTTATCAATAGTGAGCAATACTTCGAATCCCATTTGCTCGGCAGCAGCAAGCAGGTTGCCATTTTTTACTCCAGATAAATCTAATTCCGTTACAGTCTGCACCGCATGCCCAGACAAATGTTTTCTCAGCTTTCGAGTAACGCATTCGTCAAGCAAAATTTTCATGTAAGATTTCAGCAGAAGAAACAATCAGTCTTTGAGAAAGAGCCAATACCTGCTCCACCTGTTCGCGGGTAACAGAGGGAAAGTCCTCTAAAAACTCCTCAATAGTGTCGCCTTCTTCCAAATAGTCAAATAGATTTTTTATAGGCACTCGTGTGCCCCAAAAAACGGGAGTTCCACCAAGGATTTCTTTGTCAACGTTTATGACTCTATGTGACATAGCTTGAAAATAATTTGTTCAAAAGTACGGAGAAAACTCGAAAAAGCAATCAATGCGCCTCCAACCAATTCTCACCCACCCCGATCTCCACCAAAATCGGCACTTTCAGATTCGGCATTGCATGGGTCATTTTGTCCAGAATAAGTGGTTTCATCTGATCTAACTCATCCTTTCGCACGTCAAACACCAATTCGTCGTGTACCTGCAGGATCATCTGCGATTTTAATCCAGCCTTGCGCATGGCTTCGCGGATATTGATCATCGCCACCTTGATCAGATCAGCGGCGGAGCCTTGAATGGGTGTATTGATTGCAATCCGTTCGCTCATGGAACGCATCATGCCGTTGCCAGAATTGATGTCGCGCAGATAGCGGCGGCGACCCAGCATTGTTTCGACATAACCATGCGCGCGGGCGAATTCGACGATACTGGTCATGTAGCCCCGCAAGCCGGAATATTGACGGAAGTAATTCTCAATCAACTCTTTGGCCTCGGTGCGCTTGATGCCAAGTTGCTGACTGAGATTGCTCGCCCCGGCACCATATATTATGCTGAAATTGACGGTTTTTGCGGCCCGACGCTGGTCGCTCGTAACTTGGTCGAGTGCCACACCGTAAACCCCGGCCGCGGTCGCCGTATGGATGTCCAGATTATTCTGAAAGGCATTTAGCATGGCTTCATCTCCACTGATCTCTGCGATTAAGCGAAGTTCAATTTGCGAATAGTCCGCACTGACGATAAGGTGATTTGAATCTCTTGGAACGAATGCTTCCCGCACTTTTCGGCCTTCAGCCGTGCGGATTGGAATGTTTTGCAGGTTCGGGTTTTGGCTGCTGAGCCGCCCGGAGGCGACCAGGGCCTGATTGAACGAAGAGTGAACCCTGCCTGTGCGCGGGTTTACGAGTGCAGGCAATGCATCTACATAGGTCGATTTTAATTTCATCAGACCGCGGTGCGAAAGAATGTCGGCACAAATCGGATAATTAGCGGCCAAATCGGAGAGGATTTCCTCATCGGTGGAATACTGGCCAGATTTCATTTTTTTACCGGGATAGGGCAATTTCAACTGGTCAAATAAGGCCTCTCCGACTTGTTTAGGGCTTGCAATGTTGAAATTGAACCCAGCTTCTTTCAAAATTTTATCCTCCAGATCAACGATGAGCACGGCTAATTCACTGGAATATTCCTTTAAAAAATCGGGGTCAATCCGAACGCCTGCATGCTCTATATCAGCCAAAACCTTCACAAGTGGCGTTTCAACCTCCTCGAATAGTTTGACCAACACAGCTCCACCTTCTTCAAGCTTTGGTTTCAGCACATCGCGCAGGCGAAGCGTCACATCGGCATCTTCAGCGGCGTATTCTTTGATAACCTCAACCGGCACATCGCGCATGGAACCTTGGGCAGTCCCGCCTTTTTTCTTCCCGATAAGTTCTTCGATTTTGACAGGAGCGTAATTCAACAGGGTTTCCGCCATATAATTCATGTTATGACGAAGATCTGGTTCGAGCAGGTAGTGTGCCAGCATTGTGTCCCAATACGGCCCGCGGAGTTCACAGTTGTAGTTCAGGAGCACAATTGCATCGTATTTGAGATTTTGCCCAATTTTCACGATCTGTTCATCTTCAAACACTGGCCGGAATTCTTCCACAATTTTTTGCGCTTCCGCAGGGTTGGCAGGAATAGGCACATACCATGCATCAAAGGTTTTTACAGCAAAAGAAAACCCTACCAGATCCGCTTGCGACGCTTCGAGGGCTGTTGTCTCGGAATCGTATGAAAAAGCCTTGGCTTTTTTCAGAATGGCAAGAAGTTGTGCCCGCTTTTCTGGGGTATCTGCCAGATGGTAGGTGTGTTCTGTGTTTTCGATGTTGTGCGTGCCTCTCGTGTGGAAGGTGCCTTCCGGGTTGGCAAGCGGTGAAGCTATGGATTGAGATTCCATTTCAGGCTCGCCAAAAAGGTTTCCTTGTATTCCGGCACCTGTTGCAGAGGGTTTACTAGGCTTTGCGGTGCCGGATGCCTTGGCAGTAATGGCGGCGTTGGCGGCAGGGTTATTATCTGAAGATTCGTTGGATGACGTCGCTGGCATAGCCGCTCCTCCCCATTTGCTCCGCAGAATTGCATCTGCCAAAGTCTTGAATTCCAACTCCTTAAAGATCTCCAATAATTCCTCCCGATTGAAAGGCTCGATCTCAAAGTCTTTTTCGTGAAATTGAACTGGAGAGTTGATGTCGATGGTTGCCAGCCATTTGGAAAGCGTAGCTTTTTCGTGGTGGGTTTTTACAATTTCCTGTTGCTTGCCTTTAAGTTTGTCGGCATTGGCAAGCAGGTTTTCAATGGTGTCGAATTCGGCCAGCAGTTTGGCAGCCGTTTTTTCGCCAATACCTGGCAGGCCGGGGATGTTGTCCACCGCGTCGCCCATGAGTCCGAGCATATCGATCACTTGATCTACGCGTTGGATACCCCAACGTTCGCAGACCTCTTTGGGCCCCCATATTTCAGCAGGTTCGCCACCCTTGCTGGGTTTATAAAGTTGAATATTTTCCGACACCAATTGCCCAAAATCCTTGTCGGGCGTGACCATGTAGGTGACGTACCCTACTTGCTCCGCTTGTTTGGCAAGCGAACCGATCACGTCGTCTGCCTCGTAGTTAGGCACAATAACGACGGGTATATTCATCGCCTTCACGATCTTGTTTACCCAGGGCAGCGCGAAAGTAATATCTTCGGGTTGCGCCTCCCGGTTGGCTTTGTATGCCTCGAATTTATCGTTGCGGAATGTGCCTCCCTTTGGGTCGAACACCACAGCGATATGGGTGGGTTTTTCATTTTGCATCAAATCCCACATGGTGCGCATAAATCCCTGAATGGCTGAAACATTCCAGCCTTTGGAGTTGATAAGCGGGCGAGCGATGAAAGCGAAATGTGCACGATAGATCAGCGCGTGGCCGTCGAGGAGGAATAGTTTTTTTGCCATGGGGCAAAAGTAGCCAAAGTGCCGGTTTTTAGATGTTATCTGTGCGGCGTAAATGCTGAAACGCAACCGCGATCGCTCCGCCCAGCCGGGCGTTGTTCAACACCAGTTCTATATTGGTCTGCAGGCTGCGCCCACCCGATAAATTTTCAATTTTGGCCAATAAAAAAGGTGTGAGCGCCTTGCCTCGAATTCCTTTTTGTTCCCCTTCTGATATGGCTTCTGCAATCGTTTTTTCAATCAAATTGCCATCCAATTGATATTCCTCTGGCACGGGGTTGGCAATTAATGCCCCGCCGCGTGCGTCTATTTCCCATTTTGTTTTCAAAATCTGCGCGATTTCGGTTGCGGAACTCATCTGAAAATCTACCATAAAATTGCTATGGCGGGTAAAAAACGCTGGAAATATGTTGCTGCGGTATCCAATTATCGGCACGCCCATTGTTTCAAGGTATTCAATCGTAAGGCCTAGATCGAGGATGCTTTTGGCCCCGGCACTCACTACAGCAACAGGTGTGTGTGCCAATTCCTGTAAGTCAGCAGAAATATCCATGGTGCTGGCTGCGCCCCGGTGAACCCCTCCGATCCCACCTGTAGCGAAAATACGAATGCCGGCCAGGTGGGCCACCATCATGGTTGAGGCTACCGTTGTAGCACCGTGTTTGCCTTGACTGACCAGGTAAGCCATGTCCCGCCGACTGGCCTTAGGGATTTTTGAACCCTCTTTGCCAAGTAATTCGATTTCGTCAATATGAAGTCCTGCTTTGAGCTTTCCGTCGATAATGGCACAGGTTGCGGGGGTTGCGCCAGCCTCTCGTACCGTTTTTTCTACGAGAAGAGCGGTTTCTACATTTTGTGGGAAGGGCATTCCATGGGCGATGATAGTGCTTTCCAGGGCAACTAAAGGCCGGTTTTCTTGGATTGCCTTTTGTACTTCAGTTGAAAAGGCAAGGTGTTTGTTGTACATTTGACTGGTTATATTTTTTGACAGGATGAACTGGATGGCCGGGATTTGGGTCTATTCATGACCTTTTTGGATTTTCTGAAATTTTTTAAGGCACAAAGGTTGTTATTTTGCACAATCAGAAATTACCTTTGCCGCCGCTTTTGAAAAAAGCATTGTCTCATTAGCTCAGTTGGTTAGAGTCCCGATTTGGATCGGGATTAATCCGCAGGGCCAAGGCTCAAGTCCTTGATGGGTCGAGTAAGAAGAAAAAAGCATTGTCTCATTAGCTCAGTTGGTTAGAGCGGCGGACTGTTAATCCGTAGGTCCAAGGTTCAAGTCCTTGATGGGACGCATAAGCCACTCCGAAAATCCGGGGTGGCTTTTTTTCGATGACATACTTTGTTTACATCCTTTATTCGGAGAAGTTTGACAAGTACTACATTGGGCAGACAAATTCATTGGAACAGCGATTGGAACGCCACAATGAATTTGACTCAACAAACTCCTTCACCTCAAAATACCGCCCCTGGATGCTGAAGGCGTTTGTTGAAATTGGGGAAAGCCGAGCGGATGCCATGAAAGTCGAGCGTCGCTTAAAGGCATTAAAATCAAAAAAAGCAATTGCGGAAATTGCCGCAAACCCAGAAAAGTTAGTGGGCTTGGCCCAAAAAGTTCTTTCTTCTGATATCGCGTCTCATTAGCTCGGTTGGTTAGAGTCCCGACCGGGTCGGGATTGATCAGTAGGGCTTCTTTAAAAATTTCCGCCGGCTTCTTTGACCACATTTATCACATTTCTCGTATTAAAAAATGAGCCTCTTAACCGTTGGCACCGTCGCTTTTGACGACATCGAAACACCCTCAGGAAGGGCAGAAAAAGTAGTAGGTGGTGCTTGTACCTATATTTCTTTAGCCGCTTCCTATTTCACCAGCCCTGTGCGCGTTGTGTCGGTAGTTGGCGACGATTTTCCAAAACAAACGCTGGATTATTTGCACAATAGAGGCGTGGACCTTCAAGGGTTACAAGTTAAGGAAGGCGAAAAATCCTTTTTCTGGGCAGGTAGATACCACAGCAATTTTAATAGCCGGGATACACTCGACACACAACTGAACGTACTGGCAAACTTTGATCCGATACTGCCTGAATCCTACCGTCAAAGCGATTATCTGATGCTCGGCAACCTCACCCCACAAGTGCAGATGCGTGTGTTGGAGCAGCTCACGCACCGACCCAAACTCGTAGCACTGGATACGATGAATTTTTGGATGGATATTGCCCTTGATGACCTTCGAAAGGTAATCGAAAAAGTAGATGTCCTGACCATCAATGACGAAGAAGCGCGCCAACTTTCGGGCGAGCATTCTTTGTTGAAAGCTTCCAGGGTGATCCATCAAATGGGGCCTAAATACCTGATCATCAAAAAGGGAGAGCATGGGGCCCTGCTGTTTCATCGCGGTCAAACCTTTTTCGCGCCGGCCCTTCCGCTGGCTGAACTGGTGGACCCCACAGGTGCCGGCGACACTTTCGCCGGGGGATTCATGGGGTGGATAGCCAAAACGGGCGATACCTCGTTTGAAAACATGAAGCGGGCTGTAATCTATGGTTCTGCCATGGCGTCTTTTTGCGTCGAAGCGTTCAGTATCGAGCGCCTAAAAGGCTTAAGTCCCGCTATGATTGAAAATCGCGTGGAACAATTTGTAGAATTGGTACGGTTTTAACCATGAGCGAAAACCCACTAAAACCCTTGCCTTTGGATGAATCCGAAAGCCAAAAATTCGTCCGCTCGATGCGTCTGTCGAGGGTGTTGCTCCCTATAAGCTTGGGGTTGATTGCAGTAGGATATCTTTTTTACAATCAGTTTGATGCCGAAAAATTTCGAGAGATAGAGTGGACAGGTCGGGCTTTTGCCTGGATTGGCCTGGCATTTTTGTTGCTTCTGGCCAGGCATTTTTTCTATGCTTACCGGTTAAAAGTGTTGACAGGCGGCAATTATTTTTCCTGGAAGCAGTGTTTGAAACTTATCGTGATTTGGGAGTTCAGCGGGGCACTTACGCCGACCAGCAAAGGTGGGCCCTTTGTGATGCTTTTCGTGCTCACTCAAGAAAAGGTGGCTGCAGGTCGCACCGCAGCAGCTATATTTTACACCATGGTCTGCGATTCAGGCTTCTTTGTCATCGTGATGCCTCTTTTGCTTGCCATCTATGGCCCCCCGATGCTTTATCCGGGAATGAAATCCTTTTCTGATGAAAACCTGGCCTCCAACGTACTGTTCGTCACCTATGGAATGATGGTTAGTTATTGGTTGGTCCTTGTTTTTTTTGTTTTTTTTAGGCCCCAATATGCCAAACGCAGTTTGAATTGGCTGGCGAAGGCCCCTTTCTTAAAAAAGTTTGCTCCAAAATTCATTCGCTTGGGCGAAGAGTTCGAACTTGCTGCCACCGAAATGCGCCAGCAAAATTGGCGGTATCACTTACAGGTTATTCTTTGTGCCGTGGGCGCATGGACGAGTAAATTTCTGATGATCAACTGTTTGATCATAGCAGTGGTTCCAAGCACACCGATCGATGGAGGTACCCAGGCCTTTATTTATGCACGCCTGGTAGCCATGTTTATCATCATGACTTTTAGTCCTACACCAGGAGGGGCCGGGCTGGCAGAAATTGCCCTTTCCGGATTTATTTCCGACTATGTGCCTCAAGGAATTGGCTTGGTGGTGGCCTTGCTTTGGCGCGGTATGGCATATTATGGCTATCTTTTGGCAGGCACACTGATTGTGCCGGGCTGGATAGCGGCAAAGGTTATCAGGCAAAAAAGTCCAGTTAAGGCCTTATAGCGCGGTTCTGCACGATTTGAACCTAATTTGGCACATTTTTGTCTCCTTGTTAAAATGCGGCGGGTTGAATTGCCGTTTTCCAAGTTGTGAGCCCGTACTTTTGTTGAAGTTTTTCCAAATATGATAAGCACATGAATGTCCAAACATTATGCTACCCCGCTTTTGTCCTTCTGTTTTTCTGTTTAAATTTGATTGGTTTGCGCGCTCAAAGCCCTGACCCGAATTTGGCAAACCAATATTTTTCGGACGGTGAGTTTGAAAAAGCGGCAACCCTGTATAGTCAATTGGTTGAAAAGGAAAGCCGCAGCGATTTCTATTTTACACGATATATTGACTGCCTTGCCAAATTAGAAAAATGGGAGGAGGCTGAAAAATCGGTCAAAAAACAAATAAAGGGGCAGCCTGAAAACAATGCGCTTTATGTCACCTACGGCAATATCCTGGACGAACAAAACAAGAAACCGGAGGCTGAGGCGCAATACCAGCGCGCCATTGACAAGATGGCAAGTGATCATGCAGCGGTTGTTCGGCTTGCTAACTTGTTCATCACTGATTCGCGCTACGACTTTGCTATCAAAACCTATGAGCGCGGCGCAGCCCTTACAAAAGACCCCAACCGGTTTGCATACAACCTGGGCGACCTTTATCGTCGGAAGGGCGAACCTGTTAAAATGACGGAGCAATATCTCAACGCCCTCGCTGCCGACCCAGGCAAATTGCCCACGCTTCAAACAATATTTGCCCGATCGCTGGGGGCAGAAGATATCACTGAGCTGCAAACCCAGCTTTATACGCGTATACAAGAAAGCGAAAACCCGGATTTTATCGAATTGCTCGCTTGGTCCTTCGTACAGCGCAAGGACTTCAAAAGTGCCCTTCGACAATACAAAGCACTCGATAAACGCCTGGGAGAGAGTGGTCAGCGTATCATGCGTCTGGCCGATGATGCCTCTGAGGCTCGCGATTACGAAGCAGCCATCGCTGCTTATGAATACGTAATTACTGAGAAAGGCCAGATCAGCCCTTTCTTTTACGATGCAAAGCGGGAGGCCATGCAGTGCCGCCGCCGTAAAATCACCGAGGGCTTTAACTTCACACAACAAGACTTGTTGATACTAGAATCCGAGTATGAAGCTTTTTTAGCCCAATACGGCAAAAGCAACCTTAGTGCCACCATCGTTCTGCAACTTGCTGATTTAGAGGCAGTTTACTTGCGCAATTTGCCAAAATCCATAGTGCTATTGGAAGAACTAAAACAGATGCCTGGACTCCGGCCAGATGTGCTCGCCCGACTTAAAATCAACCTGGGCGATTATTATATGATGAATGGTGATATTTGGGAAAGCACCCTGCTTTACAGTCAGGTGGACAAGGCGTATAAAGAAGACACCATTGGCCAGGAGGCGCGATTCAAGAATGCCCGGCTTTCGTATTTTAATGGCGATTTTCAATGGGCACAGGCACAATTTGACATTCTGAAGGCATCCACGTCCAAGCTCATCGCCAACGATGCGCTCGACCTCTCTGTGTTTATCATGGACAACCTGAACCTCGACACCACCTCCGATGCCATTTCGCTTTATGCGGCTGCTGAGCTTTTGGTACTTCAAAACCGCTTTGAAGAGGCGTTTCTTAAACTCGATACGCTCGCCTCTGGTTTCCCCGAACACTCCTTGCAAGACGACATACTTTATTTGAAAGCACGGATTTGGGACAAACAGCGCGATTACGCCAAGGCCATCCCACTCTATACCGAAGTGGCAGAAAAATTCAAGGATGATATCCGCGCTGACAACTCCCTGTATGCCCTGGCGCAGATTTACGAACTAAAACTGAACGACTTGGAGAAAGCCAAAGAGATTTACGAAAAGATTTTCCTCGACTACTCGGGAAGCGTTTTTGCAGTAGATGCAAGGAAAAGGTTCAGGATATTGAGGGGGGATAAGATACAGTAGTGAGTTGGAGCAAAAATGAAGGAGTTACGCTGATTTTTTTGCAAACTTTGCCTTTGCAAAACGCCACGCCCTTGAGCGCGGCGTTTTTTATTCGATACGAAATATGCCTTCCTTCGTTGTTTTGCGTACGTTTTCTCAGATGGCTTGTCCGCACAGAAAAACCTGGTTTGAAAAAATCTTTGAACGAAATGACGATGATGAAGGTTTGGAAACAGGAGAACAAACACCCATAACAAAAAACAATTTCTCCAATTCTCCTGACAAAACAAGATCAGAGCAGGCAATATTCCGCCTGAACAATTCGAATTTTTATCCTCGCTATGACAGATATTTTTGAAAAAGCCGAACAAATTCTTGCTGAAATCGCAACACAGGCGCCCGCCAATGCTGCGGAATTGGAAAGTTTTCGGATTCAATACCTTGGCACGAAAGGCTTGATAAAAAGCCTGATGGAAGAAATGCGCAATGTGCCAAATGAGCGCAAACGCGACTACGGCCAACTCATGAACCGACTCAAACAGGAAGCCGAAGCAAAACACGATGCACTAAAAGAAACATTTGAAAACCAGTCTCAAGGCTCCGCCGCACAAACCATTGACCTCACTGCTCCCGGCGAACCCCTCCCGCTCGGCTCCCGGCACCCGGTGGCTTTGACGATGAACCGCATCGTGGAAATATTTACCCGTATGGGCTTTAGCGTGGTTGACGGCCCGGAAATAGAGGACGATTGGCACAATTTCACGGCGATGAACACGCCCGAAGATCACCCGGCGCGTGACATGCAGGACACGTTTTATGTCGTGGATGCCCCTGGGATGCTTCTGCGTACGCACACTTCGCCTGTGCAGGCTCGTGTTATGGAAACCCGTCAACCACCTATCCGGATCATCGCTCCGGGCAGGGTGTACCGCAATGAGACGATTTCAACGCGTTCGCATGCCCAATTCCATCAGGTGGAAGGATTGTATATTGACCAGGGCGTTTCTTTTGCCGATTTGAAACAAACCCTGCTGTACTTTGCACAAGAAATGTTTGGAGCCACCAAAATTCGGCTCCGTCCTTCATTTTTCCCCTTCACAGAACCATCGGCAGAGATGGATATATGGCTTGGAACGGAAACCGAGAAAAACTTAAGGCTCACCAAAGGCACCGGATGGCTCGAAATACTCGGTTGTGGTATGGTGGACCCACAAGTGCTTGAAAACTGCGGAATCGATTCAAAAAAATACAGTGGGTTCGCATTCGGAATGGGCATAGAACGGCAGGCGCTTCGTTTGTACGAAATAGGCGACATCCGGCTGCTTTTCGAGAACGACGTGCGGTTTTTGCGGCAGTTTTCGGGGGCGATGTAGCCTGAAAATTAAAACAGGAACAGGCCGTACCTTCGTCGCCTATTATGCCCTCCGCTCCACACCCGCACTTCCAAAATCTCCGCCAGCTGCTCCGTCAGGAAAAAGAGGCCGACCACCGCGCTTTCCTGGAACTGGTACGTGAAAATTTGAATCCGTCCCAACAAATTGCCGTTGAATCCATCCTCCACAACCCCGATGTCGCGATAATTCACGGTCCTCCGGGTACCTGGAAAACGACCACCTTGGTGGCAGGGATCAAGGCCCTTTGCCAAACTGAAAACACGATACTGGTGGCAGCCCCCAGTAACACCGCCGCCGACTTGCTCACTGAGCGGCTGGCTGCACAGGGACTGAACGTAGTGCGCATCGGAAACATCAGTCGGGTGGACGATAGTGTGCTCCATCATACTGTGGATGCGCTTCTCGCCGCTCACCCAGAGGCAAAAAATATCAAAAAAGTAAAAATCGAAGCGGCAGAATACCGTCGGCAAGCGGCACGATTCAAGCGAAGTTTTGGAGCCGAAGACCGCCGCGAACGCACACACCTCAAACAACAAGCGCGTGATCTGGATGGCTGGGCCAGAATGTTGGAAGACCGCATTGTAGAGGAAATCTTGAGCAGTGCCCAGGCCATCACCTGTACTCTGGTAGGTGCTGCGCATCCGCTTTTGGAGAAACGGCGGTTTCGTACTTGTGTGATTGATGAGGCCGCACAAGCCTTGGAACCTGCCTGCTGGATTCCGATTGCCAAATGTGGCAGGGTGGTGCTGGCCGGTGATCCGTTCCAACTGCCTCCTACAGTTAAAAATATGGAAGCTGCACGGAAGGGGCTTTCCACTACTTTGATCGAACGATGTTTCGAGAGGATGCCTTGCTGTCGCCCCTATTATTGTCGGGAAATATTGAGATCAATACCATAGATGGTTTTCAGGGTCAGGAGCGTGATGTGATCTACATCAGTCTGGTACGTTCAAACGACCAGCATGAAATTGGCTTTTTGCAGGACTACCGTCGCATGAACGTGGCCATGACCAGGGCACGGATGGTTCTGGTGGTGATAGGGGATTCGGCAACCATTGGGCAGAATAAGTTTTATCAGGAGTTCCTGGATTATTGCGCAGAGCATGGGGCATATCGGACGGCTTGGGAGTTTATGGGTTGAGATGTTAACACCAATATGGATTTCGACCGCGTTCCTTAGCAGTTAATTTCGATATTTGGCCCCTAAATATCCCAAAGTGTCCTTCTAAATGCTTGGTAACAATGAAAAGACCGCTCCTCCTCCTCGTTTTTGCGCTTCATTTTGCAAATATTTATGCAGCCAGCTTTTATGTCTCTACCAATGCAACAGCATCGGGCAATGGTAGTTTTGACAAGCCCTGGCAATTGCAAACAGCCTTGAATCATCCTGCTGCGCTGCATCCGGGGGATACGGTATGGATAAAAGGAGGCGTATATACCAATGCCTTTGATGCGCAAACATCCTTTAGCTGCTACACCCACGGCACCGCCGATGCGCCCATTGTTTTTAGAAATTATAAAGATGAAAGTGTTACCCTTGATGGGCAGTTGTTGTATAGCCTATATATCGGGTTGGGCAATTGCAGCTATACCTGGTTTTGGGGGCTGGAAATAACCAATTCGGGCTCGGTTGATCGGAACCATAATATTCCGGGAGGGATTACTTGCACGGCTGAGCACATAAAGTTCATCAATATGATTGTTCATGACACGGGCAGTGGATTGGATGTCTGGAAAACTGCCAAAAATTCGGAGATATATGGCTGCCTGGTGTATCATATTGGGAACAACCTGAATAACAATGGGAATCTCGAAGGCCATGGGCATGGAATGTATTTGCAAAACGACACTTTCGGCACTAAAAAAATCCACAACAATATCATTTTCAGCAATTACGGAAATGGCATAAAAGTATGGCAAACCACTACGACAGCTGCTCTGGGGAATTTTGACATTCAACACAACATTGTTTTTAATGGCGGTTCTGCTTCTGAAAATTTGGGCGGAGTAGGCAACAATTCCAGAACACACAATTTTTTTGTCGTCGCCAATGGTGTAAACAACCCAGTGGTCAACACCGTCATTAAGCACAATTACACATATTCGGGCATCAATACGCCCCGGCCTCCTGTAAATGCATTTGGGCTTAATTATGGTGTGAAAAACATGATTTTGGACAGCAATTATCTAACTTGTCAAACGAGATTGGGCTTCAACAATACCCCTATATTCGAAGCTTCTGTAAAAGACAACAAGATAATTGGAGGCATTCCGCCCGTTTATGGGGTTTATCTATGGGGTTTTACGCAACCCGATTTTCCGCAGAATACATATATTCCTAATATACCTACCACCGGGCTGGAATATTTCGTGACACCCAATAAATATGAAAAGGGGCATGCACATATAGTCGTCTATAACTGGGATAGCCTTGAAACCGTACAGATAGACATTTCCAATATAGGGTTAAGCCCTGGCGATCAATACGAACTGATAAACACTATGGACTATTTCAATGATATTACCATAGGAACCTATGATGCAGGCGGCATTATTTCTGTTCCCATGACAGGCCATAGTTTCACGCAAGCCATAGGCTCCAACAAGGCCCCGGTGTCTCAATTTCCCACTTTTGGGGCCTTTGTTATTCGCAAAAAATTTATGCAAAATCCCAGTGGGGTATCGGAAACCTCAGGTAGTAATACCTTATTAATAACGCCCAACCCATCTGCCGGAAAATTTACCATTAGCGGGTTTGAAAATATTACCTCGATTGTAGTTTTTAATATGCTGGGAGCACGTGTTTATGATTTACGGCGTATTACCGCACAAATACCGTTTGAGATTGACCTTTCTGCTTGTTCTAAGGGGGTATATTTTTTGAGGAAGGAGGAAAAGGGGATTTATGAAACTTATAAAATTGTAATTCAATAACCATAGACTTGTCGGCAGTCGAGCCGAGAGGGAGTGCTCAGTCATCCATCCGCTCTACTTCCACAAACCCAAATTGCTCCACATCAAACAAGCCCCTGTCTGTCATTTTCAACTTCGGAATAACCGGCAGCGCAAGAAAAGACAAGGACATAAATGGTGCCCTTAACACACAACCCAGTTCGGATTTTACCCAGGCGTCAAGTTGGGAATAATCCTCGGCCAATTGCCAGCCGTCACTTTGGCTCATAAGTCCGGCTATCGGAAGTGGGAGAGTCCGGATATCGCCTATGCCGTCCGTGGCAGCAATGCCGCCTTTGGCTGCGATAACTGCGTTTACCGCTTGAGCCATAGCCTCGTCTGAAGTACCTACGGCTACGATATTATGAGAATCATGGGCTACGCTGCTGGCCAAAGCACCCCGTTGCAGGCCGAAACCCCGCACAAATCCCAAAGCAGGTTTCGCATCCGGGGAATAACGGTTTAGCACCGATATGTAAAGTATGTCCTTCCCAATATCAGGCAGGTATTGCCCTGTGCGCATTTCACTGACAGTACCCACATCTTCGCCAGTTACAATTTCGCCGTCGAATACTTGAATGATGCGGAGTTTTGGCAAGTGTGGCACAGCTCCAAGGTGTGCCTCACTTGCGCGCCGAAACAATTGAAAATCACTCGATTGTCTTGGCTTCGCCAAAAACTGGTTGGGCGCGTCCACCGTCAAGCGTTGAATCAAAGTCTTGCCGCGTTCGGCCACCTTTTGGCCGTCTATCCAGGTTTCCATCACCTGAAAGTTTTGCAAATCTGCCACCCGCACAAAATCTGCCGGGTCGCCTTCGCGCAAAAGGCCAACAGGCAGGCTGTAATGTTCTACAGGGTGGATGCACGCGGCCCGCAGCGTGTCGAACAAGTCGCAGCCATGCGCAACAGCCCGGGCTGCCAGTTGATTAATATGCCCATGCACGAGATCGTCGGGGTGTTTGTCGTCAGAGCAGAACATGGTCAGCGCTGGAAATTCTTTCAACAAAGGCCAAAGTGCCTCAAAGTTTCGTGCAGCGCTACCTTCACGGATCAAAATTTTCACGCCCAATTCGGCTTTTTCACGTCCTTCTTCAAAAGTAAAGCACTCGTGGTCGGTGGTGATTCCGGCTGCAAAATAGCGTCGGGCATTTTCGCCACGGAGCCCGGGGGCATGACCATCAATGGGTTTGCCGAGGCGTTTCGCGGCGGCAATTTTTGCCAGTACCTCCGGGTCGCTGTGCAGCACACCTGGAAAGTTCATCATTTCCGACAAATAACGGATCTCAGGGTTTTGCAATAAATTTTCAACCTCGGCGGCATTAAGTACCGCACCGGCAGTTTCAAACCCCGTTGCGGGTACACAGGAAGGAGCGCCAAAGCAAAATTTAAGTGGTGAACGCCTGGCGTCTTCGAGCATAAATGCAACACCCTGACTCCCAAGTACATTGGCGATCTCGTGCGGGTCAGACACCGTGGCTACCGTGCCATGCACCACGGCCATTCGAGCGAATTCGCTGGGCGGCAACATGCTGCTTTCGATGTGGACATGCGCATCCACGAATCCGGGGAGAATATAACCGGCATCCTCAGAGACGCTGGCGATTTCCCGAATTTCCCGAATTCGGCCATCTTCCACCGTAATTTCAGCAGGGTAGATGCGGCGCTGGTGGAGGTCGAGGAGATTGGATTGATGTATCATTCTAGTATGAACCGATAGGGCAAGTCGTCCAAGGCTATTTCATAATAAGATTTTCACCAAAGCTTCCACGAGTATATTCTTCTTTTTACATGACTGGCATGATTCAAGTCAAAAATTTGGATAGTAGCACTTCCTCGCCTCTGATCTTTTGGCTCAGATGATGGATTTACCTCGATTTGGTGACTATTAAAGTTGTAGATAAAAAATCGTTGAAATGAAAAGTCAGAGTCATCAGGCCGTAAAAGGAATTCGTTATGTTGCTCTCTTTTTGATTTCTGACAGTCAGCGCAAGCCCAATAGAGGTTACCCCAGGAGTAGGCTAAATGGAAAAACAACGGATTCCCCTTTGGCTTGAAATGGTCGATCGTTTCATCTGAAGGCCCCATGGGGTATGCATCGCAATAGGAACAATGGCCTTGGGTTTGAATGGAAAGGGTTGGGATTAGCTTTTGATTTACAGGCTGACCTTTATGCTGATACCATGTGAACTTAGCGCCAGGGGTACGTTGCTTTAGGTTGCTCCATTGTTGATTCCATCGCTCACCATTCTTCGATAGAAAATCAGGGGCATTTAGACGGCTGAAATGTTTCATTTGGTCAAATTAAAGGCTGAGTTGCAGCCCTTTTTGGCGGTTTAGTTGGCGGATTTCCATTTGTATGATTTAGTTGACTTCTGCGCTTTGTCTGGCCAGTGCACGGCCTATTTCGATCAGCTTGTCGGAGTTTTGACCATTTACACCCCGCAAAAAGGCATCCCTCAAAGTATAAAAATGCTTTATGTCATGCTCTACTTCAGGGCCGAACTGCTCCCTAATTCCAAAAACCTCATCAAGCCAATACTGATAACTTTTAGCGTCCTCTGACACCATTGGATATTCTTTTGCCAAATGGCTGTCGCCATTTGGTTTGACCAATTTGTGAATCCAAGCTCCATCTACCGACCCGACTACAAATGGCGAGTGGGTGCTGATAAAAATCTGTGCATTGGGAAACAAGCCTTGAATTGCAGGGAGGATTTTACGTTGCCAAGCTGGGTGCATATGAACTTCAATTTCGTCAAGAAAAAGGATGAAATTGCGTTCAAAGACAGGTGTATTGTTTTCCCAGGGTATTCGATCCATTCGCATTAAAAGGTCTCCAATCCAAGAAATCATTGACTTTAAACCGTCAGGGAGGGCATTAAAATTGTGTTTTATGCCATCAAGCACAAAATGCACACTTAGCGGATCATAACTAAGTGAGAAATGTATGTTTTTGTCAACAATATTAGAAAGGGTGTTTTCAATACTATTGATAGCAAAACGAAACTTATTTGCGGCTGTCTGATCAGGCTCGCTTTTAGCCAATGCTTCTTTTGCAAGTGTATTAGAAATCCACCTGAACATCAATTCGTAATTAACTGAATGCTGAAAATCAAGAGATTTACTTAAAGGATCTTCTGTAATTTCACGAATTCCATCTATTTTAACGTGCTCTATACGGCGGTATCCGGAATAGGCAAAAAAGGCGACTGGTCGTACTTCACTCCATTTTTTACTTAGTATATTTTCAACGAAGGTATTGACAGATTCAACTTTAAAACTGCCATCTATTGGACTTGAAGAAGATATTTTGAATGGACGGTCTCTATTAAATAACACTGAAAAAGAGTTCGGAAAATCTGAATGGCGTATTTTTTCGTTCAGAGTTCTATAGAAATTATGGCTTATACCTGAAACCAAAGCCTCCAAAATCGTCGTCTTACCCGTCCCATTTTCCCCAGTTAAGATGTGAATCTCCGCTTTCTCTTTCATTCCGGTGGGCTTTTCTGGAAAATCCATGGCCAATCGGCCGAAGGGACCAATATTTTCCATTTCCAGTTTTGTAATCCGAAACAATTCCATAATCTATGATTGGAGGTGTTGTGTGCAAAACTACGTTAAGACTGACATTAATCAATGAATAATTCTAGATATTCATTTTTATCGCTACCATTTTATATTCTAATTTCTATTCCAAACCTTCATAGCTCACTGTGATGCTTATAAAATCACCATTCCACCATCAGCCCATCATAAGCTAATTGAACATTTTCCGGCAATGCCCGATTTAGCTCCGCCGCTTTGCCCATCTTATGGCTGATATGCATGAGCCAGGCGCGTTCGGGCGCAAGTTTTTCCACAAAACCAAGGCTTTCCTCAATATTCATATGGGTTGGGTGTTCTTTGTGGTGCAAGGCGGTAACAATCAAGTATCTAACACCTTCCAGTTTTTTCAACTCTGTACTTGAAATGGTTTTCATATCGGTCAAGTAAGCCAGATCACCTACGCGAAAGCCCAGAATTGGCAATCGGCCATGCATCACCTCGAGCGATCGTACTGTAATATTTCCAAATGTAAGGCTCGTGTCTTTGTCAATCGGCACCAGATCGATCCGGGGCAGGCCAGGAACCTGCTCGGTGAAAACATAGTCGAACCTCCGCCTGACTTCGGCTGCTACCCTGGGCAGGGTGTACACAGAAATTGGCTTGCCTGAGCGATGATTGAAGGGGCGAATGTCGTCCAATCCAATTACATGGTCATTGTGTTCGTGCGTGAGCAGAATAGCATCCAAATGCTTTATATTATGCTTGAGCATTTGTTGGCGAAAATCCGGCCCGGCGTCAATGAGCACATTGGTATGGCCATCAGTCAACAGCGCTGCCGAGCGCAGGCGATTGTCCCAAGGATCGGTAGAAGTACAAACCGAACAGTCGCAACCGATTACGGGAACGCCCTGAGAGGTGCCGGTGCCGAGAAGGATGATTTTCACAAGGCAAAGGTAAAATGGTTCGAGGTCTTTCAGGTCGATTCTCGCGTTAAGGAAACCTGCATGGTTAAACATGAGAATCGAAGGCCGCGACACATTCCCTGCCAACGTTGTTGTAATTTTGCCGCGCCATGCAACATCAAATCCATCCAATCAACGTTCGGCAAGGGTCGCCCTTCTTAGCATTTTTTGTTTATCAGCTCTTGTTTATTCTCCTGCTAAGCTCCTGTGCCCGCCAAGGTGCGCCGACCGGCGGACCCAAAGATATCAAACCGCCAGGGATTGATACGATGGCGAGCACCCCTAATTTTTCCACCCGTTTCGATCGGAAGCGTATAGAACTAAAATTTGACGAATGGGTGGTGCTTTCCGATGTGGCGTCTCAAATTGTAGTGTCTCCCCCGCTCGCCAAGCGGCCTGAAGTGGTGCTAAAGGGCAAAACTGTAGTGGTCAATTTTGATAAAAGCGAAATTTTTCGGCCAAATACCACGTATACTATCAATTTTGGCACCGCTGTTAAAGATCTGCACGAAAAAAATCCAGCCAAAGACCTCCGTTTTGTTTTTTCCACAGGCGATTTTATTGACAGTCTTTTCTTTAGCGGTGTATTGGTAGATGCGTTCAGTGGCGAGCCCGTAGAAAACGCCTCAGTGCTGCTTTATGAAAATCCCGCCGATAGCGCAGTGCGCAAGGAGCGGCCGTACTATTTTTCAAGAACAAACAAGGCAGGACAATATGAGTTTAAAAACCTCCGATCCAGCGCTTATCGTCTGGTGGCGATTGAAGACGCCGACCAAAATTTGAAATGGGACGGCGAAAACGAACACATTGCGTTTCGAGATTCAGCGCTCCTGGTACAAGACTCAATGAAAGGGCCAGTCAACTTAAAATTGTTCAAAAACCAGCCCAAATTTAGATTGAGCGGGCAAAATCTCAACCGTTATGGCCTTGCTAAATTGGGGTTCAATACCGCGCTCAACAATTATGCGATCCAGACAATCGCACCTAAAGAATTGATTGTATGGGCCGAAAAAACACCCGATTCGCTGATGCTCTGGTATGATCTGCCCACCCAGGATACCGCCTGGACTTTGTTGTTTTCAAGAGGCAAAATACCTGGTCAGGATTCCAGTTCCCAATCCTCGCCGTCTGAGTGGGATACGATTCAGGTGAAAAAACTTTCGCGCCTCGAATTCCTTGAAAATCACCACATTGCCTTTGGCGATATACCCTTGCCCTCAGCCCCAAGCGCGGCCCGGGGCAAATCTAAGGGAGGAACTCCAAAGCCTCAGCCAGCAAAAACCATGGTTCAAGCCTTTGCTTTACCCGCTGTTTTGCCATTTAATTTTCCGGTTGCCGCGTTTGACACCTCGCGCTGGATGCTCATGCTTGACTCTAACCGGATCTCAGATTTTAATGTAGAGCCCGACTCGGCGAGCCCACGACGAATTTCTCTTTCCGTTCAATGGAAACAGGGCAAAACCTACATGCTTATGCTGCTGCCTGGTGCATTAACCGATTTTTGGGGAAAGTCTAATACTGACACGCTGGTGCGACATTTTAACGTACTGGCTGAAAAACAACTCGGAACCCTGACTTTGACTGTAGAAAAAATTCAGCCCGGAACCTCCTATGTGGTTCAACTTTTGAACGGAACAGCCTTTCAGGAAGAAAAATTTTTTGTTGCAGAAACGAACACCCAAAAACTGATTTTCAAGCATTTGCCAGTAGCGGCCTATACAGCTCGTTTGTTGGAGGATACGAACAGAAACGGACGTTGGGACACCGGTGACTTCGATGCCCATCGCCAGCCGGAGCGGGTTTTTATCAAAAAACTCGATGCGCTTCGTGCAAACTGGGAGCTTGAGCTCACATTTAGCACCGAAAGTGTCAACGATCGAAAGAAAAAACAATAAGCAATTTGGGTCTTTTTCTGCTCAACCTTCAATTTTTACTTTTATAGGTTTGGTATAATATTCAGCCGTGGTTTCTACCAAAAAATTTGAAACTTCGGTTTTGACCAATCGTTTGCGCACGAGGTAAAGCGACCAATTGCCTGCGCCAACCTGAGCAAGTTTGGCAGCAGGTAATTCGATGAGGGGAGCCCCCAAAGTCGTACTCACTTCCATTGGAACAGTCCTGCCTTCTGCGGTATTTTCCCACATAAAAACAAGCGTTTCTCCTTTGTCGAGCGGTCTGCCAACCCATTGCAGATTTGTTGCGGTTTTTGTGGAAAGCACCATTGTGTCAAAGAAAAACGAATCAATGGCTGGTGCGCTCAGTTTCAGCTCGCTTTTTTCGCCTTGTTTATTTTTCCAATCAAAGATTACCTCGGGGGTATACCGGGCAGGAAATTCTATGGAATAGGTAATCCCCCGCACAGGCAGGATTCTCATTTCAGTAGATTGAAAGCGGATTCCTCCGGGCATTTCGACAATTTGTTTGGTGGTGCCGTCTCGAATTGTGGCCTCAGCTTTTACGTTCCGGCCCGCGGCATCGAACCGGACATAACAGGAAAGCGTGTTTTTAGGTGTTTGAGGGGGTTCCTGGCAATGCAAAAAAGCCAATGCTGTCAGAATTGAAAAAAAGATGTGCTTCATATACTTGTCTGAATATCTTTGCCGCTTGTCTGGCAAATGGCAGAGCTTGGTGGAAAAAATGGGTGGGCGCAAATTTCCGCAGATAATGCCGAAATGCCAACTTCTTTCACGAACCAAGATTCAGCGTTCGCCTGTCCAGAGTTGCCGTTCACACATTTAATAAGCCTTACTAAAGGTAGTGGGTCTATTTTCGACCTAGTTAACCAGCCCACAAATATGGGAAGTGTGCTAATAACCGACGATTGTCACCCAATATTGAAATCGGAGCTGGAACAAAAAGGATGGCAATGCGATTACAGGCCCGACATCACACCCGAAGAAACAAAGGCCATCATTGGATCATATGAAGGGCTGATAATCAACAGCAAGATTCAAGTGAACCGGGAATTTTTAGATGCGGCGGCGAAATTGCGTTTTGTGGGAAGACTGGGCTCCGGGATGGAAATTGTGGACCAGGCGTATGCTGCACAACGAGGTGTGGAGGTGTGGAGCAGCCCCGAGGGAAACCGCAACGCGGTGGCAGAACAAGCTTTGGGGATGTTACTATCCTTGGCAAACAATCTACACAGGGCCGATCGCCAAATGCGCCAAAATATTTGGCAACGGGAGGCAAACCGCGGTTGGGAGTTAAAAGGCAAAGTACTTGGGATTGTGGGTTTCGGGCATACGGGTAGCCAGTTTGCCCGAAAATTGGCCGGGATGGAAATGGAGGTTTTGGCCTATGATAAATACAAACCAGCAGGTTTTGCTGGGCAAATGCCTTGGGTGCGGGAAGTAAATTTAGCCGAGATACAAGGTCGTTCAGATATCATTAGTTTACATTTGCCACTGACAGCGGAAACGAAGCATATTTTTAATGCGGGGTTCATCCAAAAATGTAAAAAAGGCCTTGTTTTGATAAATACTGCACGTGGTAAGTGCGTACAAACAGAGGATTTGGTAGAGGCATTGGAATCGGGGCAGATGTGCGGGGCTTGCCTGGATGTTTTTGAGAATGAAAAGCCCCAAACATTCAGTGAAAAGGAAAAAGCGCTCTATAATCGCTTGCATTTGCTCGAAAATGCCGTTCTTTCGCCCCACGTGGCGGGTTGGACGCATGAATCGAAACGGCTTTTGGCCGAAATTCTTTTGGAGAAAATTATCGTTAAACCTAACAAGTAAATTTTTCAATCTCAGTTCTATGGTACGTTCTTTACTATTAACATTTGCGATGCTCCTGCTGGGTGCTTCTGTCGCAATTGCCCAGTCAACTGTGTTGACAGGCAATATTACCGACGGAAAAGAGGCGCTAATTGGAGCGACTGTGAAGGTGATGAAAGGCACAGACTTTGTGCGGGGCTCTATCACGGATTACAACGGTGACTACCGTATTCAACTTGAGCCAGGCACCTATGATGTGGAGTTTTCCTACACAGGTTTCGCAATGCAACGCATCTCCGGAGTACGCGTGCTCGCCGGACAAATCACTTCACAAGACCTGGTCTTGTCCACCTCTACGGTTCTTGACGAAGTTGTGGTGTTGGCCTACAAGGTCCCGCTGATCCAACAAGACCAGACTTCCAGTGGCCAGACCCTAACCTCCGATCAGATCAAAAACCTGCCTACTCGTAGTGTGAACACCATTGTGGCTACCACGGTAGGTGCTTCTTCCATTGATGGTGGCGATGTCAACATCAAAGGCGCGCGCGCCAACGGCACCGACTACTACATTGACGGAATTCGAGTCTCGGGAGGCGTTCCGCCGGTACAGGACCTGGAGCAGCTGCAGGTAATTACCAGCGGTTTGGGTGCTGAAATTGGCGACGCTACCGGTGGTATCGTGTCAGGTACAACCAAAGGCCCTGCAGGCGAATACCATGGCGGTCTCGATGTGGAAAACTCTAAAGGGCTGGATGCTTTTGGCTACCTCCTTGCTACGGCTAACGTCAGCGGCCCTATCATCAGGAAAAAATTGACCGATGGAAAAAGCCGTACAGTGCTTGGTTTCCGCCTTTCCGCCCAATATCAGACCCGCGATGAGGATGATCCCCCAATTTTGCCAGTTTACCGCGTTAAAGAAAGCAAATTGAGAGAACTGGAGGCACATCCTATGCGCCGCTTGGGACCCAATTTTATCAGCAGCGCCTCTGACCTCACCAATAATGATGTGGACATTTTGGACGCTCGGCCTTTTCAGAGAGCAGACAATTTGGACCTGAACGGAAAAATTGACCTGCGCCTTACGAATAATATTGATGTAAGCCTGACAGGTACCTTCACAGACAGCCGCAATTTGGTGAATGGAGGATCTGAACTAAGTACGCCTACATGGGATTTGCTGAATGCACAAAATAACCCTACGGAATATAACAATACCTATCGGGGCAACTTCCGCTTCCGCCACCGTCTTGGCGGTTCTGAGCCAAGCAATGATGCAGCAAGCAGCAAACGTGTTTCTATCAGTAACGCTAGCTACACCCTGCAGTTTGCTTATGAGCGCAACCAGTTCAAAACTTACGACAAACGGCATAAGGATCGCCTATTTGACTATGGCTACATTGGCCAGTTCCGAACGATCCAATTTCCGATCGCAGAGCCTAATGATGATGGCGTGTGGGAAAATGTAGGCTACAACGACCTGTTTGATGGCTACACCCCTGGAACACAAAACCCTGTACTGGAGGCTTACAACGAATATGCCATTCGTGATGAAGAAGACATCCGCTCTTCTCAATTTCAATTTCCGGCACTCCTTACTTACTTTGCAAGAAATGGTGATTTTACAGAAGTATTCGACGACGTTTGGGACGGGATGTATTCCAATATCGGGTTGTCCTACAACCGGTTTGAAAAGACGGAGAATGACATTGCCACGCTCAATGCGAATGTAAGCTTTGATTTGAAATTGGGCAAAAGCGGCACCCACAACATTCAGTTTGGTTTGCTTAATGAGCAGCGTACCAATCGTTTCTACCGTGTAAACCCAAATGAACTGTATCTCTGGGCCAATCAATACGCCAACATTCATTTCAATGGATTGGATAAAACGGATACTATTGGCTATTTCTACGTTGAGGACCCTGGTGTTGAGGTTGCCCTGCACCCTTATGCAACCGTTGATTTGCCGGAAAACCGCTTTTATCGCGAAATACGCAACTCACTCGGCGTGCCCATCAACGAATGGGTCAATGTGAACGCCCTCGACCCAAGCGAATTGAGCCTTTCCATGTTTGCCCCGCGTGAACTCATGGACCAGAACCTTGTAGGCTATTATGGCTATGATTACCAAGGAAAAAAGACAGGAGATGGAATTACTTTCAACGACTTTTTTTCAAGTCGTAGCGAAAGCGACAATGTTCGCGATTTCCCCAACGCGCCTTTGCGTCCTTTATACCAGGCTGCTTGGTTGAAAGACAAGTTCACTTTCAACAAAATGATATTCAGTTTAGGTGTTCGCGTAGAGCGTTTTGACCTGAATACCAAAGTGTTGAAAGACCCTTACTCGCTTTACAAGGTAATGGACGCTAAGACATTTTTCTCCACGGTGCCAACGGGCGAAACACAGCCAAACAACATCGGCGATGATTACAAAGTCTATACCGTAAGCGAACAGGATGTGGCCGTCACGGCATTCCGCAACGGAAACACCTGGTACTTCCCCGATGGGCGTCAGGCGAACGATGGAAACGTAATCTTTGGGGGTGGTGTGGTGAATCCATATCTGCTCAATCCAAATGACGACGTTACCACCCCGGATTTTGATCCCAATGGTTCATTCGACGACTATACACCTCAGGTGAACTGGTTGCCTCGCCTAGCTTTTTCTTTTCCAATTTCTGAAAAAGCTAACTTCTTTGCGCACTACGACATCTTGGTTCAACGCCCTCCGAGCAATTGGGAAGTTACCCCGCGTAGCTATTTCTACTTCTATCGCCCAGGCACCAAGAACAATGCTAACCTGCGCCCAGAGCGCGTGGTGGACTATGAAGTAGGTTTCCAACAGGAGCTCAACAAGCGTTCTGCCATCAAATTTTCAGCCTATTACCGCGAATTCCGTGACATGATTCAACGCCGTACCGTCTTGTATGTGCCAACTATTGGCAGCTACGATACTTATGGCAACGAGGACTTTGGAACGGTAAAAGGCTTTACCTGGCAGTATGATCTGCGTCGCACAAAAAATACAGAAGTGCGCATCGCCTACACCCTGCAATTTGCAGACGGTACGGGTTCTGATGCTGAATCGCAACGCAACCTGACAACCCGGGGCAATATCCGTTACCTCTTCCCGCTCAGTTTTGACGAGCGCCACAACCTGAGCAGCACCATCGATTACCGTTTCGATGGCGGAAAAGCTTATACTGGTCCAATTATCAATGGTAAAAAAATCCTTGCTAATTTTGGAATCAACTTACTGTTTACTGCTGCTTCTGGTCGGCCATTCACAGCCAAATTGAGACCCACCAGGTTTGATGCCCTGGGCACCGTAGGGTCAGTCAATGGAAGCCGACTACCCTGGCGTTTCAATACCGACCTGCGGGTGGACAAGACATTCCGGGTCAATCCAAAGGCCAAATCACCACTGGATATCAATGTCTATCTCCGTGTTGCCAACTTGATGAACCGCCTTAACGTTATTGGGGTGTATCGTTATACCGGCTCACCAACCGACGATGGATTCCTTGCAAGTCCGGACGGGCTTTCCGAAATCCGTGAAGTAGACCTCAATGGCTTGAACACGCAAGCCTATATAGACTCCTATTCTTGGTTCGTGCGCAATCCAAATAATTTTGCACAGCCTCGCCGGATCTTTATTGGAGCTTCTTTATTCTTCTAATTTGAGAAAAAACATTTGATAAATCTTTTGAAAACCAGTTTCAAAAATTAAAAACACAATTACCATGCGTATCAATAGACTTTGGATAATAGCCTTGCTGGCATTCGGGGTACTGGGTCTCGAAGCCCGCGAGCCTGATGGCCGAAAGGCATTAAAAAGCGCTAAAAAGGCCCAATACCGTGACCTTTGCGCCAACTCAGAAAGCGCCATTGACCAAGCTATCAACAACGTGCGTGCCCGACTTTTAGGGGGCGGCGACTGCTGGTGGGACTTGTCGAGGGGGCGATACATTGTACCAAAAGTGGACCCGGCTTCCGGCCAACCAGAAGTATCGGCCATTTTTGCAGGAGCAGTTTGGTTGGGAGGCATTGACCCGGGCAAAAACCTCAAACTGGCCTGCCAGGACTATCGCAACGATAGCAAGAATGATTTTTGGCCTGGTCCGATTTCTCTCGGAGGGGTCACAGAATCCTTTACTTGTGCCAACTGGGACCGCCATTTCCGCGTGACCGGGGATGACATTCGTAAGCATTTGGCCAACGTGGCCAAAGGAAATCTCAACCCAAACGATATCCCACGCAACATTAGAGGTTGGCCTGCTAAGGGCAACGAATACTTTCAGGCTGTTTGGGGTTTTGACCTTCCGTTTACGACACAGGCTCTTGCCGGGTTCTATGACGTAGGCCCTACTCTTGGCACTTATGAGCCGCTCGAAGGCGACTATCCTTCTATCGAAATCAGGGGATGTCCGCTGGACAAATACCCGGACGAGATGATATTCTGGATTTATAACGACCATGGCGGCGGCCAGGCGCACGCTCGTACCAATGGTGATGCAATTCAGATGGAGGTGCAAGTGCAGGCTTTCGGCTATACCACCAATGATGAGCTGAACGACATGACTTTCCAGCGCTATAAACTGATCAATCGCGCACTTGATCGTATTGACTCGATGTTCTTCGCCATGTGGATTGACCCAGATCTTGGTTGCGATGAAGATGATTATATCGGTTGTGATACAGCCAAGAGCTTGATGTATATCTACAATCAAGACCAAGTGGATGGAAATCCGGGGGCTACCTGTCCTAGTGGTGCCGCCACGTACGGTTCCAATATTCCGTTGCTTGGTGTGGACTATTTCCGCGGCCCATTGGGTATCAGACTTGATTCCATGGGAGAAGATGAAGAGTATGAATTGGGTATGAATTCGTTCATGTATTACAATCGTGGCGGTGGCGGTCAGGGAGACCCTACTGCTCCTAACCAATACTACAATTACATCACGGGCACCTGGGCTGATGGAACCGCGCTTACTTACGGAGGAAGTGGATACAATCCAGGTAATCCTACTGCCCCGCGTATTCGCTACTGCTTTACGGAACCACCCAACCAGCCTGGCTGGAGCATGTGTACTGCAGGCCTTCCATTAGGAGACCGCCGCACCTTGCAGGCCTCAGGGCCTTTCACCCTCAAGCCGGGTGCGGTGAACGAACTTATCATTGGTGTTCCGTGGGTGCCTGACATTGAGTATCCTTGCCCTGACATGGAAAACCTTTTCCGTGCTGACAAACTTGCACAGGGACTTTTTGACAATTGCTTCGAACTGCTCGACGGACCGGATGCACCTACTGCAGACTGGATTGAATTGAACAAAGAAGTAGTGGTTGTACTCACCAATAAGCAATTCCCGGAATCCAACAACTTCACCGACAGAAATGAAGACTATCAACAGTTGGACTTTCTTGCTCCCGACTCAATTAAGAATAGCCCTATCCCTGCAATTAAGGAGCAGGCACTTTACAAGTTCGAAGGTTACCTGATTTATCAGCTTCGCGACGAGAACGTTTCGGCCAAGGACTATAGCAATCCAGAAAAAGGGCGCCTTGTATATCAGGTGGACGTCAAAAATGGTGTAAAAAAGCTGTATAACTGGGTAGAAACCCGCGATCCAGCAACAGATAAGAAGGTTTACTATCCTGTGTTACAAGTGGAAGGTACCGATAACGGTATCCGTCACACTTTCAACATCACAGAAGACAAGTTTGCCAGTGGCAACGACAAGCGTTTGATAAACCACAAGAAATACTATTTCTCCGTGATTGCTTACGCGCACAACAGTTTTGCTCCGCTTGATCCTTTTGCACAGCCAGTAACCGGGCAACAACGCCCCTTCCTGGCAGGTCGTAAGAACATCCAGATCAAAACGGTGATCCCACGACCAATTGTTGACGTATCGCTGAATACGGCTTATGGCGACGGTGTTGTCATCACTCGACTGGAAGGTATTGGCGCAGGCGGCAATTTCATTGACCTGGACGATGATACACGCAATAGAATTCTCAACAGCGACTTCGACAGTACCTTGACCTACAAACCAGGTCGTGGCCCGCTCACCGTCAATGTATTCAATCCGTTTGAAATACAGGACGGCGAATACGAATTGAAGTTTGTAGATGGCAACCGTTCGGACACAAAACTTGACGATACGAGTCGTTGGGAACTCCGCAAACTACCTGACGGGGCCGTAATTGCCGCAGAAAGGACCATTTCAGAGCTCAATGAACAGATTGTTTTGCAGTATGGCTTCTCCGTCAACATTTCCCAAACCGGTGATCCAGGGCAAAAACAAGATGACCGCAACGGAGGCATTGGAGCTGAGATCGAGTACTCCAATCCTAATGAATCATGGTTGTTTGGCTTCGAGGATGACCTGGGAGGCAACCCGTTCTTTAATTTTGTTAAAACAGCCGCTCTGGAGGAAGACGAAACGCTAGACCCAAAACAAGGCTTGAGTAAGCTTGGTAATGGCTGGTTTGTACCCTACGTTCTGGCGGATTGGGACACAGATGCGACCGAACTTGATGTGATCACGCCCGCCTGGACAAACTCATTGAATAATGCAGCAGTAGGTGATCGGAAAAAGAAACTTGGCGAACTGCCTAATGTTGACATTGTACTAACCAGCGACAAATCAAAATGGAGCCGCTGTATCGTTATTGAAACCGCTGCAAAGGTTTTCACCAACGATACCAGCAGGTACAAAATCCAGAATAACGGAACCAAGGGTCGTTTGATGTTTGACACGCGTTATTCACTATCTGTGGGCAAAAACGATAGCAATGGTGACGGCTTGCCCGATCCGGACGGAGAATTGAACCCAACAACAGCGCCAGCCAATCAAGGCATACCTGCAGCACTTCAAGGGACTCCTGTTTATGGTATGAGCTGGTTCCCTGGTTATGCCGTGGATGTTGAAACAGGTCAAAGGCTCAACGTATTTTTTGGCGAAAACTCGGGCTACTCCAAGAATCTCGACGCAGGCTATACAGGTCGTGATTTGCTTTGGAATCCTACCGATCAGTTTATTGACACCTTCCCGGGCTATTGGGGCGGTGCTGTATTGGGCGGTCACCACTGGATTTATGTCATGAATACCCGCTACGATTCTTGCACTCAACTTCGCAAGCGCCTGACGCCTGAGTTTGGTGCGCCAGCCTTCAAAGTACAGCAAGTTGGTAAGATCGCCTGGGCAGGTATGGTTCAGTTGGCAACAGGTTTCAAAATGAAATCGCTCAATGATGGACTTATCCCCAACGACACCCGGATTAAACTCCGTGTGGACAATGCTTACCAGACCTGGTATGACGATGACAATCTGATCAATCCAATTGATGGAAAGCCATGGCGTACAGGCCATCCAAAATATTTGTTCAAAATTCAAGGCCGCGAGCCTTCTGCATTGACATCTGTAGCAGTAGAGAACGCATTGGATTCTGTAAAAATGGTGCCCAATCCGTACTATGGCTTCTCCGAGTATGAATCTTCGCAGTTCACAAACACGGTCAAAATCACTAACCTGCCGGGTAAGTGCAAAGTGACGATTTACTCGCTTGATGGCAAGTTCATCCGTCAGTACAGCCGCGACGAAGTTTATATGCCTTACGATCAAATTACACCTGCTATCGAGTGGGATTTGAAAAACAGCAAGGGCATACCTGTGGCAAGCGGGGTGTATTTGGTGCACGTCGATGCTCCGGGCATGGGTGAAAGAACCTTAAAATGGTTTGGCATTGGGCGGCAATATGACCCCTCGGGGCTTTGATGTAACTGCTTAAAAACAGGGTTGATAAAGGTAGATGAGCGTTTATGAGGGTTGATTGTTGTTGTGCTAAAATTCAAGTAACGGTTTTTTGGCAAATAATAATCAACCTTCATAAACCCTTATCAACCCTTATCAAGCTTCTTAACACACACACTCATTCATCTGTCATGAATAGAAAATACACTTTACTGGTCGCTTTTGCAGCCTTTTTTACTGCTGGTATTGCCATCGCGGGTAATCCAGATCGTCAAGGAGAGGCAGGGGCCAACCAACTCATTATCAATCCTTGGGCACGTTGTGCCGGGCTCCATGCCATGAACACGGCAAATACGACCGGGGCAGAAGCAATGTACCTCAACGTGGCGGGTCTTTCGCGGATTAATTCCACCCAGATTCAACTCGGCCATACGCGCTACATCGCTGACATTAACCTCAATGCCGTAGGCTTTGCTCAGCCTATTGGTAAAGGGGGAGGGGCTTTTGGTGTGAGCCTTGTGGCTATGGACCTTGGTGAATTTGACTACACCACCACCGAAAACCCGGAAGGCTCAGGAGCTACTTTCAGCCCCACTTACTTCAATATGGCGCTTTCTTACTCACACCTTTTTGAAAACAAGGTGTCGGTTGGAGTCTCCGCCAAAGTTGTGAACGAAGCTATCAATAATGTCTCAGCCCGTGCCTTTGCGCTCGACGCAGGTGTTCAATATGTAACGGGAGAGAATGACAATTTTAAGTTTGGCATCTCACTTCGCAATGTGGGCTCCAAGATGCGCTTCACGGGCGAAGGCCTGTCAAGGCAATTGCCCAACCCTGGACCTATCAGTTACAACAACACGTATTACGAACGGTCCACGGCCTACGAATTGCCTTCCCAGCTCAATATCGGAGCCTCTTATGATTGGCTTCTGGGTGCTCAAAACCGCCTGAGTTTCATGGCCAACTTTACCTCAAATGCCTTTTCACGTGACCAATTAGGTGGCGGTTTAGAACTCAGCGTAAGCAAAAGTTTTGCACTGCGTGTAGGTTACAAAGCAGAATTGGACGAGGTTACCGAAGAAGCAACGATTGACAATGGGCTCAGCGGCGGACTCAGTTTTTCAATTCCTGTGCGTAAAGGTTCAGACACCCGCATCGGTTTGGATTATGGCTATCGTCAGACCAAAATCTTTAACGGAATTCATAATTTAGGCCTCCGCCTGGAATTCTAAAAGTAAGAAATTTGGGCCTGGGCTTTTGAGTTTCACCAAACTGCCCATACCTTTGTATCAAGATTAATGCAGGAACGTTCTTGTCCACCAGACAAGGACGTTTCTGCTTTTTTCTGCCCCTACCCATCGCCTCTATGTTTTGTAGTAAGGTGGTTGAAGAATGAATCAATGATCATTCGCATTTTTGTTTACCGCCAGTCTATGTGTGGGGGGCATCATTCATCACCCGCCAGTCTAAAGGCAGGCTAATTTATTCCTATTATGTCAAATTACACATACCTGACACAGGGTGGTTACGACAAACTAAAAGCAGAACTGGAAGAACTAAAAACCAAAGGCAGGCAAGAAGCAGCAATTGCCATTGCCGAAGCACGCGCCCAAGGCGATCTTTCAGAAAATGCTGAATACGATGCTGCGAAAAATGCTCAAGGACTGCTGGAGCTTAAAATAAATGAATTGGAAACCATCTTTTCCACAGCTCGCATCATTGATGAAAGCTTGTTGGACGATTCCAAGGTTGCCATTCTTTCCAATGTCACCATCAAAAACCTTAAAACCGGCAAAAACATGACCTATAAACTGGTGTCAGAAACAGAAGCCGATGCAAAGCAGATGAAAATATCGGTCACTTCGCCCATTGGGCACGGACTGCTGGGCAAAACTAAAGGCGAGATCGCAAGGGTGGAAACCCCCGGAGGTGCCATGGAATTCGAAGTGGTGGACATCACTATTGGAGGTTAAGACGCCTCAATTACCTTTATTGAATTACTTTCGAATCGCCGAGGCTCCAACATGAACCTCGGCGATTTACTTTTGCACTAATGTCGCCACTCGAAATATTCCATAAAATGTACGACAAGGACCCGTTCAGCAAATGGCTGGGCGCGGAACTCCTGTCGATCGGAGAGGGTACTTGCACACTCCGCATGACCGTCCGGGCCGAAATGCTCAACGGATTCGGAGTAGCACACGGGGGTATCACCTTTGCCCTGGCAGATAGCGCTTTCGCATTTGCCTGCAACTCTCGTGGACGGCACACGGTTTCCATTCATTGTACAGTAGAACACGTAGCTCCGGTCTTTGAAGGCGATGTGCTCACTGCCGAGGCACGGGAAGAGAATCTTGGAAAATCTATTTCAAATTACGCCATCTCAGTCACCAAACAAGACGGTTCGCCAGTGGCTTTCTTTCGGGGTGTTGCATATAGGAAGCATCAGGAGTGGTAAACCTCGGAGGTCTACGTAGACCTTGGAGGTCTACCATACAACTTACCGATTCAATAGCACTTTTTGACGCGTAATCCGCCCCTGCTTCGATTCCGCTTCCAGTAAATAAACCCCAGGGGTTAAATTGCTTACGTTGAAAAAGCCCGCCACTTCATCTACGGACTCCTCCGAATATTTGGACGACAATATTTCCCGACCAAAAATATCCAGAAGCCTGATAGTAGCCGGGCCATTTGCTTCGAACTTGAAGTACAGGTTTCCCTTTACTGGATTGGGCCAAACCCGGAGCGTATGGAGAATGTCAATTTGTTCCTCGGTGCCAACACTTCCGCAATTTGGGTCATATTCCTGGCCGGGTGAGCCACCCAGACACCCCGCAAACCAATTTTCCACGGCATTCAAATTGGCATCAATGCTTTCATTTTCAAGCGTGTAGCCATTGCCGTCCGGTCCATCTGGCCAAGGCTCGGCATCATCAAAACACAGACTAAGGTAAAGTCGACCATCCAGAGCGTACAACTGCACCATATCGCCATTGCCGTTCAGTCCAAAGCCAAGCGGTCCGGTTTTGTTACTTATATTGGGAAATTGTATGCTGAATTTTGCTTCGTCCTGCACAAAAACGTGATAGCCATTTGGGGGCAAGATCGTCCCCAGCGGGATTTCAAAAGAATTTCCGTTGCCATCCCTGATTTCCCACCCGGCAAGATCTAAGGGGGCATTGGTCCGATTGAAGAGTTCGATCCAATCACCTGCATCTGCATTCGTTGCCGAATTGTAGTTTATTTCCGTGACGGTGGGCACTTCCAAACAGGCTGAATATGTTGCCCCGGGAGAACCTCCAACGCAACCCGCAAACCAGGATTCAGGCAAGTTCGGAACCATGCCGGTATCGGCACGCTCCAGGGTTCCGCCAAATCCATCGGCGGTACAAGGCCAGGGCTTTGTATCCTTGAAAACGAAAGCTTCCAGTTCGGTGCCGTTTCGGTCAAACAAATGCAATTCATCTCCTTCGTTGTCGAGATTGAAAGGCAAAGCCACATTCAACACATTGCTTACAACCGGATTTTCAGCCATAAACCGGGAGAGATTTTCGGCTAAAACCAAATGTCCGTTGGGCGGCAAAGTTGTTCCGGTAGGCAAAACGAATTGGTGGTACCAATCCTTGTCGCGCAGGCTAAAGTCTGAAAGGTCGAGTAAAGAACTGCCTTCGTTCCGAATCTCCAGCCAGTCGCCCGCATTGCGCGTGGGGTCTGAATTGTAGTTTATCTCGCTGATCTTCAAGGCAATATTCTGCGATGTGCCTACGAAATTTGCGGTAAAGCTGGTATTTGCCGGAACATCAGCAGTAAAACTTTGCCCGGCCAAGTTCCCGATATTCGGGTTGGCTGACCAACTCGTGAAGGCATAGCCGGGGTTTGGGATCGCTGTTACGGTCACAGCATTGCCGTGGAAATAAATGCCGGTCCAGGGAAGATCTTGCGGCACTACGGTGGAGATTTTGATGGTGCCGGCACCCAGTGGATTTGCCTGCAAAGTGATGCTTACCTCCTGGTCAAGTTGAAAATTGTCAACAATGTGCTGGCGCTGATTGGCAGGTCTCTGGGAATAAAAGTCTTTGAGCCCCTGCACGGCATTGCTCCAATGGTTGAGATCGCCGGTACCCCATCGCTGGTTGTGGCGGTTTATCTCGGGACCCAATTCAGCAGCATTGGTGTTGACCAAAGCGTGGGCGCGGGCAGGTAAAAAAGAAGTGTTCATCAAATCTGCAAACCGATTGATGAAGTAGCGGCGGTATTCGGTGTTGTCGAGCAAACTGCGTAGCATTTTCCCGTAGCGTGAGTTGTTTCCAAGGGTAGTGCCCAAAACATCACAACCCGCACATCCTGATGCATTGCCTGAAGAGTACGATACATCCCAGAGGATAAATTTCCAGGGGGCATTTTTTTCTGTTTTAAACAGGCGTATGTTGTTGTAATAATCTTGAAGCCAATCGGTGCTGGCTACAAAGACCTCGGTGATGATATAATCAGCAAAATTGTCTAGATCAAGCAGTTGTGAAGCCTTTTGAAAATTTGCCGCAACACTCAGGTCATTGTTTGATATGAAGTTGGACATAGATTCAAAATCATCAATTGTCCCTGTTTCGGCTTCGTCCAGGGTGGTGCCAGCATTCAGGTTAAAATAGGTTTTTACCATGTTCACCGAGTCAGGGTCTGCCCCATAATTGTCTCTAACAAAATAATTATCCAAGCGCTCCCGGGCGACGTAGTGACCCCAGTATTGACCGTTGATGAAACCAATTACGTTTTGGTACGATGCCCGCCCCGCGTGGGTAGGCGCAGCCAATTCATTCACGATCCGGTCGCGCATTCGGGCACTGGTCCAGTCGTCATCTTCATTTCTGATGCGGAATGAGCGGTATTTTTCTATCGGTTTGTCTGGCGAAAAAAGAGGGTACTCGATCTCGCCCAGAGAGCCGTAATCCTCATCTGTGTCGAACTGAAGACTTTTTTGTGGGAAACCCACGGACCAGTTGCCCACTACATAGCCTGCAAACTCCCCCTCGAATTGTTTTTGTTTGTTTTTGTCAAAATATTGCAGGCTCACCACACCCTTGCGGGAATAGTTGTCATAAACTTCAGTAAAATCCTGGGGCGAAATGGTGACCGAAACGACCGGAAGCGTTACATCCTCATTGATAAAATAAGTAGCCGTCTCTGTTGCGCTGGGCAATTTGAAGGCCTCGAACGCTCTGGCGCGAAGCACTGTGTTTTGGCTCGCGACAATTGGGGCAGTATAGAGTGTGGAGCTGGTGTTTGGCACGCTTCCATCGATGGTATAGCGGATCTCGCCAACGCCCGTGATGCCCACATTTTGGTTTCCCGAATAAAAACCCGCCGAAAGTGTGAAGGAAGGCATTTCAGCATAACTGTTCTGACAATCAAAGCCGTTGGCCGTGGTTGGCGTTGGCGTTGCGGTTGTACACCAATCGCCCTCGTCGTTGATGCGCATCAAGCTGTGGCCAGGCTGAAGTTGTACCATGGAAACAGAATCTACCAGATTCCCTAACTCGTCGAAGAGTACAATTTTTTCTGAAAAATTGATTTTAAAATCAGTGTGCAGATTTCCATTGAAACCGTTACCAGGGTTGAACCACGGAGGCGTTGGGCCATATAATTGTGCGGAAGTCCCAATGCCAAAATGCAGCCATGTGCGGGCTGAAAGATCGCTGGAGTTGGTGGCAGTATTGTGTATTTCTACGGCCAATACGTTTTGTCCCTGTTGTAGTAACACAGCCAATGCTGCCTGGTCCAGGGTAAATGCCTCAGGAAGCGCAGCGTTGTTGTAAAAAGTAGCCTCATGTTCGCCAACCAGGGTATTCCAATTTGGCTGACCGCTTACGGTGCTGCTGCGGGCTATTTCCTGCCCGTTGAGGTATGCGATGAAGCCGTCGTCATAATCCATGCTGAGCACTGCGCGAATGATTTGGCTCAAATCTGGCACATCGAAAATTCGGCGGTAGTAAACCGAAAGTGTGCCATTTGGCACTACGGTGCCGTCGTCGCCATCGGCATAGCCAAAACCGCCCGGTCCACTGGCCCAGGCTGAATCATCGAATCCAAGGGTGTTCCAATCAGCGGGCGGATTGCTGGTGCCGATTCGGTAGCGCCAAGTGTTGCCTTCGTAAACGGCTGTTTCCCAATGATCTATACTACCTGGCGGCACCATAGAAGAGCCTCGGTTTTTGCCGGAGGCGAACACCAGTAGTCGCTCACCGGGGTCCAGGCTTAGCTCTGGCAGCAGCCATCGCTGGGCTTTCGACCCATCGCTGAGACCCCATCCAAGGAAATTGGTTGCTTGAGTCCCACCGTTCCTGATCTCAATCCAGTCGGGCCGGTCGCCATCTTCGTCCTGGATCTGTCCCGTGTTGGTAGGGGCGATTTCGGTGAGGCGAATTTGTGCGGATAAGGAGCATGTGAAGCTCAGCGCGAGGAGTATGAGTGTGTGTTGTATGAATACCTTTTTCATGATAAACGGCGGTGCTATTTGTTGGGGCTAATATACGCTGGACCTTTGTGGTGGAGTCTCTTAAATGGTGGTGTTTCTTAAGTGGTATGGTCTTTTAGGCCATAGGGACAAGGGGCGTTTATGCCTCTAAGTATGCGTTTCTGTACCATTTTTCCCGGTAGTGAGGGCCTGCGTTCGGGTAAGTATCCCGGAACTCCGTTCCGGGAGTTTCGTCCCCGGAACGGAGTTCCGGGGTACATGCCCTCACTTCAACTTCTCATTCCCAGCGTGCCTGGCTGCATCGCGGCTCGTTTTTTTGTCAAGATTTTTTTGAAGCGCCTCGGTAAGGTCAATACCCGTTTGATTGGCCAGGCAGAGGATCAGAAACAGCACGTCGGCCATTTCATCGGCGAGTTGGGCCGGGGCATCGGCGGCTAAAGCGGGGTCTTTGAACGACTGTTCACCGTAAAGCCGCGCCATGAGCCGGGCCACTTCGCCCACTTCTTCCATGAGCAGGGCGGTGTTGGTGAGCTCGGAGTAGTATCGAACACCAATGGTTTTAATCCATTGATCTACCGTAAGTTGGGCTTCTTGAATTGTCATGATATTTCGTAGAAAGAAGACCTTGTAGATTTTTAAAACCTATGAGGTTTGGACCCTAAAAAATTGTCAGCTCAATGCTCATCTCCGAATAATCGGCATTTCAGATGTCACCTGCCTCGTGCCTCGGCAGATCACACCTGAAATGCCTCATGCCGCAGGTGCCTGCCCTCCGCCACTGCTTCTGCCACCGCCGCCGCCGTTCCGCCGCTGTCCGCCGCGATAAGGCTGTTTTTGTCCACCTTCCTTTCGTGGTCCGCCGCCGCCACCTCTCTGGGTTGGCTGCGATCTGCCGCCGCTGCCTTGGCGCTGCGTGCGTCGCTGTTCAGGTTCTTCTGCGAGCCCGGGTGGAAGTGGCAGCCTGGGTACTTCTTTTCCGATAAGTTTTTCGATGCGCTTGAGGCGATGAAGGTCGGCGTGGTTAATGAGCGTGAGTGCAGTGCCTTTGCGTTCGGCCCGGGCGGTGCGCCCAATTCGGTGCACATAATCCTCGGCATCTCGTGGGGCTTCAAAATTGATCACCAGGTCAATCCCGTCAATATCAATGCCTCTGCTAAGCACATCGGTGGCTACCAGGATGTCAATTTTTTGGTTCCGATAGTCGAGCATCACTTGTTCGCGCTCGGCTTGTTCCAGGTCACTGCTGATGCGCTCTACGGATAGATTACGGCTTTTGAGTTTTTTGTACAGCTCATTGACTGCTAGTTTGCTGGAACAAAAAATAAGGGTTCTTCCGGTCCTGTCCTTTAAGATATCCGTGATAAGTGGTATTTTTTGGCGGTCGCCTACCAGGAAAACTCCCTGGGTCACTCCTTCTGCCGGCTTTGAAAGCGCCACGCTGACAGTAGCGGGATTTTTAAGCATTGTTTTTGCCAGTTTCATGATCCCGGAGGGCATGGTGGCAGAAAAAAGCAGGCTTTGGCGCTGCGGGTTGAGCGATTCGATGATGCGGGTGAGGTCGGGGATAAAGCCCATGTCGAGCATCCGGTCGGCCTCGTCGAGCACCAGAAAACGCAGTCGTGAGAAGTCAACATAACCCAGGCTCATGTGTGAGAGCAATCGGCCTGGTGTAGCGATCACGATGTCGGCGCCTTTTTGTAACGCATCACGGCCCTGAGCAAAATCTTTGCCACCGCCACCGCCGTAAATAGCTACCGAAGAAATGCCTGCGAAATACGAATATGCTTCAATGGCCTGGTCAATCTGCATAGCCAGTTCGCGGGTAGGCACGATGATCAGTGCTTGTGTAAAATCTGCCTCACCTGAAACCATGATCTTGTGCATGATGGGCAGCACAAAAGCAGCAGTTTTTCCAGTTCCGGTTTGTGCTGTGCCAATAAGGTCTCTGCCCTCCAGAATGAGGGGAATAGCCTTTTCTTGAATGGGGGTAGCGGTTTTGAAATTTAGGGCCTCGATGCCATCGAGAACGTCGGGGTGGAGACCAAATTCTGAAAAATCCAATGAATAAATGGTAAAAGGTGATGTTTAGACGTTTTGCTTCCGGATTTTGTCTGTCTGCCGGTAGGCTGTGCGACTAAATTCGTGGTGCATTTGGGATTGGCCAAGGTCTATAGTTTGATCGATCAATGTCCAATAAAGCGCAAAGGTCGTGAAAATTAGGCAAAGGAACCAAAATGAATGCCAAAACCATATTTCCGTTTGAATAAGCCAATCGCCGTATCTTTGTCGTCCAACCCCGAATTTGAAAATCAAAGGCATACCATACATACATGAACTACAAACTTAAACTACTATTATTTTCTCCCTTCTTCGCGCTAACGCTCGTTCAGGCACAAGCCAACTACTTTGACATTGCAAAAAACATGGAGATTTTTGCCAATGCCTATCGAGAAGTTAACCACTCCTATGTAGATGCGCTTGACCCCAACCAGGTGATGCGTCGAGGGATGGATGCAATGCTTGAAGGGCTTGATCCATTCACCAATTATATTTCAGAAACAGATATAGAAGGATACCGAATTCAAGTAGATGGTAAATACAATGGCTTGGGAGCTACCGGCGAACGGGTGGGGGATTATGTTGTTTTGGTGGAAATTATCGAGAACAGTCCCGCTCACAAGGCGGGCTTGAAAGTTGGGGATGCTTTGGTGAGCATTGATGGCCAAGGCGCCAAAGGTCGAAGCGAACAGCAGGTGCAAGATTTCTTGCGCGGTTTCCCAGGTACAAAAACCAATTTGGTGATCAATCGCCCTGGTGAACCGAAAGAGATGAAGATCACCCTGGAACGCGGCGAGGTCAACATCCCGAACGTGCCGCACGCTGGTTTGGTGGCAGATGGTATTGGCTATGTAAACCTTACTACGTTTACTGAAAATGCCGCCCAGAACGTGGGCGATGCATTGACCAACCTCAAGCAGAAAAACCCCGGGTTGAAGGGCTTGATCCTCGACCTGCGCCATAATGGTGGTGGTCTCTTGAACGAAGCGGTCAATCTGGTCAATATTTTTGTTCCAAAAGCTGAACTTGTGGCTAGCACCCGCGGCAAAGTGCCGGAATGGGACCTCAACCTGCGCACCCAACATTCCCCGATAGACAAAGACATACCGGTGGTAGTTTTGATGGATAAAATGAGTGCTTCAGCGAGTGAAGTTACTGCGGGCGCTTTGCAAGATCTGGACCGTGCAGTTATCATGGGACAGCGCAGTTATGGGAAAGGCCTTGTGCAAAACACCAAAGAATTGGGCTACAATGCTCGCATCAAACTAACTACTGCGAAATATTACGTGCCCTCCGGCCGGTGTATCCAATCGGTACGTTATAAGGATGGTGAGCCGGTGGACATTCCTGAATCGGACCGCGCCCAATTCAAAACTCGAAATGGCCGTACGGTGCTTGACGGTGGAGGCATCAAGCCGGATGTCGTTTTGCCGCATGATACAGCGAAGGGTGTGGTAAAAGCCTTGCTTGATCAAAATATTATCTTTGATTATGCAACCAAATTTGCCCAAACACGGTCTTCTATTGATTCGATCGAAATCTTTGAGTTCAAAGATTTTGATGATTTTTCATCATTCGTTCAATCCAGGAACTTTGATTATCAAACCCATTCAGAAAAAAAGATGGCTGAGCTGCGCGAAACAGCTGCCCTTGAAAACTGGCTTATGGATGCGGAGCTGCAAGCTTTGGAAAGCAAAATAAAGGCAGAAAAGAAAGGAGAGATGCTTAGGGAGCGCAATCGTATTCTGCACGAAATTGAACAGGAAATAGTTGGTCGCTATTATTTTCAACGGGGCAAAGTGCGCAAGAACCTGGTAAACGACCCGGAAGTAAAAGAGGCCATTAAATTGCTGAATGACCCTGGCAGATACAACTCGATCTTGTCCGGAAAGTAAATTGAACAATGACCCCCAATGACTCAATGACCCCCAATTACACTTCATTCTTGTTAAGATTTCCCCAAAGTATATTTGAATTAAAGCAAACCCTTTACTTTTGAACTGCTTTTGAAAGCAAAAACAAATTATTTCACATTCAAAATCACATCTTTTTCGCTCATGAAAAAAGCAATTTTTTTCTTCGCCTTCTTCCTCGCATTCGGCATGGTCGGTGCTAATGCTCAATCTTGTAAAAGCGCTTCAACTGCTGGCAAATCTTGCTGTGCTAATAAAGCCGCCAAAGCTGCTGCTTCTGATGCCAGCATTGAAAAGCGTCAGGCAGAAGACGGCTCTATCGCATATGTCCGTAAGGAGGCCGATGCACAAGGCAATGTTCAGTTCGTAAGTGTACAATTTGATGAAGCTACGAGTGCATTTGTCAATGTTGCTCCTAAATCTGCTTCCGCTGGTACTACTGAAGGCATGGTCAAAAAATCATGCTCAGCCGGCGAAAAGAAAGCCTGCTGTGCAGGTGGTGCGGCATCTGCTGGCAAATCTTGCTGCGCTAAGCCCGGTGAGAAAAAATCTGAGCAATAATTTGCAAAGATTATCGGTATAAAAAAGCCGCTCGGGGAGATTTTCCGAGCGGCCTTTTTATTTTTGGAACCTGATTGTATTCAACCGGATGGTTTAATTCTTTATCATTTTGAATGCGGCAATAATCCCGTGCTGTGCGGATCTTATCTGAGCAAAGTATAGCCCCATTGGCAAGGCACTCAGATCAATAGGGAGAACCAGGGCGCCCGTGGCAAAAGAATGATTTTCAATACGAATGGGTTTGCCTGCTATATCCATCAAAATTAATTGCCCTTCAAAGGCTTCGGCAATTTCAAGCCTGATCTCTGTTAAACCCGAACTTGGATTTGGACTGACGGTCATCTCTGAAATTACAGGATTGTTTACGCTTACGTTTTCTGCACAGGTAATGGCACGCAGTATCTGCCCACGAATTTCCCCTCCTGGATTTGCGGCCGTATGTACATTGAGGTAGGTGTTGTCGGCCTCGATCAACACCGCGTCATTGCCAGTAATTGGGATTACTCCTGCAGCCGTTGGTGCGGCCGTGGTGAGCGGTTTTAATACAGGCCCATTAACCCCAAATGCTGCATTATGTATATGTGCAGCAGTGGCAGGCCCACTCAGACCATCTACGATATAGAGATAACTCAGGTTTGTATTCAGATGATCCACACTGACAGCAGCGGCACCCAAAGCGGAAGCATTGTTTGAAGGCACTTGCTGGTCCCCGCAAAGATCAAAAGCATACACCCGGCGCAGGTTGGATTCCATTTGCCCGCGTATCTCGCCACCCGGATTTGCTGTAGTGTGAATGTTGACATACACATCTCCTTTAAGTAGATTGGAAACCTGATTTGGGTTTAGTGCCACTGTACCAGTATAAAAATTTGGAGCAGGCGTTGTTGCCAAAGGGACGAGGACTGGACCAGCAGATCCGCTGGGTCCGGTGTGGAAATGCGCGGCTGTGGGGGTAAGCCCAGTGACAGACACGAAGTAGGTCAGCGAGTCCAGGCTCGAGTTGAGGCTGGCAACCGCAGTGCCAATGGCCGATGTGATAACCGGGGGTGTTTCCTGGTCTCCATTGAGCACTGATTCAAAGGTGATCGGGCCAAGCGACCTTAATTGCCCGCGAATTTCTCCTCCAGGACCGTTTGCTGTGTGAACATTGACGTATAACTCTTTGGCTTCCAATTTTTGGAGAAAATTAAAGGGGAAACCTTGATAATCAATATCACCCACAAAGGTATTGGGCAAACCTGCAGACAGGGGCGCTACTACAGGGCCAGATACTCCCTGTACTGCATTATGTATGTGTGCGGCAGTGACAGGGCCAGACAGGCCGTTGTAGGAGCCAATATAATGCCCTTTGCCAAAGCCCGGGGAATAAGTAAACCGAAAGACCCCGGTAGCTGTTGTCAAAATTGGAGGCACTTCTTCAAGGCCATTCAGGATGGCAGCATATTGAAGATCGGTGGCCAGCACCAATTGTCCGCGAATCTCGCCACCGGGATTGGCAGCGGTATGCACATTCAGGTAAAGCTCTTTCTTCAATGCTTTAGTGAGCAGGTTGGCAGGTGTAGCGATGGTGGCATTCAAGCTGTTACCGTCAACGTTGCTCGAAAAATTGGTAAAAACCGGGCCATTTACACCCTCCAGGCCGCTGTGGATGTGACAAGCGGTTACAAGGCCACTTAATCCGCTAAACACGCCGTGAACGGTGATGGTCGAGCGGTCCTCAGAAAATAAAAACGTAGCCACTCCACGGGCATTGGTTACCACAGCAGGTACTTGCTGGCTGCCCGAAAGGTCGGCCACAAAAAGGAGGCGGTTGGTAGGGCCTTGTGCGGAGGCAAAACTCAATAGGCTGAGCACAAAGAGCAGGGAAAGCAGGTTGGATTTTAATTGCATGATAAATCAGTTTAAGTTAAGAATATTGGCTTTTGGAAATCAAAATAAAGGTAGAAATTATTAGTGTTACAAAGGTGTGTTTGCCTATTGCCAGTTATGAATAATCTGATAATAATGACAAAAAAAGCCGCTGGGAGGAAGATCCGAGCGGCTTTTTGGTATAAAACCTACTTATCCTTTATTTTCGCATAAACCTACTTCAGCGAGCCCAAACCCGTAATATCACGCACCTCACGCAGGGTTTGTTGCGCCCGCTTGCGGGTTTCCGCGCTGGATTCCTGGATCTGACTTTTTACGTTACGTTTGTCGGCCTGCAATTCAGCAAATCGTTCGCGGAAAGGGTTGATAAGATTGACCACTGCATTAGCCACAGCTTCTTTCAGGTCACTGTAGCGAAGCGCGCCGGATTGATAGTCGGCCATTAGGGCATGGTGCGCATCCATGTCGTTGCAGGCACGGAGGAGTTCAAAGAGGTTTTTCACGCCTGCGCTCATTTCTCCTGTTGCGGTTTCTCCGGTGTCGGTCACGGCAGATTTGATTTGTTTCCGCACCCGGTCTTCCTCCCCGAAAAGGTTGATGTAATGTTTCTCGCCCAGGCTCTTGCTCATTTTTTTGTTCGGGTCGGCGGGAGAAAGGATTTTGGGCGTTTCTGTATAAAGCGGCTCGGGATGCACAAAATATTCTTTTCCAAACTGGTGGTTGAAACGTTGTGCTATGTTCCTTGATAGTTCGAGGTGTTGCTCCTGATCTTTTCCAATAGGCACAAAATCAGCATGATAGATCAAAATGTCAGCTGCTTGCAGCACCGGATAAGCAAACAAGCCCAGACTAACAAAAGAATCTTTATCCAACTCGTGCAGTTGGTCTGTTTTGTCCTTGAACTGGGTCATACGAGTTAATTCACCATAGCTGGTGGTGCAACCGAGTATCCATGACAATTCGGCGTGTTCCGGCACCAGGCTTTGGATAAACAGGTTTTCAGGCTTAATACCACAAGCCAGCAGATAAAAAACCATTTTCCAGGTGTTCTCCCGAAGCTGTATTGGATTATAGGGCATGGTCATGGAGTGGTAATCCACCACACCATAAAGACAATTATAACCTTCTTGGAGGCGTACCCAGTTCTGCACTGCACCGAAATAATTGCCAAGATGAAGGTCGCCGGTAGGCTGTACGCAGGATAGAACGTTTTTCATAGAGCCAAGTATGCCGGAACTCCGTTCCGGTAATTGCCCTGGAACGGAGTTCCGGGTTACATTAAATTGAAGCAATAACGGATATCTCGATATTCACGAACTTGGGAAGTTCAGAGACCTGAACCAATTCACGTGCCGGTGCAAATTCGGGTTTGAAATACTCCCCATACACCGCATTGATTCGGCCAAAAAGGTTCATGTCTTTTACAAAAACGGTGGCTTTCAGCACTTTTTCAAGGCTACTTCCTCCTGCTTCCAAAATAGCCTTCAGATTTTGGATCACCCGATGTGTTTCGACCTCAATGTTGTCCAAAACCAGTTCGCTTGTAGCGGGGTCTATCGCGATTTGGCCGGAGACATAGAGCAAGCCATTGAACGCAACAGCCTGATTGTAAGGTCCAATAGGTAAGGGGGCGTTGGGGGTATTGATGATCTGCTTCATGGTGTGAGTTGGTTACTGGTTATTGGTTATTGGTTGATTGGTGATAGGTTGTTGGGCGAGTTTGGTCTAGATTTTTTTCCCGGGCGGGCGATGGTTAATTACAGATAACATGGAGAGGTTCGCTCAATCACCAATCAACCAATAACTAATCAACCAATAACCAATCACCAATCAACCAATAACCAATCACCAACAACCATTCAACAAAAAACAGAAAAAGCCCCAAATGTCCCGACCTGCGGGATTGGAGCCTCCTCAAATTGCCTGCTTGAAAAAGAGGCGTAATTATTCTTCTGTGCCTCGAGCTTTGCCCGGCACCAGTACTTGACCACGGTAGTACAAGTCGCCATCCACGGTATAAGCGTGGTGGAACATGTGTACTTCGCCCGTGTTCTTGCAAGTGCCCAGTGTAGGCATGTCTGCATGGTCGTGTGTGCGGCGAGCGCGAGTGCGGCGTTTAGAGTGCCGCCATTTTGGATTTGGCATGACGCTATTCCTTTGTTCAGCTGCTTTTCAGCAGATGGGTTGTGTAAAAACTTGTAAAGGTTTTCAAACAACCTGTTGTGATTCAATTAATTATCCTTATTCAAGTCACGGAGACTATCCCAGATAGAACTGGACTGATTTTCATCCGCGTCAGATTTCAAATGTTTGAGCACTTCAAAATTGCATGGCGGCTTTTCGTCGTTTTCGCAATCATAAGTGTTCGTAATGGGCAAGGCAAGTACAATAAATTCGTACAGGTACTTTGCCACATTAAAAACCGGTGCATCTCGTTGCAAAAAAATCACCTCGTCGTCCACTTCGATATCTTCTTCTCCAAACTTCACGATAAGTTGTCGTTCATCTTCAATCGGCAAATCAATCGTAGCGGTGCATCGGTCGCATTCAGCCTTTATGAAGCCCTCCAGGGTAAAATTGAAGCGCATCAAATCGGGCCGTTTGTCCAATTCGAGTTCAAAATGAACTTTGCCTTCTTGTACAGGCGAATCCTCGAACTGAGCGAAAAACGCGTGGTCAACCTCAAATTTGAAATGGTGTACTCCTGATTTCAGCCCTTGAATCGGCAAAGAGTACGCAACAAAAGCGTCCATTGACTTGGCAATTTTTCAAAACGGGCGGCAAAAGTACAAAGACTTCTCTTTTTGGCAAAGGAAAGCTAGAAAGTATTTCGGACGAGGGCAAAAAAATCTGCTTGGGATTTCTTATCGACTGTGAAGGTGCTTGCAACAACAGCGATCACGTGGAATAAAATTTTGATAAATGTAATTAAATTCCATAATTTTGCATTCTAAATGGTCATCATCAGCAAAACCATACTGAGGGATTTTGGTACTGAACACCCTCAGGCCATACCGTTTTTATTCGGTTTGTAGACACCCACGCTGAGTACGACAAGGTGGACTTAACAACAATTTGACCATTATGTTATACAAAATCAATTCCGAAGAAGAATACCGTCAGGTCATGGAAAAAGTGGAGACATATCTCCAAAGGGCCACTCATCACGGAGGGTTTCAAAGCCTGAATTCCACGGAACAGGATGAATTACACCATTTGTCTCTACTCGCTGAGGCCTGGGAAGATGGCATTCCACTCATGCCCATTCGTCAGCCGAAAACGCTGGTGGAAATGCTCGAATTGAAAATGTACGAGCGCAAACTCAAACAAAAAGATCTGGCAGAATTACTGGGCGTTTCAGCTACCCGCCTTTCGGAAGTAATGCAAGGAAAGCGTAAGGTAAATATGGATTTGGCAAAGCGGCTTCACACAGTGTTGAAAATTGATGCGGGGTTTATTTTGGAGCAGGCGTGAGTTCGTTCTTCAAAAACTTCCCTGTCCAGCTCTCCTCCACCTTTGCCACCTCCTCCGGCGTACCCTCCGCCACGATCTTTCCCCCTCGAAAACCTCCCTCCGGCCCCACATCAATAATGTGATCGGCCATTTTTACCACGTCGAGGTTGTGCTCGATTACGATGACCGTGTTGCCTTTTTCCACCAACTTGTTTAATACGGTAAGTAGTTGGCGGATGTCTTCAAAATGCAGGCCTGTGGTGGGCTCGTCGAGGATGTAAATGGTGCGTCCCGTGTCTTTTTTGGAGAGTTCTTCAGCCAGTTTTACGCGTTGTGCCTCACCGCCTGATAGGGTAGTGGCCTGTTGGCCCAAGGTTATGTAACCTAGGCCTACGTCTTGCAAGGTCTTGATTCTCCGATAGATGTTCGGGATAGGTTGAAAAAATTCTGCCGCCTCGTGTATGGTCATGTCGAGCACATCGCTGATGCTTTTGCCTTTGTAGAGTACTTCCAGGGTTTCGCGGTTGTAGCGGCGGCCCTGACAACGTTCGCAATGCACCTGCACATCAGGCAGGAAATTCATCTCGATGGTTCGCAGGCCAGCACCTTCGCAGACTTCGCAACGACCACCCTTAACATTGAACGAAAAACGCCCGTTGGCATAGCCCCGGATTTTGGCTTCCGGCGTGTCGGCAAATAGCTTTCGGATGTCGCCAAAAACGTTCGTGTAAGTCGCAGGGTTACTTCTTGGGGTTCGCCCGATAGCACTTTGGTCTATCTCAATTACCTTGTCGAGGTTTTCCAAACCCTTGATATTCTGATACTTGAGTGGGCGTTTAAGGCTGTTGTGAAAATTGCTTTGCAGGATAGGGTACAAGGTCTCGTTAATAAGCGAGGACTTGCCGGAGCCGCTCACCCCGGTGATGCAGATGAAAGTGCCGAGCGGAATTCGAAGCGTTACCGCTTTCAAATTATGTCCCGTGCAGCCTTCGAGTTCGAGCCAGTGTCCATTGCCTTTTCGGCGGACTTTGGGAATATCGAGTTTAGAACGACCTGCGAGATAGTCGGAAGTTGCGGTGGGTTTTTTTAGAAATTCTGCAGGTTTTCCTATATCCACGATTTGGCCGCCGTGCTTGCCCGCGCCAGGGCCAAGGTCAATCAGGTAATCGGATTCCAGCATGATGTCTCGGTCGTGTTCCACTACCAGAACGGTATTGCCTATGTCGCGCAGGTTTTTCAATGCCTCGATGAGGCGGTGGTTGTCGCGCTGGTGCAGGCCAATACTCGGCTCATCAAGGATATATGTGATGCCCGTGAGTTGTGAACCAATTTGGGTGGCGAGGCGAATCCGTTGGCCTTCTCCCCCTGACAGGGATCGTGCTGGCCGGTCAAGTGCCAGGTAGTCCAGGCCAACCTGCAGCAGGAATTTGAGTCGGAAACGGATTTCTTTCAGCACGTCTTTGGCGATTGTTCGCTGGCGTTCGCTCAGGTTTTCATCTACATTTTCCAGGGTGGCGTAGAGTTCAGCCAGATCCATTTGAGCCAGTTCGGCGATGTTGCGCTCGGCAATTTTGAACCATAAACTTTCCCTTTTCAAGCGAGTGCCGTCACAATCCGGGCAAGGTACGATTGCAATAAAATCCTCTGCCCACTGCCGGGCTTTTTCGCTGGTAGCTTCTACATACTGGCGTTTGATCACGTTGATCAGGCCATCGAAAGCCATATCGTAACTCCACTCCTCTCCGCCCCACATCATATCCACCTTGATTTCGTCGCCACCATGTAGGATGGCGTTCAGCACATTTTCAGGCAGTTCTTTTACGGGCGTACTGAAGGAAAAGTTGTACTTTTTCGACAATGCCCGAAGTTGTTTGAAAAGCATGTTTTCACGGACTTCGCCCAATGGAACAATTGCTACCTCGTTGATACTCTTGGTGTTGTCTGGAATAACCCGCGCCATGTCCACCTCATGAATTTCGCCCAATCCTTTGCATTGCGGGCACATTCCATAGGGCGAGTTGAAAGAAAAAGTGTTGGGCGAGGGTTCGTCGTAGGAAAGCCCGGTGTCCTGGCACATCAAATTTTTTGAAAAACTGGCCAGATCACCATTTTCGAGTTCTAAGATCTGAATCAGCCCATCGCCCAATTTCAAAGCCATGTTCAGGCTTTCGGCCAGCCGTTCATTCCGGTCGTCTCCTACTTTCAAGCGGTCCACCACGATCTCGACATCGTGAATTTTGTAACGGTCGAGTTGCATTCCAGGCGTGATCTCCAGCATTTCTCCGTCCACACGAACCCGGGTATAGCCTTGTTTCCGGATTTGCTCGAAAAGTTCGCGGTAGTGTCCTTTTCTGGAGCGCACAACGGGCGAGAGCAGCGCGATCTTCTGACCTGCAAACCGCTCAGTAATATTTTCTACGATCTGCTCCTCCGTATATTTCACCATCTTTTTCCCTGTCTCATAGGAGTATGCTTCACCCGCGCGGGCAAAAAGCAAACGCAGGAAATCGTACACTTCTGTCACTGTACCAACGGTAGAACGCGGGTTGCGGCCGGTGGTTTTTTGCTCAATGGAAATGACCGGAGAAAGCCCTGTAATTTGATCTACATCAGGGCGTTCCATCTCGCCGATGAATTGGCGTGCATAACTGGAAAGTGTTTCCATGAATCGCCGTTGGCCTTCGGCGTATATGGTGTCGAAGGCGAGGCTCGATTTGCCTGAACCACTCACCCCCGTAATAACCACCAGTTGATTGCGCGGGATCTGTACGTCCACATTCTTCAAATTGTGGGCGCGTGCACCGATGACTTCGATAAAGTGGTTATTGGCGACTGGTGATTGGTTACCGGTTATTGGTGACTGGTTATTGGTAATTGGTGACTGGTGGTCAGTCACAGAAACAGTACTTAGGGATGCTATTTGTGCTTTTGCTTTTGCCATTTCGAGCGGGAAAACAACTGAGGTGCCGGGAGGTTTTCGCGAAAAGGCAAAAGTACGGAAGTTCCAATAAAAAAACGAATTGTTTTAAAATTACTGTTTCATCTCACCCCCATCCATGCCCAGCAAACCCATCATCCAGGCATATTCCAGTGCCCGTTCTTCCAGGCGTTTGAAACGGCCCGAAGAGCCTCCGTGCGAGCCGCTCATATTGGTTTTGAAAAGCAGTACATTTTTGTCGGTTTTCAGGTCGCGCAAGCGAGCAACATATTTGGCTGGCTCGAAATATTGCACCTGCGAATCTGCGAAGGAAGTCAGCACCAGCATGTTAGGATAATTTCCTTTTTTCATGTTGTCGTAGGGCGAATATTGTTTCATGTAATCGTATTCGGCCTTGTTGGCCGGGTTGCCCCACTCGGTATATTCTCCTGTGGTAAGGGGTATGCTGGGGTCGCTCATGGTGGTCAGCACGTCCACAAACGGTACGCCTGTGATGATGCCTTTGAAAAGATCGGGGCGCATATTTGTCACCGCGCCCATAAGCAGGCCTCCAGCCGAGCGGCCTTCGGCAAAAAGGCGATCGGAAGCGGTATATTTTTCCTTTATCAGGAAGTCGGCGCAGTCAATAAAGTCGTTGAAGGTGTTCATTTTCTTCAACATTTTGCCGTCTTCGTACCATTGGTAACCCATTTCCATGCCGCCGCGTATGTGGGCGATGGCCACTACAAAGCCCCGGTCGAGCAGACTGATTTTGTCGCGGTTGAAGCCCGGGGCGTAACTGGAGCCATAGGAGCCATAGCCCGTAAGATGACAAGGTGCATTGCCGTTCCGGGGGAGGTCTTTTTTATGCACCAGCGAGATGGGCACTTTTACACCGTCGCGGGCAGTGGCCCACACAAATTCGGTTTCGTAATGGTTTGAATCGAATCCACCCAAAACAGGGGCAACTTTCTTTACCTCTTTTGCCTTCGTTTCCATGTTGTAATCCACAATGGTCGTAGGCGTTTTAAGGGAAGAAAAGGCGTAGCGCAAGGTTTTAGTGTCAAACTCTGGGTTGTTGTCCACCGAACAGGCGTAGGTCGGCTCGCCCACTTCGATATAGTGGTCGGCTTTATCTGCCCAGCGAAGGATATGAATTTGGCTTAGTCCGCCTTTGTGCTCAGAGGCTACGAGGTATTCTTTAAACACGGTGAACCCATCCAGCAGTATGTCCTTGCGATGGGGGAGCACGTCTTTCCAGTTTTCTCGACGCGGGTCAGACACTGGAGTTTCCATCAGGCGAAAGTTCTTCGCATCCCAATTGGTGCGAATAATGAACTGGTCGTTCCAATGCTCTATTTCATAAAAAAAATCCTTTTCTCGTGGGCGAATGCTTTGGAAGTTTCCGGCGGGATTGTTTGCATCAAGATATTGAACCTCAACAGTTTGCGTATATGCCGAGTTGATCAAAAAGAATTGTTCGCTCTTGGATTTCCCCAGATAGGCGTACTGCGTCTCATCCTTTTCGTGGTACATGAGCACGTCCTGTTTTTGCGGGGTGCCGATGACGTGTCGCCAGATTTTGTCGTTGCGGAGCGTTACTTTGTCTTTCGTGTCGTATAGAATCGTTTTGTTATCGTTGGCCCAAACGAATGCCCCGCCGATGTCGAAGGAATCAGGAAGGTCTTTTCCGGTGGCGAGGTTTTTGAAATACACTTTGAACAAATTCCGACCGCTGTAGTCCACAGAATAGGCCATCAGTTGGTTGTCGAGACTAACCTGAAGGCCACCAAATTGGCAATATTCCTTGCCTGCGGCGAGTGTGTTCACGTCCACCAGCACCTCTTCAGCGGCGTTCAAATCCCCTTTTTTTCGCGTAAAAACAGGGTATTCCTTACCTGCCTCAAAGCGGGCCACATACCAGTAGCCATTTTTGAAATACGGTACTGTTTGGTCGTCTTCTTTGATGCGGGCTTTGAGTTCGTCGTAGAGTTTGGTGCGCAGGCCTTTTACAGGCGCGAGGACCGTGTCGGCGTATCGGTTTTCCGCTTCTAGGTAGGCGGTCACGGCGGGGTTTTCGCGCTCATTGAGCCAGTAATATTCGTCGGAGCGTTTATCGCCCCAGGGGGTGCTGAGTTCTTTTGGTTTTTGTTCGGGGTGGGGTGGGGTGGCCGATTGGGGATTGAAAACAGAAGGTTGCACGGTGGTGGTGGGTACGTTGGGAGTGGGTTGGTTCTGACAGGAGGGAAGCAGAGAGAGCAAACCTGCCGTTACGAATAAAAGAACGGGCGATGGGAGATGTTTCATCAATTTAAATACTTGGAATTCAATAATAAGTTGGTCAGGCTCCGGGCCTGGTGTTTTTTACGGTACGCTCAACTTTAGCCATGCCTGACTCAAAATTATTGCCTGCGATATCAACCGTTAAAACTTCTTGCAATCGTGTCATGATTTTAGGCAAGTTTTGTCTGAGCCCCTGGAGGCGTTGCCGCTTGGGGATGAGATCGTCGTCCGGGAGGTGCAATTTTCTCCTTTTTTGGGTATCTGCTTCTAAATCTTGAAGTTTTTTGTCAATATCCTCCACAACGCTATAAATAAAACCATCTTTGAACACCTCATTATCAAGCATTACGGGAATAAATTGCCGCCCCCCGAATAGACTGGAATAAAAAGCGAGGTCATTTTCTAATCCTACCCACCCTGAGCGCAGACTGTTGCGAGACACTACTGAAAGAATAATGCCTTCTTCCTGCATCACGCGATGGATGAAAGCCTGAATACTCTCCCCGGCATGCATATCTTCAGTGTCTCGTATCACCCGAAGGCCTTTTTCTTCCAGATATGATTCTATATTGTCCACAGCCTCTCGGTCACCATGGTTGTAGGAGATGAACACACTGTGGAAGGATTCGTTGGGTGCATCAGCGGGTTCGGGTGCAGGCCGAGAGGTTTCGGCGTCCCTTTGAACAGCTGCCTTGTCAGCAACTTCAAGCAGCGCATAATTTACCTGTGCCTGCAGGCGGCTCCAATCATCAAAGCCAATAAGGCCCATGTTGTAGTTCTTTTTTCCGCTGGCATAGCGTGCCTGAAGCAGTACGGCGTCATTGGCGTTGTGGGCGACCAAGAGCTGGAGTGCATCTTCGGTCTGACCGGAGGCAATAAGTTGTTGGATTTGTTCGCGCATATAAAATTACATGTTTTGGGAGCACCAAAGGTAGAATGTTTATTTAGTGCGAAAACCCATTCATCGTGCTAATTTTGCTTTTGAAAAAACATTTATCCAATGCATAAAACGCCCACCCCTGAACTTGCCCTACTACTCATCCAGCAAAACCTGGATCAACTAAGCCGAGGGGAGGATGCCTCATTTCTCGACCTAGGCAATTGTGGTCTAACGTGCATACCCAGCGAACTAGCCGGCCTCAAGCATCTGAAAGCGCTCAACCTGGGGCAATTTTTTGTGAAATATACGGGTAGGAAAACAATCAATTTGGAACAGTATTACCCAAAAGATTTTTCAGAATTCTTAATTCAAGAAAGTAACAATAAAGGCGCTGTTAATCGCCTTTCCGCTGAAGATTTAAGTGAAATTGGCTTAAACAGTGAAATTTGTTGTCTATACTTGACTAATCTTCAATTGAAGGATATTGGCGCACTTAACTCATTTCCCAATTTAGAAGTTTTGTATCTAGGTAATAATGAATTGACAGATATTTCCCCCTTACGGTCGAATGTAAAACTGCGTGACTTATCATTAGTGCAAAATAAGATTTCAGATTTGTCACCCCTTTCTAATCTAAATAAATTAGAAACCCTTAATTTAAGTAGAAATAAGGTTTCAGACCTTTCGACTTTGGCAGGATTAAAAAATCTGTCTATGCTATTCATTGGCAATAATTTAGTGTCGGACCTTAGACCAATTGCTTCATTTTCTAAACTGCGACTCTTAGTGGCTTTTGAGAATAATATCTCTTCGCTGGATCCCCTAAATAATTTGGTACACTTAGAACGTATACATTTAGCATCGAACCAGATAAGCAATGGAATACCTTTACAAAAGTTATTAAAGGTAAAAGAATTAAACCTACGAGCCAATCAGATTAAAGATATTTCATTCTTATCTTCCATGCTAAATCTTACAATATTAGATATGGGAAACAATGTAATAGATTTTTTACCTCCAACGCTTTCTTTACCCTATTTAACTAGTTTATATTTCGGAAATAATCGAATTTCCGATATAAGCCCTTTAAGCGCATTTCCCGCGCTTGAAGTACTTGACCTTTCACGAAATCAGATAATAGATATAGCACCACTGCAAAATCTATCGCTAGGCAATCTAGTTCTTACTGGTAACAACATCCAAGACATTAAGCCACTCGGCAGCCTTAAAGAGATTGGCATACTTAGTTTGGAGCATAATAAAATTGAATATATAGAGCCGTTTGCATTCGCATTTACCTCACCCGTAGTGTTGCGATTAGCTGGCAACCCTATCAAAGATATCCCGCTTGAATTAGTTGTTTCGGACAATATTTTGAAAAGAACAAGCTCCACTGAGATAGATGCCTACTTCAAATCCATTGAGGGAGAAAAAGATGTCGTCCATGCTGCCGAAGTAAAAATCATTCTGGTCGGCAATAGTACAGCCGGGAAAACCTCCCTTTCCCGGGTATTGCGCGGACAGCCATTACCAAGCCTGGAGACCTCTACACATGGCATTCAGATACATCAATGGAAAATCCGAAGCAGTGATTTTCTCGATGTTAAACTCGTGCCAGACACGCCCGAGCAGATTACCGTGAACATCTGGGATTTTGGCGGTCAGGAGTATTACCATGGAACGCACCAACTTTTTCTTGACAACAACGCCATTTATATATTGGTCTGGGAACCAAGTACCAACCAAAGCGCCGTGGTAGGCACCGAGTATGTCATTCCCGGAGATGTTCCTGAAAAATTGACTCTACCAGTGGAACAATTCCACTACCGATATTGGCTTGACAGCATTCGTTTCTATGCCAGTGCTCAAAGTGACAGTCCGCCGCCGCCTATATTTATGGTGCAGAACAAATTGGATAAAGAAGGCAGCAAAGTCACTTGGCCCGAGGCAATAATATTCGAATCTTATAAAGTGGAGGATGCGACGGCACTGAGCGCCTTCTTGGCCCTATCGCAAAAAACTGCAGATCGAGCCTATCACCATCGCTTCCAAATTTTTCTCGACAAACTGCTGTGTGCCATCCGTCAAAAAGCCCTGGAAAACCTTGGCCGTGACCGACTTGCGGCCTCTTGGCAACATATTCGCAAAGCGATCCAAGAGGCTACGGACAAGGACACGAGTAAAAAGGCACTTGCAAAAAATCCATTTGCCCGATCAGCCGATGAAAGCCAATCGCTCGAAGCAGAAAAATTTAGACAAGCATGCCGCGATGTGATCGCGCCCGCTATTATTACCGATGGCGAGATAGATACGCTGGTTCGTTATCTTAACAGCGTCGGCGCGGTATTTTACAACCCGGCGGTAGTAAACCGCGTGTATCTGCGGCCTACCGTGCTCACGGAAAAGATTTACCAGATACTTAATCAGGAAGTGTTGCGCAGAAAAGGCCGTTTTACCCAATCAGAAGCAAGTCGCGCCTTGGGCAGAAATCAGGGTAAATATGCCAAGTTATTAATTGGACTTATGGCCCGCTGGGAAATAATTTTTCCAGCTCCGTCAGCTGCTGCGACCCCTATAAGCGCCTTGCGTTCGGCACCAGTTCCGAAAGGCCCAAGCCCTGAAGAAGAGTGGATCGCTACGCAGTATCTTCCCGACGATCACCCGCTGGAAGGTCTGTATCAAATTGCAGCAAGCGGTTTGGAACAAAACTATTTTATCGTTCGAAGCCCGCTGTTTCATTTTAAAAAAGCGTTGCGCCAATTGGTGTTTTCGATTGGCAATGATTCCAAGGTGCGCAACAAGGAGTTTTGGAAATATGGCATCCTTTTTACTTCCGTAGAAGGCAATCTTCGGGTGTTGGTTAAGGGAGTCAGGGAAGAAAATTTTGGCCAGATCCTTGTTTATGTGGAACAGAGGCCTGAAAACGGTATAACGACACAATGGGAAGGAGAGGTGTTTGAGCGGATCATCAGCGCGATGACCGAAAATATGCATCCTTTTTCCGCTCCCAACCCTACTCAGGTCAGTCAAACCAATAACACAGATGTTTTTATTCGCAGGGCAGAAAAGGCCGCTTCGCCTCAAATTTCTCGCAATGGAATTGATTTTGTCCGGATACCGGATTTGTTAGAACAAGTACGCAACGAGGTTATTTTGGTGCCCTCCTACAAAAAAGACGGTAGTGCGGGAAAAATTCTGAGCATGGCTGACTTTGCCCCATTCTTGAAGGCATTCGGCCAAAAACCGCCGAAACCGACTATTTTTATGTCCTATTCGCACGAAGATTTAAAGTTGCGCGAAGAACTGGGCATTTATCTAGGCCCTGTCATCAAGCGCCTCAAGCAAGCCGATATCTGGCACGACGGGCTCATCAAACCCGGTGAGCCCTGGGATGAAGCCATCAAATCGAAACTTCGTAAGGCGGATGTAGTATTGCTTTTGATCAGTGCTCATTTTATCGATTCAGATTATAGCTGGGACAGCGAGATGCTTCCTGCGCTCGAACGGCATAAGCTGGGAGAGGCTCGCGTTATCCCCATACTTTTGTCTGATTGTAAATGGGAGGATTCGCCTTTTGCCGAATTGGAAATGGTGCCCAAAGAACCACAGAATGCCAGGCTTTTGCCTGTTACAGAATGGGATCATCGTGCAAAAGCACTCACTACGGTGGTTAAGCGTATCCAAGAGGTTTTGCAGGAGATGAAAATTTAAAAAGGGTTGGTTTTTTGGAATGGAGGAGATTACCTTTGCGGCCCGTTTACCCGCCGTAGCCTTGGCGAAGGCGGGTTTGGCCCTAAACGGCACACCCTTTGTTAAAGTTGGGTGGAAACAGGAAACCCGCCTACGCCCCTGCCCGCCCCTGCCCGCCAAGGCTCGACAGGCGGGAAGGCTGGCAAATAGAAGAAAACCCGCCTTCGCCAAGGCTACGGCGGGTAAACGGGTCATAGCTCAGTTGGTTAGAGCGCCACGTTGACATCGTGGAGGTCACAGGTTCGAATCCCGTTGATCCGACTTGCCCGCCGAAGCCCGGTTAGGGCGAAGGCGGGGCAAAGAAAACCCGCCTACGCCCCTGTCCGCCAAGGCTCGACAGGCGGGAAGGCAGGCAAATAGAAGGAAACCCGCCTTCGCCCTAAACGGGCTTCGGCGGGTAAACGGGACGTAGCTCAGCCCGGTAGAGTACACGTCTGGGGGGCGTGTGGTCGCAAGTTCGAATCTTGTCGTCCCGACTGTTGATTTTAAGCGAGTTATTCCGAGTCATCGGCATGACTCGCTTTTTTTCGCGGTGCAGATATAGTGCAGAAAATTAAAGAAAAAGATCGTGTTTACGAGGGCGTAAGTCTGATCTTTCGGGGTCAAATTTACGCCCTTTTTTGTGGATTTCGCAATATGTTTTTGGATGATTGCTTCTCTGCAATCTTTTGTATCGTACTTTACAGAAAAGCCCTTTGTTTTGCTGCTCCTCGTCTGAAGTGTGCCCCTGACTGGCAGATATTGTCCGCCTTTTACCCTTCAGGTTTTCAGGTTTTTCCGCACTTCCTTCCGCTTCCTTTTTTGCTTACCTCTCTCCCAGATTGTGCTGGCTACAGTATGAAAAGGTGATTTGTTTCTTCTACTCCACCATACTGCATTTTCCATGAGCCCGCGCCCCAAATTGGGGTGACGAAAATCAAAGACATGAATGATATTTATCATCTATTTCCGAATAATTAGTGCCCCACCTTTAATCACTTAAAAAGAGATGGCAAAGTAGCTGTGATGCAGTTTTTAATACTTCAATATGCAGCAGATCAGCGATGATAATTTTTTCGGGGGCAAATTTATGCCTCCGGATTCGCCTGACTCCCTCACACATAAGCGCGTCTCCTGTCCAAATACTGATTTTACCACGTGTCCGAAGAAAGATTGGAGTTGCGTTTCAGCAAAAGTGGGGCAGTACACCAAAAATTACGAAGATGCCTAAAACGTCATTTGACATAAAATTGAAAAAATTTGATATAAATCGCATCGTGGAGGCGATTTGGAACAAAAATTCTCATAAAATCTAAAAAAAGAAGGAATACCATGGCATGCAATATCACAATATTGAGTGTTCTCGGAACGACAGATGATGCAGGTGTACTAGTTAGTGTCACAGTCCAAGGCACTGCCCAAGATTGTACATCGCTCAAAGTAACATTGGTCTGTTCTGGACACCACGTACAAGAAACATTGGATAATCCGGATGCGATTTGGTCGGTCACTTTTGCTGACCCGCCGGGTTGTATCTGCGACAACAACGTGATTGTAAAAGCGGAGTGCGAGGGGAATCCGAGTTGCACGGCCGTTTTCGAAGATGAATTGGATTGCCTTTGTTTGGAAGCCAGCGATATCGGTGTTGCTCCCTCTGACTGTAACGATGAAGGTACCGAACGCGAAATGATTTTCACTTTTCCGGCTGGAACCGCTGGCAATTTGGATTATGGTGACGGGAATAACGCAGGTTTTGCAGGTGTCATGTTAACTCATTTCTATATTCCGGGAGTTTATGATGCAATACTGAGTATAGATGGCTGCCCGGATATTTCCATTGAAGTCCATGTTCCTGAGTGCCTGCCCACGGGTGCGTGCTGCTTTAAGGATAAGCGCTGTCAGTTGCTAACCGAAGCGGAGTGTATTGAGCAAGGCGGCGAATACCTAGGGGATGGCAAGACGTGCGACGAGTGCCCACCCCCACTCACAGGTGCATGCTGCTTTAAGGACGGGCACTGCGAAGAAGGGCTGACCGAGGAGGAATGTCGTGCACAAAGTGGCGAATACAGAGGGAATGGCACGACGTGCGCCGACTGCCCACCACCGCCTACGGGTGCATGCTGCTTGCCGGATGGGACTTGCGAGTTGTTGACCCAACGTGTGTGTGAATTAGAGCGGCATGGCGAATGGAAAGGTCCTGACTCAACTTGCGCCGATTGTCCGCCTCCACCCCCGCCCACGGGTGCATGCTGCTTTACGGATAGGCCCTGCGCACTTCTGACCGAAGAAGAATGCCGTGACCAAGGTGGCGAATACAGAGGGAATGATACGATGTGCGCCGACTGCCCGCCCACGGGTGCATGCTGCTTTACGGATAGGCCCTGCGCACTTCTGACCGAAGAGGAATGCCGTGTCCAAGGTGGCGAATACAGAGGGAATGATACGACGTGCGCTGATTGTCCGCCCACAGATGACGATGATGACCGCAGTGACCGGGGCGGCTGTTTAAGTGTTAACTGCGCAACGTTGCTCTATGCCGCAATCAGTGCACTTATTATAGCAAGCATCCTTGCAATTATCGGATGTTATGTTCCGGTGATATTGATCGTTGCTATTATCGCCGGTATAGTAGCGTTAATGCTTTTTGGCCTTTGGGCTTTGTTTTGTTACAGGTTTACACCATGTTGGGTGATGCGAAGAGTCCAATGTTTTTTGTGGTGGATGGTCGCTAGGATCATACCGGGTATCCTTATTATTGAAGTAGTGTTACTCATTTTCGGCGTTGATATATGCCCCTTGTTGGCAACGTTGGCTGCGGCGGCTGGCTGGGCATTTATATATGCCAACCTTAACGATGTAATGCGGAGGGTTGACTGCGAGCGTATTTGCCCCTAGCACCTGCGGTAGCGGAGTATTGTATGAGTAGGTACTGAAAGGTGGAAGAATGTAATGAAGAAGACGCGTTTGGGAATTAGTGTTGGCCTTGGGCAGATTGGGCACATAATCAGTGTGGCGGACCTGACCGCATTGGGGTGTGGCAAGGAATTCATTGGATACATTGGCGATGACGTAAGGCTCTAAAAATCAAAAATCATTTTTCTACCATAACTGGTCAGCCGGAGGCTGACCAGTTACAAATCAACAATCATGGAAATCCTATCTGAAATAATAGTCTTAAGGAATGAAGAGCAATATTTGCTCTCTGCTGGCGAGGAGGTGAGTTTCCCTTTCGACTGGCCTAATGGAATCCTCGTGGATCCGAATGTAGACCCGTCTTCACATTCATATTTGTTGCACTATCAAGTTGAGAGCATGAACGCTAGCGATGGCGAAATCGCCGTATATATCAATAATAGTGACGGGCAGGCGGTTCACACAGAGACTTTCCGTTCGGGGAGCGAAAATGTATTTGTGGAAGGGATTCTTCCGGCGGACGTTTTCAATAACCTCCCGGAAACGAATACCTTTGTTTTTAGACTGGAAAGCCCGGCGGGCAGCACCATCACGTTTTCCAACGTGTTGCTGTGGTTTCCGGTTCAGGGAAAACAGACCCTTGGAACAAATGTCAAAGCCGCGCCCTTCTTTGCCCGTGGAGATGGAGTTTCTAACGACACCGACGCAATCCAGAAAGCGATAGAATATGTTTGGGCTAAACGCGGCGGTGGTACGCTATTATTCCCCGCCGGAGAGTACGTCATCTACGCCCCCGGACTCGTCATTCCACGTGGAGGGTATGATAAAAGGCTGATATTCCGCGGCGAAGGACGGAGTGCTACTTTATTGTCCGGCGGCAGCGGCGACCATCGCCTCGACTCCTATACGCCTCTAATCCGCTATGATGACGACTCCAATCAACATGCCTACAACCATATTTGGGAAGACATGACGATAGAACGCGGAAATCCAGGGCCGGTCTTTGTCCACGCTCATTCTCACAGTGATTTAGAACAGAGAGCTATTGGTTGTGTATTTCGCAATATAGAGTTCCGGAGCCTTAGCCGTATCAGAATTAAACTTGACAATGATAATAATAAACTAGATAATGATAATAACACTGTCAGTATTAATGATATTATTATTAACTATACTGATTTCTTTACCGCCCTAGACGAGGGGCAAGTACCCGACAACCTCGACAACCTGCTGCATCTGGAAGATTTATTTCCAAAATTAGGTGAACAAATACCGACCAGAGAGGCTTATGTGGAAGTCGAACAACTTGGATGCAGGTGGACAATTGTCGATGTAAAACCTGAAGAAAATGAGGCAACGGAGTATGTCATCCGAAAATTCATACCATTACCAATAGATGCCAATCACCAACCAGAACTCAATGTGCACTTGGGCACAGGCCTTATGTTTAGCCTTGAACGCCTGTATATAAATACCTGGATTAAAGTACTGGATACAGTGGGATTATTGGCTATCTCCTGCTTCTTTAGAGCACACGACATAACTCTTACGAACAATGCTACTTTTGAAGTCCAACAAACTGGCAAAAAATGGAAGATTATTGATTCCTTCAAGGTTTATATTATCCAGAAGGCGGACCAAACACTCAACGTTTTTCAGGACGATGATAAAATCTTTGGAATTGGGTTTGATGAACTGATTTACGAAATTGACAAAGAGAAAGTTTCCGGAGTACTTTGCCTATTTGAATCACACGGCCAAATCCTTTCAGAGAATGCCATTATTAAAGTCATAAAAACCGGAAATAGATGGAAAGTCCTTGATTTAGGCAAGGAATATGTCATCTGGAAAGTGGACGATAGGCTCTACGTTTACCTTAGCAGAGCGGCGACGCGAATAGAAGGAATGCTTAACTGCGTCCTCGACACGGTGTCCATTAATGGCGGCGTGACAGCACTCCGTTTGGAAGGCTCACACTTCACGACTATCAACCTACATACCACCGACGATCATAGTCAAGTGAACGCCATCGATGTCGACGGCCGTAACGCGACAATGATCAGCACCCGGATAGAGGCTTGTGAGGGTGGCTACGGCCTGCGTCTCAATAACTCCCATAACGTCGTCCTCGAGGGCATCTGGTTTGAGGGCAAACGAACACATCCGCGAATCGAGATAATGGATGGCTCATACGGCATCACGATTCTAAATCCTGCGTTAGCGCAACCGAGCATGGAGCATATTATCGGCCTTCTGGTGCATCGCGGCGTGTCAAACGTCCGGGTGATTGGTGGCGTGACAGGGAATTTCAAGGATACCCATGGCTGCTATGCGCTGAAAGTTGAAAATGGGGCTCGGCAGATACATATAGAGCGGCTTGATGGACTCCTTGGCATGTCGAGTAACGGCTCCTTCGGGAAGGCTTGCTGGGTCGAAGAGGGCGCCTACGATGTGGTCATCGAAGCCAATATTAACGGTGCGAAAGGTGACCAGATTGTTTACAAGGCGGGACTAATTTGGTCCGCCACTAATTATGAAGGTAATACAAGCCCCGACTTTCGAATAGACAATTTCGATATTTTCAACGTCGAGTATGAGGTGGTCGGTGATATCAAGCGAATAGTGTATGGTGGCGAGCCAAGCGGTTACGAAGGCCAGATCATAAGGCTGCTATTTAAGAACGGCAACGCGACCGTCAAAAGCTGCGAAGGAAATATTCGACTCAGCGACAATGCCCACTTTGATTCGCATGAAGGCGACACCCTTTCGCTTATCTGCAACGGCAAGGATGAGTGGTTCGAAATCGGACGGAGCAGAGGGTGTAAATGTCCGCCAACGAATTATCCGCCTATTCCGCAAGATAATGTGCTTCCAGATTGGTTGAGCTGGGTGATAGGCCCGATAAATGACTGGTTGAGAGATCTTAAAGATCGGTTGAGAGGCCTGCTGCGCCGTTTATGATGGGCAGTCATGACGTGGAAATCCTGAGATGGGAAGAGCCGGTATATCAGGTCACCATCGGTGATTTTTACATCGGCAAACACCCGCTTATTCAAGCGATGAAGCGAGTATAATTGTCCTGATAAACACACGCAATAGCCCAGATATCTGTTATTACCCTCACAGAAAGATGAACATCACTAAATCCAAACATACAATGAAACCAAAGTGTATTTTTCTGCTCTCCTCTTTTATTGGAGCCTTTCTCTTTTCAGCTCTCCCCGCCTACTCCCAAATCGCCGGCATCGGCATCCACAAATCCGACAACAACAGCCTGACCATCTGGTACGAGGATGGCACTGTGACCGTTCGCGGCAGTTATGAAATCCGCGACAACCCGGCGGCGCATCAGACCTTTGTCCCGCCATCGGGAAAATTAGCCACCGATATTGTCGGCATGAGCTATTCCCAGACCGATAAAGTCTATGCCTGGTTTTCGGACCTCACCTATAATACCGGTTATACCGCGTATGATCTAAACTCCGGCCGGGGAGGAACTTATACGCTTCCCCAGGGGAAAACACCGGGAGATATCGCAGGCATGGCGATGGATGCACACGACAAGGTCTACACCTGGTATACCGACAAAACGGTATCAGTAGGGGACGCCTCAAACCTGGGCTCAATTCAGGGGCCTGTTTCCTACAGTCTTCCGGCAGACAAGTCGCCAAACTTCATCATAGACATGGACATGCGGGCTAATGGCACCGTCTACACCTGGTTTGCAGACGGCACCCGGTTGCGGGGCACATATCGAAATCTCGACCAAAGTCCGCCCGCGCAGGCGCCCGCTGCCCGGGAGGACGAAAACTATGTATATGCTCCCGACGGTAAACAGTATACTAAAATCCAGGCAGGCGGCCGAATCTGGCTGGCGGCAAACCTGGATTATGCCACTCAAAACGGCAGCTGGTATTACGATAATAATCATGCCAATGGCCCGGCTTATGGCCGTTTATACACCTGGGAGGCAGCAAATCAAGCCTGCGCTGCCTTGGGGCAACCCTGGAGGTTACCGAAAAAACAAGACTGGAAAGATCTCGTGGTTTATTGGGGAGACAATGCTTACAGTGCCTTGATCGAAGGAGGGAGTAGCGGCTTTTCTGCTCGTATTAGTGGCTACAGGCAGGCAAACGGTCAATTCAATGGCCTTTACAGCCTGAGCGGATTTTGGAGTCTAACGCCATACGACAATAGTTCCGCCTGGTGTTTCATGTTCAACAGCAACGAGCAGCAGGCGAGAATGTTCCATTACGACAAGTCATTGGGATTTTCCTGCCGGTGTGTGCGGGATTGATCAATCGATTTACCATGCCCGAATCCCTGCTCACCGACACGCTCCCCTCCAACTTCTCCTGGGACATGATCCAGGTCCCCGGCGGTACTTTCCTCATGGGCAGCGATGAATACAAGGAAACACTGAACTGGGAGGGGCCCGTCCACCAGGTCACCGGGGCCGATTTTACATCGGCAAATTCCCGGTCACGCAGGAGTTCTGGATCGCTGTGATGGGCAAGCAGAACCACTATTCGCTGTTTCATGGCAAGCAGAAGCCGGTAGAACGCGTGACCTGGAATGAAGCGAAGGTGTTCGTCTATATCCAATAGGAAATCACCTTTAAATCCTTGCCCAACTTCCTCCTTTTCCCCTATTTTTGAACTTTACTTTCTATCACTTTCCAATGACAAGAGAGCAAAAAAAGAAGATGGTTGAGGAGTTTTTGGCTAAGCCGGAAAATCTCACCGAATGATTCACAGAACTCCTTTCCGGAGACAGCATTCACCAGTATGTTGTGGGCTTTACCAACAACAAGGAATGGACGGTTGATTTGCTGGTCGACCAACGGGAGTTTTACGGAATGATCTTCGAAAACATTACGCTTTGATGACGGTTCAACTCACAAGGCATAAGGTTCGTAGACATCGGTACTTCGGTTGACGACCTGGGGATCGCCCGCTTCTTGAAGGCAAGGCACAACCAGGAATGCATCCGGGATTTTGTGAACAGGGAGGAGGTCTTTTAGACCCCCTTCCTCTTCTTTTTTTAGGGCCCAAGTTGTGCTCTTGCTTCCTTCCTTTTCTTTTTGGCAGTTTTCCCTTTTACAATGGTTCGAGTGTGCCCTTTGTGGGTCTTAATATCCTCTGCTGGGTGGAACTCACCATCCGTTAAGGATAACAGTTTTCGAGCCTGTTTTGCCATGAACATGGGTAGAAATAAAACCCCAATATTTAACCACTTTTTCGCTGAAAATCAAGACAAAATGGAACAATTCCCCTAATTTTGAAGCGCGGGGTTGGTCCTGCTTTTTTAGTTCTTTGGGGGCGTGTGGTCGCAAGTTCGAATCTTGTCGTCCCGACTTGAAAGGCAACCACATTGGTTGCCTTTTGTTTTTTGAGCAACAAACATGCACTTTTTGGTTGTAAATCTGGAATCTAATCATGAGGATTGGAAACGGCTTTTTTTCCTAAGGTGATGTAGTTTGCTGGGCATGATTAAACATGCACCAATCGGGTAGCATAACTACTAGGTTTGACCGCTTCTTTATCCCCTTTTCTTTGGGGCATAAACTGCCAGGGCGTTATCTGGTGCGTCCAGTCAAATTCAGATTTTTCCAGATTTTTCCGCCGGTATTCCATGGGGGTACATAAGCGGTATTTTTTGAACAGCCTGTTGAAATTAGCCAGATTATTAAAGCCTGACTTGCTGGCGATCTGGTTGACCGTTTCGTCTGTATCGAGCAGCAGTTTACAGGTGTGCCCTATCCTTATATCAATCAAAAAATCTGTAAAACTCCTAAAGGCAAATTTTTGAAAAAAGTGGCTGAAGGCGGAGTCGCTCATATTGACCAGCGTTGCTATCTCTCCGATTTTCAAGTCCGGATTCGCAAAATGCTTCAAAATATACCCATAAGCGATCTGGATACGATTGCTTTCAGACCGAAGTGCTTTGGGAGAGAAGCCCTCAGTTGCCAATAAGGTGGTATCGTTGGTCTGAGAAAGCAGATCCAACAACTGCAAAAACTCGATGATATTGGTGAAGCCCTTGTCTTCAGTAAGGCCGATCATGATCCGCATAGCTTCCTCAAAGGTTTTTCCATGAAATCTAATACCCCGGCTGCAGTCCCGAAGCAGTTGCCGAATCTTGATAAATCGCTCTTTTTGAAAAAGCTGACCATTGAACAATTCCATGGCAAACTGGATCGTGATCACGCGGTAGGGCTGGCCGTTTTGTTGCAACTGCGCATCACCATCCCATTTATGGTAAAGATACGGGCCCAATAAGACGAGATCAAAATCGATGTAACGTTCCGTGGAATCGCCGACGATACGAGTGCCTGACATGCCCGCGATCAGATTGAGCTCGTATTCCGGGTGGTTGTGAATCGGATAATCAAACCCATTACAGACGGAGTCTAGCACCACAAAAACATCCGGAGTTTTGAGCGGTGTTATTTCACGGTAAATATTCATTCTGTAAATTATATTTCTGAAAACGGCGGATAGTCAAAATTTTAATCAGCATTAGATGCTTGAGAAGAATATAATGATGAATTTAAAACATGTTCATAAAAGTACAATCTTTTTACTTTATAGTATCGGGTTTCTTTTTTTCCCTGAGTGACATTTGCCAAACTCAATCACTATCCGCTGGCTATGAGCACTTCTATTTCTATTAAAACGTTGCTGTGCAAGGGTCTTTTGATCTGGCACGATGCATCCAGTGCACGTTTTTTATCTCCACATTTGATACGCTTTATCATCTTTATACTCCTGCTATTCAGCCTTCAGATCGCAGGTGCACAAACCTTTGAGGTGTCCGGAACGGTTGTATCGAACGAAGGGGGAGAGGCCTTGATCGGTGTAAGCATTCAGGAAATGGGCGTATCTCCCGGAAATGGCACCCTAACCGATATTAACGGGGCTTTTCGGTTGACTCTGGCCTCTTCCAGTGCGAAATTACTTTTCCGCTACACGGGCTTTTCCGACCGGGAAGTATCGGTGCAAAGCCGTGCCATACTTCCTGTGATCATGAGCATAGGGGTGAACCTTTTGCAGGATGTGGTCGTGACCGGCTACAAAAAAGAGATCCGCAGTGATATATCCTCCGCCATCACCTCCATAAAATCTAAGGACATTGAAAAACTGGTCGTTGTAGGCATTGATCAGGCCTTGCAAGGGCAGGCGCCTGGTGTTATGGTCACACAGGTAACCGGATCCCCCGGCGACGATATTGCCGTGCGCATCCGTGGGGCTGGTACGCTGGGCAACAACAATCCACTTTTTGTCATCGATGGTGTTCCGACCACAGGTAATATCAACATGTTTTCTCCCGGCGACATCGAATCGATCGAGGTCTTGAAAGACGGTGCCGCAGCAGCTATTTACGGCGCCCGAGCTGCCAACGGCGTGGTACTCATCACCACTAAGCGCGGCAAATCAGGCAAACCAACGTTTAGTTTTGAAGCCTATTCCGGTATTCAAAATGTGGTCAGCCTGCCGACTTTGCTCAACTCGGAGGAATACCTGACCATTCGCAACGAAGCCATCACCAACGCCAATACCCTCCGCAATCCAGCCAATCAGCTGGAATTGTACGATCCGGCTATTCTGGATACCCTACCCAATATTGATTGGTTGGATCAGGTGTTCAACCCCGCTCCAATCCAGCATTATGCCCTTTCTGCTTCTGGCGGCGGCGAATCAAGCAATTTTTACTTGTCAGGCGAATACCATACCCAGGATGGTATATTCAAAGGCCAGGGTTTTGATAAATACCAGCTGCGATTCAACGGCGAGATCGGCAACAAACGTTTCAAATTGGGTAACAACCTTTCGTTCTCCCATACCGATAGGAAGGTGATCGGCGGTTCGGGCGACGGCTTTGGCCCTGGAAATGAATTGAGCGGTATCCGTTACGCACTTATTGCAGCTCCGGTTTTTCGCAGCCAATATGCAGATGGAAGGTATGTCAAGGTCAGTTCCGAACTCGGCGACCCCACCCTGTACGGTGACGGCAATGCAAACCCGGTTGTTTTTATCAACAATACCGATTGGAACATCAAACGATACCGGATATTTGGGAATGTATTTGCTGAACTAAAACTAATGGAGGGGCTCAAGTTGCGCACGGCCTTGGGTGGCGATTTTCAGTTTGAGCAGGAAAAGCTATACAAAGAACGCCTTTCTGAGGCTATTTATAACCCCACCTCGCTCAATGAGGGTCGAGTATTCAATCAGACCCTGGTGTGGAACAACACCGCAGATTTTCAGCGAACCTTTGGCGGTCACCGAATTTCCGCACTGTTGGGCATGGAGGCTATCCAGAATCATACCGATTATTTGGGTGCATCTGCTAATAATTTCCGTCGAACCGACCTACTGTTCCGGTACATTGATGCGAGCATCCCAGAAGCAATCGGCAATGTTGGGGCCTCAGGGATTGCCACAGAATGGGCTTTGTTGTCCTACTTTGCACAGGCCGGATATTCCTACAAAAGCCGTTACGTGCTGAGTGCTGCGGTGCGCCGCGACGGTTCTTCACGATTTGGGAAAAACAATCGCTGGGCTGTTTTCCCTTCCGTTTCTGCAGCCTGGAATGTATCGAATGAACGATTTTTTGACCCGATCAAATTCATATCCAGCTTGAAGATCCGGGCCAGCTGGGGCCAACTCGGCAACCAGGAGATCGGGATCTACCCTTATAGTTCGCTGGTTAGCACAGGAAATCAGGTGTATGTTTTTGGCAACCAGATCGTAACAGGTGCTACCATTCTCGAAACCGGAAACAGCAATATCCGTTGGGAAACCAGCACCCAGATTAACCTAGGGATGGACATGAGTTTTTGGGCAGACCGGTTTTCTTTGATCGCCGATGTGTTCCGCAAAACCACCGATGATATCTTGATCCGTGTACCGGTGCCACAAGCAGGCGGCTCGGTCAGGCCACCTTATGTCAACGCCGCTTCGGTTGAAAACAAGGGTGTGGAACTTGGCCTTATTTACAAAAATCGCATAGAAAAATTCAATTACAGTATCGGGGCAAACATCTCTGCGATCCGCAATAAAGTCACCTCCATTGCCAACAGCGAACCGATTCTGGGTGGCTTTGGCCTCTCCGATGGCGCTTTGACCAAAACAGAAACCGGCTTCCCGGTCGGGTCATTCTTCCTGTATCAATCGATGGGGATTTTCCAGACACAGGAAGAAATAGATGGCAGCCCGTTCCAAACTACCAATACACGTCCGGGCGACGTTCGGTTTGCTGACCTGAATGGTGACAATAAAATTGACGACAAAGACCGTACGCATATTGGCAACCCGTTTCCGAATTTCACCTATGGGGTCAACCTGGGTTTCAATTGGAAAAACTTCGATTTTTCAACCCTGCTTCAAGGTGTACAAGGCAACGATGTGTATTTCTTATACGGCAATTTTGCCTACGAAACACAGTCGCGCGGATTCAATTCTTACAGCGATATCCTCAACCGTTGGACCCCCGCAAACCCCAACACCGACATCCCGAAAGTAAGTCTGGACGACCGCAATGGCAACCGTCGCGCGTCGACTCGATTCCTGAAAGATGGTTCATACCTGCGTGTCCGAAATATTGCGCTGGGCTATAATTTTAAAGACCTGCTCAAGTGGAAAGATATTGGTGGTTTCAGGTTGTATATCACGGCACAAAATGCGCTTACATTCACGAAATATCCGGGCTTGGATCCAGAGATTCAGGCAAATGCTAATGACACTCGTGGCCTGGGGCTTTCTTCAGATCTCGCAGTGGGGATCGACTGGGGAACAGTGCCCGCGCCAAGAACCTTTATTATGGGCTTGAAACTGGATTTTTAAATGCCTTTTTACCCGCAACTTTGGTCGCAGACCAGATACATTATGAAATTATTACACTACATAATCATTCTTTTGACGCTTGTTTTCAGCTCCTGTCAGGGCATCCTCGACAAAGAACCCATTGCCATTCTGGATGCAGGTTCCTTTTTCCAAACGGAAGACGATGCGGTGCAGGCGCTGAATGCCGCCTACCAGCCCCTGCTGTTCAGCAATGATAACAACAATTTCTACTGGGCTTTTGCTGTAATCACTTCCGACGAAGCCATCACAGGCGGCGATGGCTCACGCCCCGGATTGGTAGAAATGGACGCATTCACTTTCACGCCACGTACCCAGGAACTCAACGATTTCTGGAAGCTGCAATACACGGGCATTACCCAATGCAACCTGGTATTGGACAATGTGCCCAATATCGAAATGAGTGAGCCTCGACGGAATCAGATTATCGGCGAGGCATTGTTCCTCCGTTCCTACTATTATTTTCTATTGACGCAGGTGTTTGGAGATGTCCCGCTTTTCACCCAAGTGGCCCCTCCGGAAGATTTGAAAGTGGCCAAGACTCCAAAATCTACAATTTATGCTCAAATAGAAACGGATTGCGAACGCGCAGCAAGCCTATTGCCCGATCAACACCTTGCAAAAAATGTAGGTCGGGCGACCAAAGGCAGCGCGTATGCCCTGGCCGCGAAGACTTTTTTGTATGAAAAAAATTGGGAGAAAGTCCTTGAATATACCTCAAAAGTTAAGGCTGTGGGTACCTATGCACTGATGACGGACTACCAGGACAATTTCAGGAAAAACACCCAAAATAATGCAGAATCCGTCTGGGAGATCCAGCATACTAACCTGGAACTAGGTGTTGGCAATTTTCTGAACCAATGGTGGGCCTCTAAGAAATATGAAGGCTACGGATTTGCTGAGGCGAATGAATCATTTGTGCTGTCTTTCGAGCCTGGAGATCCGCGCAGAAAGTTTACCGTGGCTTCCAACAACGAGGACTACTTCGGTGTGGTGTACAAAAACTCTTTTTCCTCAACCAAATACAGCGTTCGAAAATACCTGCAAGCCAAGGACTCGGTGACGCAAAAAGCAGATGGCGATATCAACTATGCGGCCATCCGTTTTGCTGAAGTATTGCTCTGGGAGGCCGAGGCACTCACGGAACTCAACCGCATGGGAGAGGCGCAGGTCCCGCTCGAATTGGTGCGTGCCCGAGCCCGTGCTCAGGCGACCGATCCACTCACGGCCCTTCCGCCTGTAACAGCAACGGATCAGCAAGCCATGCGTGATGCGGTGCGCTACGAACGTCAGGTGGAGTTGGGATTTGAACTGCATCGCTATTTTGACCTTGTCCGTTGGGGTATTGCCGGGACGGTATTGCCTGGCTTTCAGGTAGGCAAACACGAGGTCTTTCCTTTGCCGCAAACGGAGATTGACTTGAATCCGGCGTTGTTGCAGAATCCGAACTATTGATTTTCCAATCTATTTTGAACCACATAGTTCACATAGCACACATAGTCTTATAGAGAAAACTATGTGTGCTATGTGAACTATGTGGTTCAAATAAAAACATCTTATTCATGGCTTTTGCGCCCCGCATAATAATTCTCTGGTTAGCCCTATTATGGTCAGTCAGCTCGCTTAGTGGTCAATCAGGCCAAATCGCCTTGCCCCGGGTAGAGCAGATGCCCAATCAGCCAGCTCCTTACAATATACGCAACTGGAAGCAGGTAGCCCGGCAATATGACACCTTTGTCTACGACCTACAAAAAACAGGCCAGTACCTGCCGCTTTCCAGCCTGGGTTCAGGGGGGGTGAATTATCCTCAAAATCCGACTTTTCGACTCCATACTTATGTTGGCACGAACTCGCCTTTAGGCAATGAGGCCATTAATGTTTTGCCTTCGCTGGTAGGGGCCACCCTGGTAGGGGCGGACAAGGCCAACCAATTTGGCAAAAACTGGCTGCTTATGAGCCAGGATTTTTTCAACAAGGCCAATGGCGAACATATTTACCTCAACAATGCAGGGGCAAGCAGTGGCGGTGATTGGTGGTACGACCTGATGCCCAATGTGTATTTCTATCAGTTGTATGATTTGTATCCAAATCTGGGTGGCGAAGCAACCTTGCAATTTACTACCATTGCCAATCAATTTCTGGCAGCCGTACGTGCCATGGGCGGCAGCGATGCACCTTGGGAACCTGCTTATATGAATTACCGTGCCTGGAAATTCAAAACCATGGAACCGAATACCAACGGCGTAAAGGAACCCGAGGCTGCCGGGGCCTATGCCTGGGTGTTGTACAATGCCTGGAAAGAAACCGGAAATCCTGAATACCTGAAAGGCGCAGAATGGTCCATCGAGTTCTTAAATGATTGGACCTCAAATCCATCCTACGAATTGCAATTGCCTTATGGTACTTACACGGCAGCAAAAATGAACGCCGAACTCGGCACCAATTACGACATCCAAAAAATGCTCAACTGGTCGTTTGACCGTGGTCCTTTGCGGGGCTGGGGCACTATCGTTGGCACTTGGGGCGGTTTCGATGTGTCTGGATTGGTAGGCGAAGCCAACGATATGGGCAATGATTATGCTTTTCAACTCAACGGCGTTCAACAAGCTGCAGCACTGGTGCCGATGGTGCGTTACGACAAACGTTTTGCCCGCGCTATTGGCAAGTGGGTGCTCAATTTGTCGAATGCCACGAGGCTCTATTACCCCGGTTTTTTGCCAGCCAATTTGCAGGACGCCACCGCCTGGTCGAACGCAAATGACCCGCAACAAGTGATGGGCTATGAAGCCCTGCGTCAGAAATTTCAGAATCTCTCCCCTTTTTCCACCGGAGATGCGGTACAAGGCGGCTGGGCGACAACAAACCTGGCGCTTTACGGTACAGGATCCATCGGCTACCTCGGGGCAATTATGGAAAAAACCAATGTGGATAAGGTACTCAAACTTGATCTGTTGAAAACTGATTTTTATGGGAGCGAAGCTTACCCGACCTATCTGATCTACAATTCACATCCCACTGCTCAAACCATTCAGTTTGCTGCCGGCAATAGCCCAGCTGATATTTATGAATCGCTTTCCGAGAGTTTTCTTTTGCAAAACGTTTCGGGACTGGTCAATCTAATTATCCCGGCAAATCAGGCCATTATTGTGACCATTTGTCCTGCTGGTGGTGCTGTTTCCTATGTTCAAAACAAAATGCTGGTGAACGGTTTGGTGGTTGATTTTGATCAACATGCCCATGCCTATACAAACGCCCCCCGGATAAAAGCACTGATCGCAACGAAAAACCCGCTGGAGCTCAATGATTCGACCACGGTCTATGCAACCGTTGAGGACATCGATTCCGGCCAGATCAATTATGAATGGAGTGCCACGGATGGGAGTTTTTCCGGATCAGGCGCAAACATTCAATTTCAGGCTCCGTCAAATCAGGGCCTCCTCGAGATTCGCCTGATCGTCCATGACCCGGAGGGTAATCGCGACACCGCATTCCTGCAAATGACCATCGTTGCGGAGATCAACGATGCGCCTCAGATTCTTGAAATTCAAAAAAGTGTGGCGTATGTATCGCCCAGCGAAACCCTGCAACTTACCTGCCTTGCCACCGATGCGAACAACGACCCGCTGAGCTATGCGTGGACTGCAACAGGCGGCACCTTTAACGGAACCGGCAATGCCGTTGACTGGACCGCCCCGGCTTCGGAGGGGATTTTTGATGTTACGGCGAAGGTCAGTGACGACGAGGGATTGTTTGCCCAGACCAACACGAAGATTTTGGTGAAAAACTTCGTGGTCATGCCCGGAGACCTCGTTGCCCATTACCCATTTTCGGGGAATGCTAATGATGTCAGCGGCAACCAACTGCACGGACAGGCCAATGGGGCTATCCTGACCACCGACCAAAACGGTGGACAACAACGCGCCTATTATTTCAATGGCGGCGTCCAAAACATTACCGTGCCCAATGATCCGCTGCTCAATTTTCAGGATGGCATCACGGTGAGCTGTTGGTTCAAAGCCAATGCTTTGCCGGAAAAAGAATCGTTTCTACTCTCGCACGGCTCCTGGCAAAACCGCTGGAAACTATCCATCACTCCGGAAAAATACCTGCGTTGGACGGTCAATACATTGCTGGGCATTGCAGATCTGGATGTCGACGTTCCCATACAAACCGATCAATTTTATCATGTCGCCGCTACTTACGACGGCTCCTTGCTGGCCTTGTACCTCAATGGTAATCTCCACACATACAAGGTTTTATCCGGGAAAATCCGCACCACGACGTTCCCATTTCTGATGGGGCAAATGCTGCCCGCACAATCGGAGTATAATTTCAAAGGCGTAATGGATGCGGTCAAAATTTATGACTACGCCTTGCCACCGGATGGTGTGAAAAGTCTTTTTGAGGAAGCGGTGAGTGGGGTTCATCAGCCAGGTTTTACTGAAACACAAACGCTTGAACTGTCTCCAAATCCGGTTTCGGAGATACTGACGATTCGGTGGTTAGATAGTGAGGAGGATTTAAGTCATCCGCTCACTGGTAAGGTTCTGATTCGGGATCTGGCAGGCAAGGTGCTTCTGGAGCTGCTTGCACGGAGTGGTGAGCGGATCGACTTAAGTGTCGGAAAACTTGCGGGCGGGATTTATGCGGTATTTTTCAGCACCGATAAAACTACTGCTATGGCTCGTTTCATCAAAATTTGAGTCCATTAAATTTCATAATAATACTACCTATTTACATAATTACATCATACAACCCGATGGCCCCTCTCTAATTTTGCTTCGCTCAATTACACTTAATTCTCATTAAAGGTCAACGTGGAAGTATAAGATTTGTCGATCCTCTCCAAAGGGTTGCGGGATACCTCGTTTTCCAAAATCAAGTTTTTTGAAACAATTTAAATCACTCAAATTATGAATCGGTATTTACATCCGCTACTCATGCTCACTTGCTGGTTGTTTACAGCAGCAGGGTTGAATGCCCAAACCCCAGTGGCGTCGTACGCTTTTTCAGGCAGTGCAAAAGACCAGTCGCCATTTTCCAACCATGGCTCGGTGAATGGCGCTAACCTCACACAAGACCGCTTTGGATGGCCAAGCAGCGCGTTTTCCTTTGATGGTGTACAGGATGGCATCCGCGCCAACAACGCTGCGCAACTCAACTCCACCAATGCGACCATTAGCTTTTGGGTCAACCCTACTGCCTTTCCAGCCCAAGGTGAAGTTTATTTGCTTTCTTTCGGCGGTTGGCAGCAACGCTGGAAGATCTCTATGCCCAACCATGGCAAACCCGTTTTTACCACTCATTCAGGCGGCAACTGCTGCAGTGACATGGACTCTGGCACACCACTGACAATCGGCTCCTGGACACATGTCGTGATGACACATGACGGCGCCAAGGATGTCATCTATTTCAATGGCGTACAGGTCAATGAAAAAAATGTGACCGGAGCACTTGATGCAACGACCCATCCATTGGGGATTGGTTTTGACCCCATTGACAACGCCAACTATTTCAATGGATCGCTGGATGATGTACAATTATTTGGTGTGGCATTGACTGCCCCACAGATCCTTGCACTTTATGCTGCCCAAAATACGGTTCCGAGTGTGGCCCAAGGCAAAGTTGCTGACTATCCCTTCAACGGAAATGGAGCAGATGGCACCACTTTTGGGAATCATGCTGACATATCAAGCGCTTTACTGACCACTGACCGTTTTGGCTTTGGCAACAGTGCCGTGTCGTTTAACGGAACTTCCAGCGAAGTGCGTGCATCCAACGGCGCCCAGCTTAATTCTGGAACAAGTACTGTAAGTTTTTGGGTAAAAGTTAACTCCCTGCCGGGCAATGGCGAAGCATTCCTGTTCTCCTATGGCGGCTGGCAGGAACGCTTTAAGATCTCGTTGCCTACCCATGGCAAAGTGGTTTGGACCACCAACCATACCAATGGTATTTCTGACATGGACGCCGGCGGTGGCAACGAATTGCCTGTTGGCATCTGGAAACAGGTCGTGGTGGTACACGATGGAACCTCTGACAAAATTTTTATTGACGGCGTCCTGAAAGCTACCAAAGCGGTAGCCGGTTTGCTTAATTCAACAACTAAACCACTCGGCATAGGCTATAACGCCATTGACGGTGGCAACTGGTTTGACGGGGTACTGGATGATATTTCCATGTACAATTTTGCACTTTCTGATGCAGCCATCAGCGCATTATATACTTCTGAAGCTGCGTTTCCTGGTACACCAAACGATCTCATAGCAGCTTATAGCCTGAACGGAAACGGCACGGATGCAACCCAATTCAGCAATGATGCGGTACTGGACGCTTCGGCCACAGCCACGACTAACCGCCACGGCTGGGCATCCAATGCCTTGAAAGGTTACGCAACTGCCGACAATTCGGCTGCGTTACAATCTGATTTTCAGACTATTAGTTTTTGGGTAAAACCTAATGCTCTTCCAGCCTCTGGCGAAGTATTTTTACTTTCAAACGGCGGCTGGCAGGAGCGCTGGAAAGTCTCCATGCCCAACCACGGCAAACCCGTTTTCACGACTCACTCTAACGGTGCTTGCTGTAGTGATATGGATTCAGGCACGCCACTGACGGTAGGTACCTGGACCCATGTGGCAATGACCCATGATGGTGCGAAAGACATCATTTATTTCAATGGCGTAATGGTGAATGAGAAAAATGTCACGGGTGCTCTGGACAAAACCAAACATCCATTTGGCATTGGCTACGACCCGATCGACAATGGTAGTATTTTCGATGGTTCGATGGATGATGTGGCGATTTTCAACCGGGCACTTTCTGCTGTAGAGATTGCTGGATTGTATGCTTTACAGAATCAGGCTCCTGTGGTTCCCGGGAATCTTGTTGCTGATTACCAATCCAACGGGAACGCCAACGATGCGACCGGCTATAGCAACCATGCAACCGTGCAAGGTGCTCAACTTTCAACCGATCGTTTTGGCAAATCCAATCAGGCCTATTCCTTCAACGGCGTGAACCAGTCGCTTGTGGCGGCCAATTCGCCTCAGTTGAGTTCAGCCAATACAACCATTAGTTTCTGGGTAAAACCAACTTCTTTCCCGGGTTCTGGCGAAGTGTTTATCCTTTCAAACGGTGGCTGGCAGGAGCGTTGGAAAATCTCCATGCCTAACCACGGCAAACCCGTTTTCACGACCCATTCTGGCGGCAACTGCTGTAGTGATCTGGACTCAGGCACGCCGCTTTCACTCAACACCTGGACCCATGTGGTCATGACGCACGACGGGGCAAAAGATATCATCTATTTCAATGGGACAAAGGCCAATGAGAAAAACGCCCCTGGCGCACTGGACGTGACCACCAAACCACTGGGAATTGGCTTCGACCCGATTGACAACAATTACTTCTTCAACGGTTCGCTGGATGAAGTGCAGATCTATAATGTTGCCCTGGACGCTGCTCAGATTGCGGCCTTGTATGCTACACAAAATCAGGCACCAACCAATTCGGATACAGAAGCACCTTGCGCTCCGCTCAATCTTGCTGCAGGCGTTGAGTTTACCAACGTCCACCTTTCCTGGCTTCCAGCCATGGACAATGTGGGTGTCGTAGCTTACAACGTTTACCTGAATGGCGTATTGATCGCGACAACAGCTGACCTGCATAATCTTGTCCCCGGACTTACTCCTTTGACCGACTATGTATTCGGCGTGTCGGCTGTGGACGCTGCAGGCAATGAATCCCTGATCAGTACGCTCAAAGTGACTTCTGGTATGGATCAGACTCCCGATACAGAAGCTCC
>JBJXGO010000028.1:0-12049 GCA_046160345.1 Saprospiraceae bacterium
TCTGTATCGGCACATCATTTTCTTCTAATGCCATGAAAAAAAGTATTGGAAGAGGAATGTTCAATTGCTTACTAATTCCTTCAAGCGTAGAGATACTTAAATCTCTTTGATTACTCTCAATTTGAGATAGAAATCCAGGGGATATATTGCAAATAGCCGCTAATTCTTTCTGCTTGTAACCCCTAAGTTTACGAGCATCCTTTATAGCATTTCCTATATTCATAAGACCAGATTATTTAAAGGTAAAATAATGAGGGGGTGACGGAGAGGTCATGAGAAAAAGTCTTTTAGTTTGTTGAAAATATCATCTTCTAACAAGAACCGAAGTAAAACCTCAACAGCCTTTTGAATTATTTGCGGATTCAAATACTGACTAAGGTTGCCTTCATCCTTGTACTCTTTTAGAAGGGCGATAACCTCAAACAAACACCTTAACTCTTCTTCCGTGAGCGAGTGACGGTTTTTTGAAATGATTGACTCAAGTACCGATATGGCTTCGTCAATCGAAAGGAGTGTACGCATTGTAAAAAATGTTTAGTTAAATAGCAATATTGCCTTTGCCATTTAGCATTACCATTAACCAAACATGTAAGCGTCACTCGCTAACAGCACCCCCCTCACCGTTCAAGCCTTTGCCATTAAATATAACGGCTACTGATTAGATACCTGCAGTATGCGGACTAGGGCTAGTGCGTAGAGTCCCGAGCAGATTTGGCCAGAAGAAAGCCCTTTTACGGGCGTGAAAGAGTACACAAAACGAACCAAATGTTGGTTAAGGTCGTAAACTCCAATTCAAAGAACTAATGATGGGTCAAAGATATGTAAAAATTTGCTGTGTGCAAATTTTTTGATGATAATTTTCAAATTATTTTTTCTTTGTTAATTTCTGCCTTGCGTGGTCTTCTCCCGCCGCGTTTGGTCTTTTGGCCAAATGCAACCTCTATGATTAATCAAGCCTGAATACCAATCCTCTCACACTAGTATCAAAACCAACGTTTTTAGAAATTTGCCGCCGCACTTGGTGACAACTCCAAGTGCGGCGGCAATCGACTTTTTTAACAAAGTTACCGCGGACACTTCTTCGACCAACAGAGCAGTAAACAAAGCCGCCGTAAAGGCTGCGCTGCGCGTCCTCGAAGGTGAGAAAACACCTCAACTCTCACTTTTTTAAATCGGGTAAATTCCACATTATTAACCAAATAGCCATCGAAGCATTGCTTCGATGGCTAAATAATTTGGATTCTAGAATTTACCCCTCCGGAGGGTACGGGTCGTTACCGTAACTGTCACCTTCGCGAAATTTGGTATCGCGGCCCTGAATCCGAAGTTCAGATTCTTGATTACGCGCAATCTGCCGAGCATAATCAATAGCTTCGCGCTGCGTATCAAATACTTTGGTAGCCTTTGAATTGCCAGCGCCCTTTACTGCCCAGTCATCACTGTGACGGACCACGAATTGATTTTTACCTTTACTCATGTGTTAGAGCAATTTTAAGTGTGATTTAATTAGGCGGTTTTAACCAGAACCCATGTCGTAGCATGGCCATTGCCAGCCGAACATGGTGGAAAACGTTCGCCTTTTGAGAGTGGGATAGTGTTCCAGGTGTGCAGTTGGCATTGGTAAACGCCGCTCACTTGGCAGATGGTTCCTGTTGTGCCCCTTATTGCAGTCATAAAACAAAAATTTAATTGTTAGGAAAAAATGGTTTTAATTTTGCCGTGCTTTTGGAAGTTCTATTTTTCAATTAACTGACTTCCTGAAATTTTCTCCTTTGGCAAGGAAAAAAATCAGAAGTCAGTTAAAAACCTTAGCGGGATGAACGAAAGACGAAAAACCATTCTCGAAAAGTTGACAGCTGTACCTGATCGTACATGGCTGGCACTCATGGCAAAATGCCATGAGCATATACGCCTTAAATTGAAGGGCAAAACTCTCTATGGGGCGCATAGCCCCGCAAGATTAGGCGAGGCTAATCCGCAGGATTATTACTTCAAGGAAGCAGTGACAAAATTATACGACGATGTTTGGGATTGGAAATTCGAACAGTATTCCTTAGAAGAGCAGTTAGTCCGTATTATCGACAGCATGATTTCGGAGGAGGTGCGCAAGGTTACCACCAAAAAGGGCCAAGCTCAGCATGCCCTTATTGCAACTAAGGAACTGGATGTAAATACCAATGATGCAGATGACAGCGACATAAGCGAGGAGCAGGAACGCCAATTTGCATATCATGTCCAGATAGTCCAGGAGGCTATCCAAGGAGACGATGATCTTGAATATCTTTTCGATTGTTTACAGAAAGGGAATGAGGCTCACGAAATTTGCCGAGATTGCGGCTGGACCAAAGACCAACTTTATAAAAAGACAGCTTTATTGAAAGCAAAAGTGAAAGCACACGCTAAAAATAAACCAGGGGGCACAAAATGAACGATTCTCAAAAAAATCGCGAATTACTGGATAAGCTGTATCAGCTCATGATCGAGGCGAATCTTAACAGATCGGAAGACGAAGTATTGGAGGAATTGACGCTAGAGGAGAAAACAACGCTTGAAGATAAATTGCCATTCATTCGACAAATGAATGTGAAGGCAAAAGCGCAATTGAAAAGAACACAACAAACTAAGGCCGAACAAATGGTTAAGAATATACTCGATCAATTTAAGTCCGGTGCATTGCTGAATAATCCAATGACAAGAGAAAGACATCCCCGTTTAGCAGCTCTGTATAGTAAATATCAAGGTCTGAGCGAAAACGACCGAGACGAAATGCTTAAAGATGATTTTTTATTGGAACTACTCGAAGAGATTAAGAAAGAAAATCCAGAAACTGGAGAAAATGAATAAAGGAGCCGCTATTGCTAAACGGGTTCAGAAAGATTGTGGAATGCGGCATCCGCTTGATCTCTCTTTGGATGAACTCGTTTATGGTCGCGGGGCCATACTAAAATCTTCACTCATTGATGGTGCACAAGGAAGGATAATGATACGCGGTGATGAAGCAATCATTACCTATGATAAGCGCATCGAACAGCAGGCGAAAAGGCGTTTTGTCATCGCTCACGAGCTGGGGCATTACGAGATGCACCGCAATCTTATAGAGGCCATACATTTAGACCCTGAAAGAAATTTTTGCGAATGGCTGGCGACCGGCAGACATGAGGTCGAGGCCAATCAATTCGCTGCGGAATTGCTCATGCCCAGTGTCTTGTTTGGGCCAGCTGTAAAAGGGCAATTTGACCTAAACCTTATCAAACGAGTTGCCGATGAATTTCAAACTTCGATCACCGCTACCTTGCTTAATTATCGTGACCAGGGTAGCTTTTCAGTAGCCATAGTATATTCTGAAAATGGCTGGATTAAATGGGCGACTTGCTCCGAAGACTTCGTAATGCCTTACATACCGAGGAATGAAAAAATTCCTGTGAATTCAGTCGCCAATGATTTATTTGGCGGCTCCGGGCGGCTCCCAGATCGCCCGGAAGAAATAGACACTGCTACATGGTTTTCCCATGATTATAGATTTAAAGAGTTCCGTAACTGGAAATTTCGAGAGCAGTGCATACAGGTAGCTCCAAGGGGTGTTCTGAGCGCAATATGGGGGTACTAAAGAATTGCCGCCGCCCTTGATGTTGTCACCAAGGGCAACTCTATTGAGTTGTTAAGCAGGAGCACTCACTCCACTGAGCACTTGGTGACAACACCAAGTGCGGCGGCTGAGCATCAGTTTTTGGGCAAAAGGGTAAGGTTAAGGGCTATGAAGGGAGCACCACGCAAGGCTGAAACAATTTTAATATTTAAATTAGATTATGATGATTCAATCACTAAAACCTCAATTTGCTCAAAAAGCTTTTTGTCTGTTTATTAGCATTTTGCTTATAAACTCCCTGGGTTGTTTTGGGCAAAATAAAGATCAAATGAGTTCTTCAAAAGGAGATACAACCCCTGAACCATTTCATCAATATGGTCCTTATAAACTTAAGTTTCAGGGCAGCAGCTACCTATTTGAGGACAGGTCTGAACCTGCAAGAATAAACGTTTCAGAAAGTTACCCAGGCATCCTTGTGGTTACCCGGCTAAGCTCAGAATTAAATAAAAGACCACTAAATACTATTGCTATTGAATATTACGACCCAGGTTCAAAAATACTAAAAAGGAAAATTTCTCTTGAAGAGATAACACCTTATACTAATCTAAATTATGAAAATATTATTGACGGCACATTGGATCCTGAGGAGCTAAATGTTATTACCGGAATAGATTCTGCTAAATTTACAAATATTTCTCCTAATAGTTATCGAACAATTAATAGGGTTTGGGTTTCACCCTATGGTTTCACTTGTATAAGTTTTTGTTTGCTTAAATTGCTTGATCATAGTCAGGTTATTGGTTGGGAGCAAACATTCATTGTTTTAGACTTATATGGAAATGAAATTCATAGAAATAATCTAAATCATGATATGGGGCAGCCATATATTTCTATGGACGGTCAATACCTTGCATTTGGCTATGGAAATAGGAACACGGAGAACCCATTTGAACCATCTACTGCGACGCTTGATATATACGATCTTAAGGAGAATAAACATGTTATTCATTTTGAAGGTGAAAAAAATGAAAAAATGTATGGTCCGGTATTAAAAAATGATAAATTATTCTCTTCATTTAGTGATCAACGGATACTACCTTCTACTCGAACAATCACCATAGTAGATTTTCCATTAAGAAAAATGGATATTTATAAAATCAATTTAACAGAATTAAATAAGAATCATAATGACTCAATTGAGTTAGATAAAAACAAACCTTATCAAACAATTGAATTTTAATTATATGAAAAAAATAGCATTTTTTTTGCCTATTCTTTTTTGTTATGAAATTGCCTATTCACAATTCCCACAATACCGAGAATATTTAGGAGTTGATGCAAATGGCCTCCATCAATATGGGCCTGGAACTAATTTTCCGCTAATTATGTTGGCAGAAGACTTCGGTCCGAGACAATTAGATCGACCCAGTGGACATGACGACTATGACTGGCATGGAGGGCTTGATTTCAATGCTCCTGGTGGCACGGATGCAAATGATGAAGGAGACTTGATTTTATCACTTGAAGCTGGGACGGTAACTACTAGCGGTGTTAACCAAACTGGATTCAAATGGATATCTATTGATGGTAATGGTAATGGTCATAACATTTCTTATGAGCATATCCTGGATGACGCCGCTTTGTCTGTTAATAATGGTGATGGCTTTATGGTTGGGGGTTGTAGAGTCAAACATATAGATAATTTTAACGGCTCAGACCCTGCAGATAATTGGGCAATTATTTTTCATATTAATGGTATTTATACTGCTATTGGTCCTATTAATAACTCTACAGTTACATTTTTTGATGAAAATAATGTATCCAGAACAATAACTGTAACCAATCAAGTGGGTGTTGGATCTCCAATTGCACCAATTGGTGGATCAGGTGGTTTTGGTCCTCATAATCATATGCAAGGCATGACTACATTTGTGGATGGAAATGGTAACGTGGTTGACCCTGGAGCGTCAGATGATAAAGCCAAAAATCCACTTGAATATTTTGCCCATACATCACCAAATTACGGATTCGACATTTCGCAAGATGGAATCCCAAACAACGGCATTTCACCAGTATATCCTGGTACAAATAGAACTCCCTTGAAGGTGAGAGTTACTCTGAATGGAGAACCCAATGCAAATAGATATCCTAATTCTATAATGGATGTAGAAAAAATTGAATTCAAGATAAAAAATAGTTTAGAAACTAATTGGCGGAATATAAAAGGACCAGAAATAGATCGAATTCAGTTTGGTGGAACTCTTTTGACAACAATTATGCCATCTGGAATGCGAACTGGTTCAATTAATGGATTAGGTAATTGGACGACAACGGGTGTGTCTCCGTTTGCATATTATAATCATAACTATGATGATTTCTTTTTTGCCGATTTTTACTCTAGGATCCACAAAGATGATCCAATGAATGGTGGTAACGCAATTTTTGCGAATTATCCCTGGGATTCCCGATACTCAGATGAAAATTATGAAATAAAAACTGCAATAACTAGGGCAAAAGCAAATGAACAATGGCCAATTGGTGCAAATTGGTCCGGCCCAGTTTCATTTGAAATTGACAATTTTTGGCCTTTTATTCGTGGGGTAAATGTTTTCTATAATGGCACTCCAGTTTACGATGCAGATTATTATTCACAAGGATGTCAACCAAACACTTCATCTTGTGATAAACTAAGATTTACTGATGCGACCTATCCCTTTCCAGAATTACCCACTTTTGGAGGGCCACCTTTTCATGCCCCTATGAAAATGTCGGTTTTGGCAAGCGAGGCTCTTCAAGGTACTATTAGTGGAAAATTAAAGGATCCATCTGGGTCGGAATATCTTAATCCTCAAGTGCAGTCCTTGGATAGCGGCAAAGGCTTACTTTGGGTATTTTTGTATGATAATGTGTTGTTATCAATAAATGGCGAATATGAGTTTGAATTTTATGGAGAAGACAAGGCTGGAAATGAACTGCTCAATTTTGATACTTGGGATGGAATAGGAAACATAGAGACTGTCCCGCATCAGACGAGTGCTGGATGGGCTCCAGCAAACCCAGCAAGTCATGATGGGAAGAGTCGCATTTATAAATTTAAACTGAATAATTCATGCCCTGTTCATTTTACTGATGACTCCCCCTCAAGTAGCTTCTCTTTTGACCCTATATGTGATTGTGACGCCGTGGCGGATTTTACATTTGCTCCTGGTGGAGATGGCTTGACCGTAAATTTTGATGCCTCTACCAGCAGCGGCACAGAACCGCTCACTTATTCCTGGTCATTCGGAGGCGACGGAGATGGCACAGGCATAATGCCCACGCACATCTTTTCGGAAGGTGGTACGTATGTGGTGGTTCTGACCGTTACGGACGTTTGCGGTGCCGTTAATACGGCTGAACGAACAATGGTCGTTTCTGGCGGGTCTTCATTGAATGTAGAAATTAATGGGCCTAATCAGGCGCTCCCCAACCAGGAAGTTACCTTTCAAGCGGTAGTAACTGGCGGGGTGCCGCCCTATACTTATGTTTGGAGTGCGGTAGATGGAGGTCCAATACCACGGCCCAACGATCCCCACTTTAATTATGGATTGCACGATAACGTAAACCCGCTTTTGGAAACGCCCTGTCCGGGAGATTGGGTTTTGTGGCGAGAGCAGAACACTGCTTGCCTGGCCTGAGCAAAAGGCTGCCTGCTAGCCTGCCAGGCCCACCTTTTGAAAAAAGGTATGGATGCATACCAACAAAATTTTTGAAGGCACCAGATAGCCCTGTATTTTTATGGTATGGGAGAGGGATTTGTGGTTGAAAGTTAAACCTGTCAGATTTAAAAATGTAATTTAGATGAACAAAAAAGCGACCTATTCAAATAAACAAACACGCCCCACAGTTTCTTTTATTCGCCTGCTCGCATTGGGCGTCCTTCTGTTTGCCATTAATTGGGGCTGCGGTGCACAACCTACACAAGGTCAAGTCGGGGAAAACAGCAGCCCGGTAAAATCGGATACGCAAAATGCCGAAAAAGACTCCATCCCCAAAGGGCGAATAGGGATGAAGGCGCCAACTGCCGGCGGCTACAATTGTATGTTCGTTTTTTATGGGAGCGACGGAAAGGTCGTCAAAGAAATCAGGGACAAAGACCTGCCTGACTACTCTAAGTTCAAGGCGCTTGACTTTCCAAGGATTTTGGAGGAACATGGAGAACCAATAAAAGAGGAAAATGGAGGGGTGAGAAAATATAACCTGCGAGATATAGCATTTGCAAAAAGAAAAGAGGTGCTTCAAAAGGCAGGGGTTACTGGGGTGCCTGACAGTGTTATCAGGAGAGCTACGGACATTACATACTTTGGCAATCGCGTACACTTTCAAGATGGTTACTGGTGCAATTTTATTCTCACAACAGCCCTTTCGCGTTTCTTTGACGAAGATGCCCGATACCCGATTTACACTTGTTTTGACCAGACTCACCTAACTATTTTTGACAGAACTGGAAATGCTTTTCGCCAATTAGACATAAATCATTCTGTAAGCGATGCTTTGATTTCGGATGAAGGACGACATCTATTGACGATTTTTAATAAATTTCATAAATATGATGCAGAAACTTATGATATACCATTTCAAATAGTTGATTTAATGACAAACAATGTTAATGCTATAGATTTTTCGAAAGAATATCATAGTATAGAACCTATTAAAATGATTTATGCTGATTCTTTTTTTCAAATGCTATTAGGGGCAGGCCCCAATATGATTCATGTACTAATTAATCCAATTGAAAAAAAGATGTATTTAAAATATTATGACGAGAAGCAGTTTATTTTTCTTGGAAACGGTTACCAATTTAAATCAATGCATCTCCCAGATGGTAAAAAAATTGATATTGGGAATTATCGAATAAGAACCTATTAAATTAAGGTTTTTCTCCCTCAATCATTGTTTTTGAATATTAGCATCAATCGATGTTAATAGAACTCTACGCCTATAAACAAAATTTAGCAAAATGAGAAAAAATATTTTACTAATTGTTTTACTAATCTTTGGGTATTTTGTATTAGCCCAAAACCTTCAGGTTCCTTATGGCAGACTGAATGCCCAAGGCGATGGATATGATCTTCATAACTTCCAAACTAGAGAAGTCATTAGCGATTATGGGATGCGAGCTAGTGATGGTACAAATTTTCATAGAGGTATAGATTATGTGCCGGACGGTTATTTAGAAGATGATGCAGTATTGAGTATAGAATCAGGTGTTATAACATCCATATTTGAGGGAGCAGGAGCGAAAAGAATTGTTATTGCCGGAGATAATAATGGGCATAGATTTGCGTATTTGCATATTTTTGAAAATGGCTTCCCTTCAACCCGAGGGCAGTTTGTGATGGATTATTTACCTAACACAAATACTCCTGTGATTATTGATTTAGTCAACAATCGTGCATTATCAACTGTAAATAATATTAATTTTAACTACAATGGTCAAAACTATACGACAACTAACCACGTAACCCAAAATTGGCCAATTGCGCCAATTGGTAATTCAGGTACTATGGGAGCTCACCTACATCTATCTCTATTGGAAAGCGGCAATTTGCCCAGCAGTTCAACAGAATCCATAGACCCATGGAATGCTGTAGTTAACCCAGACAATGCATTGGAAACACGCATCAGAAGCAGAAGTCAACAAAACTTCGCCCTCAACGAATGCGAGGCGAATCACCCAGCACCTCAACCGCAGACTCAACACAATTGGGGCGGCATACAATTGGATTACGCAAACGATACCAGAAATATCCTTGAAGTAGAGGTAGCCATGACTGGTGCGCAAACTGTTGATAACACGGCTGCGGGCCTTGACCAATATACAAATACCTGCATGAATGAAGACCGCATTGACATTTTGATTAGAAATACTGCTGCCGGTGGCAACTCCACAAACATACAGGGGCGGCACCATCATTCCAGATTTGTTATTGACCCGGAAGGGGCAAACACAACATACCCGGAGAGAATGAGAGATGGAATTTATGGAGGGACGGGCGCAATCGAATCAGGGTGTGTCCCATTTGCCTACCGTTCTAATGGCGCCGATGGTTTTGTTTTGCAAAACAATGACCCTGTTCATGCTCATGACTACTATGTTTTTCCAGATTTTTACTTAAGAATTCACAATACTCAAATTACTGCGCCCCAGCCAAACAATGGTTTGAAGATGGCAAACCTTCCCTGGAATGCTAAATATACCGACGGTGAATATCAAATTTCTTCTTCGGTCCGGAATATTGAAGGAGATCAATACAACCTTGCGAACCCTATAAATATTAACATGGACAATTTTTGGCCATTTGTTCGAGGCGCGAATGTGTATTTTAATGGTAATCAAAAGGTATATGAGGCGTATTACCACGCTAATAACAATACCGACCAATGTAGTGATGTTAAGATATTTGAAACCCCAGAATTATCAGCAAGTAACCTGCCGCAAAATGGCCCTGTTCACATTTTTGTAGAGACAAGCGAACCTGTGCAAACAAGCGGGAGTGGACTAATAAGCGCCCAAATATGGGATCCTAATGGTGTTGCTTATGCAATCTCCAGCTTACAGACAGATGACGGAGGGATTGGACAGAAATGGAAAATGACATTTAATGGTCCGATTCCTTATAATTCAGGTGGCGAATATCAATTTCGATTTTATCATGGCTGGGATAACGACAATCACCCGATGTTGAATTTCGATGCTTGGGGTAACACGGTCGTTGAACCCGTTCCCCATAGAACAGGCAATAATTCTTGGGCACCTTCCGCACCAAATGCTAATCAAATCGGGCAAAGTCGCCTTTACAAATTCACCCTGAACGGAACTTGCGCTCCTCATTTTGCAAACGACACCCCTTCCAACAATCTTTCCCCATCAAACGACCCCTGTGAATGCGATCCAGTGGCAGATTTCAGCTTCACCCCTGATTCCGATGGCCTGACAGTTGATTTTGACGCCTCTACCAGCAGCGGCACAGAACCGCTCACTTATTCCTGGACATTCGGAGGCGACGGAGATGGCACAGGCATAATGCCCACGCACATCTTTTCGGAAGGTGGTACGTATGTGGTGGTTTTGACCGTTACTAATGGTTGTGGTACTGCCACCGCTACTGCAGAACACAATGTGACGGTTAATGAAGGCTCGCCATCATCAATGTGGCTTACCCTTAGTGGCCCTACATTAGCGACTGAATGTCAACAGGTTTCGTTTAATGCGAATGTAACTGGTGGTGTCCCCCCTTATACCTATGCATGGAATATGGGGGATGAATATTGTTCTCCCGGCTGCCCGACTGATTGTAGTGTTAATCCAGATTTTGAGGGCGATCAGACAGAATCTGCCGTATTCACTTATACAGGTTTGGGTACAAATTCAGTTTGCGTAACAGTTACTGATGCAGTTGGCAATTCGGAATATGAGTGCCTTGAATTAAAAGTAAAAAATGGAATTCAGCCCCTTGAAATAGTGATCAATGGCACACCGGCATGTGGAAGTGCATATGCCTCAAACACGCTGATAGTTATGTGGCCAGATATAGATCCCTTATCCGCCTTTGAATATCCAACCGATTATTTTTGGGATTTTGGGGACGGGGATACATATTTCGACAATTTTGATGGTGGTGGCGTAGCAATTCATTCTTATGATTCGCTTGGCGATTTTACGATTACTTTGACCGTTTCTGATCCAAATGGCTCCATGCAAGCCACTAAGGAAATCTCTATCTGTGGTCCGGGCGGCGGCAATCCGCCAACCTGTGATTTGGTAAATTCCATAAACCCACTAAGTCCTACCATAGTGTTGGATTATGTAGGCAATAGTGGTGCACCCTCTTCTGTATATTTTGACTACACGAGCAATCAAGTTCCACTTTGTATGCCGACGTACAAATGGACGGGGCGAATGGATGATTGCGGTTTGGGCTATTTGTTCAACGATGAAGATACACTCTTGGGGTTGCCCATTGGCAGTGGGCTAAATGTTGACCTTACGGCAGAAAACTGGTGGGGCATAGTTACCCAATTTAGGAAACCTTGGGGCTGCCTAAGGCTACAATGTGTAGAATCAGGGCCGTATTGCGAAACGTGTACTGCGCCAAATCCGTCGAACCCATGTATTGCCTATATCCTCCCAGACGAACTCCTAATTTCTCAACTCGCTGTCCAAGAAGATTGCCCGGATTACCAACTGACTGCCGAAGTTGAGAAAGGCGCGTGGAAGCTTGTGGGATCGGAATATACTTACAAAGAATACCAATGGACGGCGTTTGACATCGACGACCCAAGCATGGAAATTGACATCCTCGTCGGGGCAGACGCAAAAAGCCCGACGATCAACACCGGGCATCCATACTTCGACAAATTTACGACCGCGCGATACCCCCAGTTTGTGGTGAAACTGAAGGTGACGGACTTTGCCAATCA
>JBJXGO010000029.1:0-3592 GCA_046160345.1 Saprospiraceae bacterium
ACCCTCGATCAAGACGCACCTTACGCAGATGATCCCCCAGAGTGTTTAATTCCTCTGGATATGCCGGATTGGATGGTTTTTTGGCCGTTAACTGAATTTGACAACTATGCAACGAACCCCTGCCCCTACGGCTACTACAACCACCCCGAAAAAGAATGCGTCTGCGGACCCGGCGTGGTGAAACGCTATGTTTCAAAGATTTCCGGGCCGCTGCTCGACCGTATTGACCTGCATGTGGAGGTGACACCTGTGAGCTACGACGAGCTCACCAACACCGAACGCGCCAAACTTGACAGCACGGAAATCCGCAAACGGGTGCTCAAGGCCCGCGCGGTGCAAGATGAACGATTCAAAGATTTGAAAGACGTGTACAGCAACGCCCAAATGCCGGGGCGCATGGTACGAGAAGTGTGCAAACTCACGCCGGAAGGGTTGATTCTTCTAAAAACGGCCATGGAGCGGCTTCAACTTTCCGCCCGGGCGTATGACCGGATTTTGAAAGTGGCACGGACGGCGGCTGACTTGGCCGGGAGTCCGACATAAGGATTGAAGATTTGGCGGAGGCTATTCATTATAGGAGTTTGGATAGAGAGGGGTGGGCAGGGTGAGGGTTGAGGATTTGGCCGAGACTTTTCACTATCGGAGTTTGGATAGGGAAGGGTGGGCGGGGCAGTATACACATTACTTGATTTGGCTTTAAATACGTTTTTTATCTACTTAAAGCCAAATAAAAAAATAGATTTGGCTTTAAGTAGATATTTTAAGATATTTGCAGCCAAATCTATCAACAAAATATGGCAAAAATAATTGGACGTTTATCTGAATTGTCAACCCTGCGCGCTTTAGTTACTTCGAATAAATCAGAATTCGTAGCCGTATATGGCAGGCGCAGGGTCGGCAAAACTTTTTTAATCAGAGAAGCTTATCAGGATAAATTTGCTTTTACCGTCACGGGACTTGCCAATGCAACGGCGGACCAGCAACTTGCCAATTTCCATCTTGCGCTACAAAAGGCGTTTAAAACGTATGACGCAAAGCCGATAGCCAACTGGTTTCTGGCTTTCAATCAATTGAGTTTGTTATTGGAAAAATCAAATGTTTCAAGAAAAATTGTTTTTATTGATGAACTGCCGTGGTTTGATACACCTAACGCCGGGTTCATTCAGGCTTTGGAGCATTTTTGGAATAGCTGGGCCTCTGCGCGAAGGGATATTCTGTTGGTTGTATGCGGATCTGCCGCTGCCTGGATTATCAACAAATTGCTCAATAACAAAGGAGGACTGCACAACCGTGTTACCAAAAGACTAAAAGTCGTCCCCTTCTCCCTTCGGGAATGCGAATTGTTTATGCAAGATAAAAACGCCGTTTTTGAACGCTATCAAATCATTGAGTTATATATGGTTCTAGGCGGCATACCTTTTTACTGGGATGAGGTAACACCCAATCAAAGTGCGGCTCAGAATATTGAAAATCTCTGTTTCTCTGAAAACGGATTGCTTCGAACAGAGTTCTCTAATCTTTTTGGCTCTCTTTTCAGTCACCCGGACAGGCACATGAGCATCGTCAATGCCCTCGCTAAGAAAGCTAAAGGGCTGACGAGGGCTGAAATCTTGGCAGCGTCTGGCCAGCCCAATAGCGGTCGGACCACAGAACTCCTCTCTGAATTGGAAGAGAGCGGCTTCATTCGCCGTTATGCGCCTTTTGGGAAAAAAACACGCAATAGTCTTTATCAACTGGTAGATTTTTATACGCTGTTTTACCTGAAATTTATTCAGGATGCTCAGATATTGGATGAAAACAACTGGTCCGGCGGAGTGGACGACCCGAAACGCCGTGCCTGGAGCGGCTATGCATTCGAGCAAATCTGCTGGGCACATTTATTACAAATAAAAAAGGCTCTTGGAATCAGCGGCGTTCAAACCGCATCCTCAAATTGGAGAAGCAACAACCCGGAACAAGGCGCACAAATTGACCTCTTAATTGACCGGAGGGACCAGGTCATTAATCTGTGCGAGATTAAATTTTCCATAAATCCATTCACCATTGACAAGCGTTATGAAATGGAATTACGCAACAAAATTGCCTTTTTTCGAGCAGAGACCGGCACTAGGAAGTCTATTTTTTTGACATTTATCACTACATTTGGTTTGCAACAGAATAGCCATTCATTGGGTCTGGTCCAAAATGAGTTATCATTAGAAGCATTATTCACAGACTAAAAGTAAATGGCATCTTTACATGCTTTCAATATTCCGCTCTTTCGTGCTTTGTTCAAAGGCCGTGACGATGTCTTTGCCATCCGCTGGGAAAAAGGCAACAAAAACGGGTACATACCCGCGTATCAATATGACCCTTACTTGTACCGTCAGCATAAAATTGGCGGAGGAACTTTTCAGAATTTCAACGCCAAAAGTTACCTGCCATTGACAGATAATCAGATTGAAAAACACCTGAATGGTGGGCAACAGGCCGGGATTTATCCTTTATTGCCGGACAATTGCTCATGGTTGCTTGTTGCTGATTTCGATGGCGAAAACTGGGCACAAGAATGTGGGACTTTCCTGAAAGCCTGTCGAGATAAAAGTATCCCGGCATATTTGGAACGCTCCCGTTCCGGGAACGGAGGACATGTTTGGATTTTCTTTGAAGAACCTTACCCTGCCATCCGTAGCAGGAAGATTTTCATACAATTGCTGGAAGAAATCGGAGCATTTTCGGTTTTTGATAAGAACTCTAGTTTTGATCGAGTCTTCCCAAATCAAGACACTCTTTCCGGCAAAGGATTAGGTAACTTAATAGCCTTACCATTGTATAAACCCGCCTTGGAGAATGGTAATAGTTGTTTTATCGCCCCGGAGACGTTGATGCCATTTAGCGATCAATGGGCTTTTTTAAAAACTATCGAGCGGGTAAGCGTAGCCAAATTAGATGCGTTACACCAATTACTACAAAATTCATTCGAGGGTTCTTTGCCGGATACTGCTCACTTGGATACAAGTAAGATTTATATTAGACTCCACAATGAAGTGCATATGTCCCGAACAGGATTACCGATTCATTTGGTCAACTTCCTGAAAGAAACCTTCAATTTTGCCAGCAGCGAATTTATCATCAAAAAGAATTCGGGGAAAAATACCTGGGGGCAGGATCGATTTTTCAAATGTATTTTCATCCAATATTAACCTATTACCGCATCAGTTACCGGCGGTGGAGGCCGTTGCGCGGAAAGACATCGGGATTTTGGTTGCTCCGCCTGGTTCTGGGAAAACAGTAATCGGCCTAAAGATTATTGCCGACAAACAGCAGCCTGCCCTGATCATAGTACATAGAAAGCAATTGGTTGACCAATGGATTGAGCGCATACGAGGGTTTCTTGGGCTTTCAAAAAGCGAAATCGGACAAATTGGTCAGGGGAAATTTAGAATTGGCGAGAAGGTGACCATTGCAACAATTCAAAGCCTGGCCAAGGTATTCGAGAAGAAGAATCTAAAGTTCTTATGAATTCCTTTGGTACCGTCTTGATTGATGAATGCCATCATGTTCCTGCCGAGGTATTTCGTAATACGATCAGTCAATTGAACGCCTACTATCT
>JBJXGO010000030.1:0-4593 GCA_046160345.1 Saprospiraceae bacterium
GGTGGGAAAGATATTGAGCAAGGTATTGGCAAGAGTAGGGGTTGATCGCCTGGCTGAAATGTTTGACGACATTGATCTGGTGCAACGTACAGGAGTGTTGAAGGATAAACTTTCGGCCATAATCGCGCGGATAGTCTATTATATGATGATGCTGATCTTCATCATCGCGGCTACTGAAACGCTGGGGGTAAATGCCATTACCCAACTTTTTACCGATTTGATGAACTACCTGCCTTCTCTGCTCACCGCCTCGGTTGTCTTCATGTTGGGATTGTTTGTGGCTGATATGGTGCAGGGGGCTGTCATCACGCTCTGTCAGTCTTTGGGCATTGCTTCCGCAAAAATGATTGGCTCTATCGTTTTCTATTTTCTGTTTATAACAATTGCAGTTAGTGCGCTTTCACAAGCCAAAATCAATACTGAATTCATCTCTTCCAGCCTAGTAGTGCTCATCGGCGCAGGCGCCCTTGCTTTCGCATTTGGCTACGGGCTTGCCTCCAAAGACTTGGTTTCCAACTATTTGGCGAGTTACTATAACAAAAATAAAGTACGTGTGGGTGATGATGTCCGCATTATCGGCGAGCGCGGCAAGGTGGTCATGATAGACAGCACCTCAATGATTCTGCAGACCTCTGAGCGTGCCATCATCATCCCATTGAGCAAGCTTACTACCGAAAAAGTGGAAGTATTCTATCCTGATCCACAGGACCACGACCTGCTTGAAGCGGATAATTGAAGGGTAGGAGGCTGTTGACGCGGGAGCAAGTCAAAACGCCGTAGGCGTGGCATTTTGGTAAAAAAAACAGCCCTCCGCCCTTTCTCATTTGAAAGGATCGGAGGGCCCCCGCCTTCGGTTGTCTTTGCTCTTTCGAGCTTTTATTTTTGAAGTGTGCAATCTTTACGGCACACCATTTTTACCACAAGTGATTTTTTGGGTCTGTTTTGATTTTCCTTTTCAAAGGGCAGCGCTTATAGTTTTCTCGTCTAAAGCATTTGCTGCGCTTTGTACGATTCTATTCGTAAGTGGTATGCTTTAGAACAGGAGCGGTTGTTTTTACCCGCAAATCGTACTGCAAATATGAACGCTTTTTTGCATTCCCTGTTGCCTCCAACAACGAGACACCTTCAAAATGGCCCTTTTTTCGTTACTGTATTTGTAAAACATTGAAAATATTTTTGATTATACGTCAATGAAACCGCTTATTGATTTCAAATTAGATGAATAAAAATGGTCATACGGTGCGAATACACGAAATTTTATCAAATCATAAAAAATTTTCAAAAAACCACCGCTTAATCCTAAAAAGCCGCCGCTCCTTTGAAAAAACCCGCCGTTCCTTGAAATCAAAAGAACGGTATTTTGCTTTCAAAACCATTTTCAAGCCTCGGCTAAACATCTGTTAGCATTCATTTTTGTATCTTTTTTCTGGAACCACACAAAATAGGTTGCACAAAAGTCAAACGTAGATTTACCTTTGCGCTTCTTTTTTGAAAACCTGTGCGCGGAAATGGCGGAATTGGTAGACGCATACGTTTCAGGTGCGTACGCCGAAAGGTGTGGGGGTTCGAGTCCCCCTTTCCGCACAGTACAAAGGCAGCCCATTGGGGTTGCCTTTTTTGTTTAGCGTTTAAACATTAACCACTTGGAATTGAACTGCCCGGACGAAGTTTTCCTTAATTTTATCCTTTCCAGAACACACCCTTGATATGCCATTCCTGGTTTTTTACATCACCTACCCTGACGAAGCCACTGCACGGAGTATCTCCGAAAGCCTTGTAATACAGCGCCTTGCTGCTTGCGCCAATGTATTCCCGATACAAAGTGTGTATTGGTGGGAAGGCGCCGTGCAAAAGGAGGGCGAATGGGTTTCGATTTTGAAGACCCACTTGGGCCAGGAAGACACTTTAGAGAAGGCCATAGCGGCATTGCATCCCTACGAAGTGCCTTGTATTATGCGTTTTGAAGCACGTGCAAATGCGGCGTATGAGCGGTGGGTGGAAGCCTGCTGTACCCCGGAACTCCGTTCCGGGGACACCCAGTAACCCGGAACTCCGTTCCGGGGACGCCCAGTAACCCGGAACTCTGTTCCGGGGCGTAATGTTAATAGGTTTGACAATTTTTAAAAAATTGTCAAACCTATTAACCCGCCTTACTAACCTAAAAAGAAAAGCAGCCTTTGCTCTTCGCTACCAGCCGCTTCCCTTTGTGCATATTCGCCCCCGATCAAAGTCGGGATGCCGGACAGCCCGCTGGGCAGAAAGCCTCGCACGAGATTTTCCTTGAAAAAAGCCCTCCCGGAGTGAATTCACTGCATTGGCAAGCCGGAAACCGTAGTTGTTGTTGCGGTTGTTCGGGTTGTTGTTGTTGCGGTTGGCGACACGCGCGTTGTCTGCGTCGTTGTTCCACGACCCGCCGCGTTGGATACGGTTGGAGCCTGTTGCGGGCTGCCCACCAAACATCTTACAAGATTTATACCATATTACTGGACATTCTCGCTGAACGAGACCGTCCACGTTTTTAAAACTTGGAAGGTCTATGCGCCAATGCCCGCCGCAACGGCAATGTGGGATGAAAAGCCAGCATTGCCCAGTAACTGTCGCTGCTCTGCACAAAAGTTTCTTCTGTAATCTCGCCGACTAAAAACGACTTTTCGCGTCGCGCTAGCCGACTGGTTATACGCCTTAGGTGCTGCGGGTGCAACCGAACTGTAGCCGGAAAAATGCGTCTTCCCAGAAAGCTCAACCCGTTTTCCCTTGAATTCAGGAAAGTCGCCGAAGGCTTCAGTTGCAGGGCCAGCCTTTCGGCCAAAAAAATTTCTATGCTTGGCCGCCAACATTTCAAATGCTCCTTGTTTTCAGAAAAAATAACGAAATCGTCCATGTATCGGAGATACGCTAGACTTCCAAATCCACCTGCCCCGCCATCGGCTACAAAATGGTCGAGCGGGTCGAGGTACACGTTGGCAAAAAACTGACTGGTTAGGTTGCCAATGGGCAGACCCAGTCCCTGCCGGACTGCGCCGCCGTTGCGCACAATTTTCTCGCAGACCTCCAACAGTTGACGGTCTTTGATTTTCCGCTGTAACAACCCGAGTAATATGCCGTGGTCTATCGAATCGAAATATTTTTCCACGTCGGTTTTAAAAAACCAACCGTTGCTGCGCAAAAAATGCTGCGCCCGCGCCACCGCCGCGTGTACACCCTTGCCCTTGCGCGTGGCGTAGGAATCGAAGATGAATCGCCGTTCAAAAATCGGCTCCAGTACGTTCACCAGCGCGTGGTGCACCACCCTGTCACGGAATGCCGCGACGGAAATAGTTCGCTGCTTGGGGTCGTAAATCTCAAAATATCGGTAGGGCTGAGGCTGCCACACGCCAGAGGCGAGTTCGGCTTGCAGGGCAAGCAATTCCGGCTCCATTTGGTGAAAAAAGGCGGCTGTTTCCAGGTTGGAGCGGGTGCCGCGCCGTGCCTTGCGATAGGCCAGCAGCAGGTTTTCAAAACTGCAAAATTGCGGATAAAGATTGCCGATGCGTTGCATGATGGTTACCGACGTTTACGAAACCTTCAAGGTTTCGTAAACGTTTGGCGCACTTGCCCCCATCCAGCCCCCGCACATCTTCCCCGCAGTATTGATTTCCTGCTGCACAAACTGATATTGCGTTGGGCTGATATAGTGCCGATCATGACAAAGCCGGAAGAAAATGCGCAAGCGTTCGAGGTGCATGTTCACCCTCCCCAGCAGCGGCTTGCGCTCTTTGGTGTAAATGGCCTCGTTGATGAGATCAAGCGTGTCGAGCGCGAGATTGGCGATGCGGCCTGCCAGGGTGAAGCGCGTGTGCTTCGGCATCTGGTCGCACTTGTCCAAAATCCAGTCCGTGGTTTTGTACCAGTGTTCGAACAGTGGGTAAGTGGAAGTTTGGCTCATGGCTTGTCGTAAAAAGATTTGACCAGGGCCGTAAGCCCCTTGCCGTATTTCTCCATGCGTGCCCCTCCGAAGCCTTTCACGTTTTTCAGTCCGTCAAGTGTAGTACATTGTTGCTGCACCAAATCGGCCAACTGCCGGTTGGTGGCGATGATATAGACCGGGAAACCTGCCTGCTCTGCCGTTTGCCGCCGCCATTCTTTCAGGCGCTGAAGCAGCACCTTTTGCGCGTCGTCTAATCCCGCCTCCTCTTCTTGCTTGCGCTTACTGAACCCCACTTCCGCCTCTGGCAGCAGCACATCATAGTGGATGGCCACCGTCCAGTAGGGCCGTCCGGAGTGGCAGAAAAACCGCGTCTCCATGCGGTTCACCCGCTTGTTCACGCAGAATTGCTGCACCGGGTCGTCTTGAAAAACTTCCCCCTCGCCGCTGAACGGCAGGGTCAAAATTCTGACTGGCATATATCGGTGTTTTTGCGTCTCAATATATAGGACCGAGTACGGTAACCTATGATGCTTCGCATATATACTGACTTCGTAGGAAGCATATATGCTTTTCGAGCAAGAAAAGACAAGGCTCGTGCCAGTGCGCAAGTCTTGTCAGATAAACGACCGTTTTTCGCCACACTCCTTCGGAGTGCAGCGAAAAAAAGTGGTAAAAAGGTAAAAAAA
>JBJXGO010000031.1:0-4991 GCA_046160345.1 Saprospiraceae bacterium
CTGGGCTTTTCGTCGAAACTCGTGCTGGAAGAAAACGACGAGACGAACAACTGGGGAAGCAGCAACCATTCGGAGGCTGAGGTGGAAGAAATCATGGATGCGTATATGAACATCAGTCCCTACGCCAAGATGACCATTTTACCTTACGATGGCATCCACCACATAGATATGCACATGAAGCTCCTCGATGAAGTGACGTTGTTGGTGGGCGAATATCCGCCAGGTATCGCCGACGGCCCACAAATCGAGGCGAACTTACAGTATGTACTGAGCAATTTCGTTACCTCCTATGGCACACCGTTCAAGGTAATTCGAGTGCCGATGCCACCTGACGACACTGATACTTACCCTGACCAGGGTGGAAGTTATCGTACCTATGCCAACGCAGTTTTTGTCAATAAGACCATCATCGTGCCAACCTATGAAGAGCGCTATGATACAACAGGGCTGCGCATCTGGCGGGAAGCCATGCCAGGTTACAAGGTAGTGGGTGTGAATTGCGATGCGATGATTTACCTCGGCGGCGCAGTTCACTGCATCACCAAAGAGGTAGGCGTAGGCGATCCTCTGGTCATTAATCATCGCCGACTCGACGATGTCACCGGTGCCAACCCAGCTGCTTACGAAGTACAAGCCAGTATCCGGCACAAAAGCGGTATCGCTGAAGCCATCTTATTCTACAAAACCGACTTAGCCGCCCCATATCAGGAACTCGCTTTGACGCTCACTGACCCCGATGAAAACCTTTGGACGGCAGCTATTCCTCAACAACCTACAGGCACTACGATCTTTTACTACATCCATGCAACGGCAAACTCTGGCAAACAAATTGCCCGACCGATGCCCGCGCCAGAGGGCTATTTCCAATTTAAAATCAATATGCCGACCGGAGTAGACGAGATTGAAATAGGTGCTACACGGCTTGGCGAGGTGTTTCCGAACCCGGCTCGGGCCATTGCCTGTGTCCCGGTTTTCAGTGCAACCGGTGGAACCGCCAGCATAGAAATAAGCGATGTTTTGGGCCGGACATTGCTGAGTATTTTCAAAGGCGAACTTTCTGCTGGCGAATCCAAACATTTCTTTCAGGCTGACTTGCTGGATTCTGGAACATACTTCGTGAAGCTAAATGGCCCTAACGGGCAGAAAGTGCAGAAGCTCGTGGTGCAACATTGAGATATAATCGATAGGATGAAAAATTTGATTCTAATCACCGTTTGTGCCCTGCCTGCCGTGCCTGCCGCAGGTCAGAAGCTTGAGTTTTTTCCAAACGAAGTACGGGGCTTGGAGAAAACCTTCACGCTCAACGGCACGGCTGGGGAATCTACCATGGCGAAAAACCTGTGGCTGTACAATCGCACCGGACAGACACTTCGAGTGTATGCCAGGCCACACGTCGAATACGGCGTTTTGTATTTCTTTGATGGCAGAAAAACCATTCACGAGCGATCATTGGAGATTGCGCCCGGCGCCAAAGCTTCCATTCAACTTTTTGGGTACCTGAATTCCACCGCTGCGCAAAATTGTAAAGGGTATGTGGCTTTGGCTGCCACACCGCTTAATGCCAATGGCCAGCCCGGACTAAAGAACACCGTAAAACTCCCCGTTGCCGTGAACTTTAAGGCGCCGTCTGTCAAATCTGCTCAGCCAGTGTCTGAAATTTGGAACAAACCCGACAGATACGAGGCCATCATGATGGAAGCGATGCCCCTGCGTTGGCACCTCAAACATCTTCCACTTAAAGTTTATTCCAAGCATGTCAACACCGGCGATACTGCCACTCAATATGATGCCGTCGTGCAACGTGCGGTAGTGGTATGGAACAAGGTGGGACGCGACAATGGGATGGATCGCGACTTTTTCCGCATCGTCCATCGTTCAAAGGGTGCTGATATTCAGGTGATCTGGACAGGTCAGTATTTATTGCCGGGTTCAAACGGAACAGCTTACCCATCAGAAGGACGCATCGGTATGTTACCGCTTGGTCGCTACGGGGGACTCGGCAAGGCCGGAGAAACACTAATGCAGGAACTCTGCCACATGCTGGGGGTGGCGCATTCAGAAGTACGATTAGACATCATGTTCACTGGTGGGCATTCTCACAGCCCTGAACTATCCAAACTGGGCGTGACGGAACGGGACAAACAGATGCTGGCCTGGCTGTACAGCCAGACCAGTTATGTGCCACTAAAAGAATGACCACTTTACGAACAAGTCTAGTTTGAACGCTTCCCCTCAAAACACTTCAAAATCCAAGATTTACAATACATGACTTTTGATGCTGTGCTCGAAAAAATCCACAAAGCAGAACCCTGGAATGCACTTCCTGTAACGGCCAGGCCTGCGCTGAAATCGGCATCCAGATTGGTTTCCATTTCAAAACACCAGATATTGTTCCATCAAATGGAACGAGATCGGGGCGTTATTTTTGTGGCGAGGGGCTTGGTGAAGTTGAGCAAAACCGGGCCAGATGGCAAAGACACAGTAATTTTTTTGGCACAAGCAGGCGACACCGTGGGAGAGCAAATTTTGGGCTCCTCAGGTTTTTATGCCTGCCGCGCCCAGACGCTTGTTGACAGTGTGTTGTCCGAAATAAACGCAGATTGGGTCGCCATTGCAGCGCAAAAATACCCGGCATTCGGCTGGGCTTGGTGTCACTTCTTGCTGGAACGACTAAATGAGTCGGAAGAACGGTTGCTGCGTCACCGCTTCAACCTGACGCGCCAGCGCATCGGTTTGTTCTTGAAAGATATAGCGCGTCATCATGCGCGGTTTATCGCCAACGGTGAGATAGAACTTCGGCTTCCACTGACCCATGAACTTATCGGCGAAATGGTAGGGGTGTCACGCCAGCAAGTGACAACGATTTTTAACGAATGGGCCGGACAAGGCATTATTCGCTATTCCAGACGATGTATCTTGCTAATCAAGCCTGAACACTTGTAACAATAGCTAAAACGCTACATAAAACAAACTTCTCATGTTGTTCAAACTATTTTCAGGTCTTATTTTTGGGGTGACATTGTGGTTGACGCTTTGTCAAAATGACCCGCCAAATCAATTGCACCACGACCCAAACTACACCCACGCATACATTTGCCCGATGGATTGCGAAAAGGTAAAGATGTACGAGCAGCCAGGCAAGTGCCCGGTTTGCCACATGAAATTAGCCCAGAAAGAAGTGCGGGTAAAGGACTTGAACCCCGCAGCTGACTCTACTGCGCACAAATAAATTAGCCCAACGGACATCCCAGAGATGCGCAAAGTCACCGCCATATTCCTTGCTCTAATTTTCACCCTGCCATTCTGGGTGAAAGGACTTGTGCTGATACATTTCATGGTGAATCGCACTTACATCGTAGAGCATTTCTGTGAAAACAAAGACAAACCACAGCTTCGCTGCGAAGGCAAATGCTACTTGCACAAGGAACTAAAAAAAATTGAACCTTTTGAAGGTGATACCCAAGCACCGCCTGTTACGAGTTGGCTCAGCATATGGAATTTGCAGATTTTGACGTACCAGCCCGATTGGTTGAAATATCCACTAGTTTCAGGAGTGTCAAAAGTTCGTTTTTACCTAACTTGGAAGTTGTGCGGCGCGGCTACCCGAACATACCTGATGAGCCGCCAAACAGTGATGAATCGTTTGGATTGGGCGCATCATCGCGCAGATTTTCATCATTGTTCATCTTTCAATTTTAACGACCATGCACATAAAAACATCCGCAGTTTGGATAACTGCCCTTTTCCTTTTCGCTTTTGTAATGCTCTCCAGCAATGCATGCAAAAAAGACGACGATAAAGTCGATTGCAGCAAAGTAACCGGAACAACTTTCTCTTCTAACAGCGGCAAAATACAGGCTATCCTTGCCAGCAAATGCACCAATGGAAATTGCCATAACGTCGGCAACGATGGAGCACAACACTGGACTTATTTTGCTGAATACGATAGCCTGACTCCACATTTTGAGCACATGTACGAGGCGGTCATTGTTGAGAAAGAAATGCCACAGGCTGGTTCGCCACAACTGACAGAGGAGGAACTGGATGCTTTTGAGTGTTGGAAGCAAGCGGGATTTCCGAAGTAAAAGAATAGAGTTTTAACATTTATCAGCCCGCCCGAAAAGTAAATTTTCGGGCGGCTGTTTTTCGATTCCGTTATGAAAAAAAATACCGTTCCACACGTCCACACCTACGACGCGCAAGGCCGAATGACTTGCTGCACACTCGAAGAAAAAATTCAGGTCAAATCTGGTCCGCCGCAATTGCAGCCGCATAGTGACGATGATGGTCATGACCATAACCACGATGATGAGGGCGAAGTGGCGCATAGCCCCTGGCGTGAATACCTGCCCGCCATTATAAGTTTCGTGCTGCTCCTGGCTGGCATCGCGCTTGAGTATTGGTTAAAAGCCTATTGGTTTGAAGGGTGGATTCGCTTGGTGTGGTACCTGGCCGCCTACCTACCCGTCGGTCTGCCAGTCCTGAAAGAAGCGGTTGGAGCCATCGGTAAGGGCGAAGTTTTCACTGAATTTTTGCTGATGAGCATTGCTACCGTGGGCGCATTCGCCATTGGAGAATACCCCGAAGGTGTGGCCGTGATGCTGTTCTACGCTGTCGGCGAATTGTTCCAAACCGCTGCCGTGCGTAGAGCCAAAGGCAATATCAAAGCCTTGCTCGACGTGCGACCCGACCAGGCTACTGTATTGCGCGATGGGCAATTTCAGGAAGTAAAACCCGAGACGGTACAGGTTGGAGACACTATTCGTGTCAAACCAGGTGAACGAGTACCGCTGGATGGAACATTGCTGGGTGAGTCATCTGCGTCCTTCGACACTGCTGCGCTCACTGGAGAGAGCAAGCCCCGCAGCATCGCCGCAGGCGAGTCGGTACTGGCTGGAATGGTGAGCTCCGAAAGCGTAGTGGAAGTGAAAGTGACCAAGCCATTTGGCGAAAGCAGCATCGCCCGAATTCTTGAGTTAGTACAAAACGCT
>JBJXGO010000032.1:0-2692 GCA_046160345.1 Saprospiraceae bacterium
CTGGTGCAATTGAAAATGCAGTATGCACCCAATCCGCCTTATCAGAGCGGCGATCCATCTGTGGCAAGCGCGTCTGTAGTGTATAAAGCCTCTACAGAATTTAGCCCGGTTACCAATAGCGTTTACAACATCCTCAGAGAAGAGCTTCACCCAGATTCAAAAAGCAGGAAAGGGTAAATATTTTGTTATATTGTTACAGAATTAACAAATATAAAGTATTATTGCACTTCCTATTTTATTTCGTAGCCCTTTAAAATACATTTAATTATTTGATTTTTTTACACTAAAACAATATATTATGAAGACCTTCTTTTCAGTTTGTAGGTTGATGTTGCAATTGGTGTTATTACTATTTGCATTCACCGCTTACGCTCAACCCAACTTTACCAACAAAATTCCGATTCCCTACATTATTGATGCTAAAAATGGCGTCATACCATTGGAAATTCGGATGACCCATCACAAATTTAACCCCGGTAATACTTCTCCGGACATCCTAAATGGCGGCCCTACCCAGCAGCCCCTTGGCATCCCTACCTATGCGTACAACCATAAAGATAGCACTTCATTGACCATATTGGGGCCAACACTTAGGTGGTACACCGACTCCATCACCAAGATCACGGTCAAAAACATGCTGGGTGTTCCTACAACTACCCACTGGCACGGAGCAGAGCTACCTCCGGAGTCAGATGGCGGGCCTCATCAGGGAATTCTTGCGGGCACCACCTGGTCCGTTCCTCAATTCGCAGTAGAAGATAGTGCCTGCACCATGTGGTATCACCCGCACTTCCATGACATCACGGTTCAGCAGGTCACCAGAGGCTTGTCGGGCATGATAATCGTAGAGCAGGCCAGTGACCCAATTCGCCCAACATTGCCCCGCACTTATGGCGTGGATGATATTCCGGTTATTATTGGTGATTTTGGATTCACGTCGGGCTCAAGTAATACTAATGGCTATTTTATCGATACAATTCAGCAAGGCCAGGATCAAAAACATCCATTCAATCTGGTAAATGGCGTGACCAACCCTTATGTCGAGGTTCCAGCCCATATGGTGCGCCTCCGCATTTTAAATGGGTCTTCCCGAAAAGGGGCAATGTATGGTCTCTCAAAAGGTTACAATGACCCTCTGCCACTACTCTTGCCATTTCATCATATTGCGACGGATGGAGGGTACACTCAAAAACCAGTCTTGATGAAAAGCTTCCTCAACGGTCCTGGTATCCGAGATGAAATTGTTTTGAATCTGGAAGGAATGCCTGTTAACAGCAAGTTGTATCTAAGAAATCTGAAACAACTAATGAATGGTTCCATCGTTGGCAGCCCCTTCAAACCTTGGCAGGGCGCTGGCGGCAGGGATTCAACCAATGGCAATGCTTTTCTTGAATTGCGCATTGTGGCAGATAGTCAATTTCCCGGCTATGTACCCGTCACAACAATTCCCTCTTTGCCCACAGTTTGGAGCCCTGGATTGGCGGACTCCTCTTCATCTACCATAAAACGTTACCGCACAAAAGAATTGGTCCAGATTCCGGGGGGGGGTGGGTTCCATATTGATGACACGACTTATGTTATGCACCTGATTAATGACACCATCTGCGTAGGAACAAAAGAGATATGGACAATCCACAATAAAACGAAAGTAGCGCACCCCTTTCACATACATAAGATACAATTTCGTATATTGGAAGCGAGAGACTCTTTAGGTGTGAAACGCGATCTGGATTCTTTAGGTTGGAATGGCCCTAAAGACAATGTATTGGTGTTTCCGGGCTGGAGAGTGCGTTTTCTTGGCCAATATGATGACTATCCAAGGCCTATTGATTCCCATTTTGCATACATGTATCACTGTCACATCCTTACCCACGAGGACGTAGGCGGCGGCGGTATGATGCATCAGTTCGTTGTCACCAATGAAGGTCCCTGCGCTGGTTCTGGAGTTGATACAGAGGCCGACGGCCCCATCATGACTCTCTTCCCCAACCCGTCAACAGGCGTTTTGAATATGAAGGGTGAATCCGCTCGCTCGCATAATAGTACCCTTAGCATCCTTGATTTACAAGGCCGCCTGATACGCGAGCAAAACCTGCATCATTTCCATGGCGAAGCCTCCATTGATATAGACGGCCTCTCTAACGGGATGTACCTTGTAACCTGGAAAACAGGAATGGGCACTGTAACTGGCAAGCTGGTGATTCAACGTCAATAGCTTGCAAGCACCGGCTTCATTTTCATTAAACACTTAAGGTTGGTCGTTTGAAGGTGGTTTGGGTTGTTCGATACATTCGATTCGCTTGGTTTTGAAGCCATCCAAATGTATCTGGCAACCCAAACTACCTTTAGCGGCCTGAAAATCATAACTATAAAAAACTTATACGCACAATCCTGCTGCTTTAGGGATTGTATCAGGTGGCTTTTGCACGAGTAAGAATATTGTTGCACCGTAACAGCTGAAAAAAGCGAGGACCTGGCGGGTCTTTCCGTCCATGTGTACGCAAATTTTACCAACACCCTGAATGACTAAAAGGGGCGATTTAAACTTTTTCACTAAAACGAAACAATCATGAAAATCCTGCTATTTATTCGCAATGCGGCCATCACTTTCTTGCTATTGTTCCTGGCGACCCGGGCATCGACCCAGATTCCGGACACCATGAACCTGATCCCGATTCCGCCTTTGATCGAG
>JBJXGO010000033.1:0-7239 GCA_046160345.1 Saprospiraceae bacterium
AGACTTTGACCCACAAGAACTTGTAATTAAAGAAGTAAGTGATACTGACAGATACAATGCAATAACTACTATAAAAAAAGCAATTCGGGATATTTTTGTTTATGATTATTTTGACACAACCCCAAAGAGTAATATTAGGAAGCCAATGTTACCAACGTCTGAAAAACGACTTTTCCCTGATGGCACAAACCTTCCTCAAATATTGAATACGATTAAAATCAATTATAAGGCAAATTATAAAAAAATTGCTGACATGTTAAATGAAGTCAATCCCAATTTTTCCGGGTTTGACTTTAACTTTATTGGAGGTAATATAGAACTTATGCTAGAGGAGAAAGGATTGAATAGTTCAGTTCATGTTTCAAACATATCAGATGGGACACTAAGATACTTATGTCTACTCTCCATTCTGTTTAATCCTGACAGAGGTAGATTAGTATGTATTGACGAACCTGAAGTTGGGCTTCACCCTGACATGATCGTTAATATTGCAAATGCTATCAAAGAAGCTTCGGAAGAATCTACTCTCATTGTATCTACTCATTCTGATAATTTATTGAATTACTTCGAGGTAGAAAATTTGAAAGTATTTGAGAAAAATGAATTCAATTCAAGTGAAATAAATTCATACACAACCGCACAGTTTGCAGACTGGTATGAAGAATTTTCAATTGGGCAAATGTGGAAACAAGGAGACTTTGGAGGGGTCAGGTATGGCAGCTAAAAAGATCTTATTCATCGAAGGCGAACCTAATACACCGAATGGTGATTTACGCCAAGGTTTTGCTAAGCTTCTTGGGAAAAGAATTGAGGGCCAATTGCCAAGGATAAACTTAGGTGGAGGCAAATCTCAAACAGTTCGAAAATTTTTAAAAAATAAATTTGAGGCTGATGCTTTTTTGCTGTTGATTGACTTAGATCGGCCAGAAGAAGAAAAAGAGCAAGACATAAGAGACAATGATCTGCTTCCACAGAGGGAGAATGTGTTTTACATGGTACAAGAGATGGAAACATGGTTTTTATCGCAACCCGATGTTCTGGATAGTTTTTTTGGTGTGGATAACAAGAAGAAAAAAGTATCAGATAAATTATCAAAAAGGAAAATAACTGAAATTCCTGACCCGAAAGGCGAACTAAAAAATGCAACGAAAGATTCGAAGCGAGGCGAATATCATGAAATTAAGCATGGAGTAGAGTTGCTTAAACTATTAGATGCCAAGCGATTAGAAGATACATTTATCGATTTTAAAAATCTGATTGTACGACTTAAAGAATAATTCATCCATCATTGCACTACTGCCCATGTCTCCTAAGCGTCGCACAGGCCGCAGTGCTCGCGTTAGCGGTAGCCCCGTCTTTGCGCTTGGCATTGACTTGCCTACCCTACTCCATCATCACATCCACAATCTCCTTCCTAAAATCGTAAAACTGCTGCCGAAGTTCGCTCTTGGCATCGCTGCCGTAGTTGATGAGATAGGTCATCGTAAAATCCTGATTGGGAAACCAATACATGTCGGCCGTGTAGCCCAGATCCCGGCCTCGGTGTCCGTAGGCAAATTGGTCTGGTGCGCGTTCGAGAAAATCTTTGAAGATACCCAGACCCAGCCGTTTGTTCGTGGTGCCTTCTGGTTCGCCAAAAGTCAGCATTTGATCGAACGTGCTTTGTGTGAGCAAGGTTTTGTCGCGCACCAAAGCCTCGATAAAGGTTTGTAAATCAAAGACATTGGAATACAATCCACCATATCCGTTGCCGCTCCCGGTATTGAAATTGGTCACGTTTACAATCGTCTGATTGTTGTACAAATCAAAGTAACCCTGGGCAACATTGCCCGGCAAATCATCGTGCCAGTAGTAAAAACTCTGGTCGAGCGCGAGTGGAATCAGCACCTTTTCCCGCAACATTTGACTGTGATCCTGCCCCGTGGCCTGATTGATGACCATGGCCAACAAGAGAAAATTGGTATTGGAATACGAAACCCCTCCACCAGGGGCAAATTCAGGTGCATCGCCGTACACGAATTCCAAGAGCTCCTCCGGGTCCCATTTTTTGGCCGGATTGTTCAACACCGCGAGGTAAAACCCTTCGTCTTCAATCACATCGACGATCCCCGTGGTGTGGTTGAGCAACTGACGAACAGTACTGATATTGGCATTTTTCAACTTGGAAAGCACCTTTTCAGGAAGCCATTTCGTGAGTGGGTCGTCGAGACCAAATTTGCCTTCTTCCACCAGTTTCAGGGCCGTAGCGGCAATAAAAGTTTTGGTCAGGCTGGCAGCCTTAGAAACAGTACAGGGCGACATGTCCACGTTTTTTGCAATATCGGCTTTCCCGGAAGCTCCGACCCAAGTACCATTCTCGTCGCGGATCAAAGCAGAAATGCCGGGCAAACCATTGGCGGTGTATTTATCGAGTACCGCTTGATAGATAGCCGCTTTGGGGTGACTGACGCCGGGGGTGAAATTGCAATTTTCGGTGTGGCCGATTTCTGGTTTGCGACAAGACCAAGGCAATACTATAGCGACGACCAAAACCAGCATCGAGATGCGTATATTTTTCATGGCTAATTTACTTTTTGAATATGGAAAATGGAGCACCTACACCCACATGGAGCAAGGTATTGGGCAATAATGGCACGTAAGATTTGACAAACGGCATTTGCAGGTAAAACTGGTAATCGAGGAAAAAGCGCAGTGGCTTGGCGGCTTTTTGCTGCGTATAGCTAAATCCAAATGCCCCGCCCGCCATGGCTTGTGGCCGCCCGAGGTTTGTTTTTTTCTTGTAGGTATCTCCTTTCAAGATAAAAATTTCTGTTGCGGGAATGGCATGCAAGTACCCGCCTCCTACCCGCAATTCGACGGCTAAACCGCGCACAATCACTTGCCGGTAGCCAAACTCGGAATACAATTGGATGGTACTTTGCACATATCGGTGATGCGAAAACCCGAGCTTGGCGGTTTGAAACCACTGATACTTCGGTTTGCGGTTGTACCGGAATTCAGCACCTGCCGTAGCGCCCAAATACATGGGCGTTGGGAATAAATTGCCCGAGGGCAATTGTGTGGCTGCATTAAAAACGGAGACGAGATAGTTTCGGGCTTTGGGGGTTTGTTGGGCAGAAGCATTGGGAGCAGCAAGAACCCAAGCGGATAAAACCAGGAGCAGGATTTTGATTTTCATGATAACAAAGTTGGTAGAGTAGGCTGTCTGACAAGGTTAATTTCTGACAGGATTTACACGATAAACAGGATGTGTGAATTCAATTTGTCGGCTTTCCCGACACCCCTCTTAAATCCTGTTTATCCTGTAAATCCTGTCAAAAAAAGACCATCACCTCAAGGTCCTTCGCCCGGAATTGGGAACTCATACGGCGGAGCTTCATAAGTCTCTTCGTCCGGGATAATATCCGGAGATTCTTCGGGGATGGCGATGGGATCTTCCGGATCGATCGGCAGAATAATCTCCTGGTGTTTATCTGGTTTTGGAAATTCGGTCGGCTTGTCCGGTTGTTTATGCTTTTCCATGATGTACATATTTTGAATTGAATCAAATCTCTCAAACTTCAAAGGAATAGCACCTTTGCTGCGACAAAGTTCTCTGTGATCATCCGCATTTGAATTGATTTGGATCAGCATTGGGCATAACACTGGTCAATCTTCCAGGAAAAAACGCAGGCCTACCCACCAATCATCACCGTCGGGCAACCCAGCACAATGCTCCCGCCATGTGCCGTTGTATCGCCCATTCGGGCAGCCGGTTTTCCATTGATCATGACCGTGGCCGATCCTTTTACGATACTGTCGGGTGGTCCAACACAGACACACATATCCCCAACGACAGCTGCAGGCATCCCGCCGATCAATACCGTTGGAATGCCCGGGCCAGTGATCGGTCCGCCGACATGGGGAATGGGCGGGGTTCCTGGGGTTTGCATGGGGCAGGTATGCATATCGGTCAATCTTGCTGCTGGTGGCATGAGCAGGTGGTTTTAATTGATCATAACGATGGCTCCTTTTACAGTGGTCTGCCCGGAAGCTTTAAGTTCGGCAGTAGCTTGGCCTTGGGCACTGAAGCCAACTTGAGCAGCCGCTTCCACATTCAAGCCTTTCAGGTGTAAATCGATGCCTGCGGTAGCAGATAGGTCTCCATTAGCCTTCAACTCAATTTTGCCATTCGCCTCAATGACCAGATCACTCCTGCTTTTCAGGGTGATACCGCTGCTGTCCATGATCAGGCTATGGCCGTTTTGGTGTTCCAGACGGACGGATTTATCCCGATCGGAGAGGATAAACGTGTTTCTACCAGGGGTTTGAATGGTCAATTCCTTATTTTCATCGTCGAAGGACAGGCTGAGTTTGTTCCTGGTCACAATTCCCTTGATCTTGTTCTGGGCATCTGGCGCATAAGGCGGTTTGTTTTTGCGGCTATACATCATGCCCAGGATGACCGGATACTGGGGATCGTCGTTCAAAAAGCCCAGAATGACCTCATCGCCGAGTTCCGGAAGGAAAAAGCTTCCCGCGTCCGCACCTGCGTAGAACTGCGCAAACCGGGCCCATATCCCTTCACCGGATTGATCGAACACGGGCACTTCAACCAGGATGCGGTATTCTCCTTCCGGGTCCTGATCTATTTGCTTGACTGTTCCGTTTTGCAAACCATTTACCGACGGCAACAAGCCTCCGGCAACAGAAGTCGTGAATGATGCAGGGGTAGTATTTTGGTCGGCAGGGAACCCAAACCCGAGTGTCGTGGACCAGATTCCACCGCTAATTTTATGGTGGATACTGGCCACCAGCGCATCGCCCTTGATGCGATCCCCGAATCCGCTCAATTTGACCGGGGCATTCAATCGGGGTAAAGCACTACCAAAAGTTTTTACGTTACCTCGCAAGGCTGACAAATTGGCCTTGCTGCTAACCCCTGCTTTTTGAGTCCGGGTATCCAGCGCCCAATCAAAGCTGATAACATCCCTGCCAAATTCAAGGCTTATTACTGGCGATTCGTCCTGACTTCGTTTCCGAACGATCACTTTCGCCCCATCGGTATAGACCAACAGCCCATTGGCAGCTGCCCGGGCCAAAATAAAATCCCAGTCGCTGGATTGAAACTGGATCAGTTGATGGTGGGTATTGGTCGTCGATTCCACGGCACTGCTCAGCGGGCTGTGCTCCCCTACTATCCTGCTGATGACCTCGCTGTCTTTCATTTCCCGATAATACTGGCTCTGACGACCGCGTGTCAGCTGAATAGCTTCGTCGCTGCACTGGACAATCATTTCTACGCTACCGCCTTCCCTACTCCGCATCCTTTGCTGGAAGATGATTCCTTTGAAAAGGCTTGTGTTTTTTGAGTCATAACCAGCCTGTATTTCAAGCATGCTACCGAGGGCAAAATCATTGGATTCGCCGGAGTCCGGAATGTCGTCGCTTAAGCTCAAGGCAAAGACCAGTTCCGCATTTCCGATACTGGAAACGGCCCTTTTGATGCTGATAGACACGAGGTTGTAGGAATCGTTGATGGTTGTGCCGTTGATTAGGATCTCGGTGCTTAAGATTGAATCGGCATTAATTGCGGGGGAATCAGGCATAAGACAGGGGGATTGGGTGTAGGAGAGACCGTTTTATTTTCCAGGCACAATTTTGCCCGTTATCTTTTACTTTTTCCCCTTAGCCAAAATAAGATCCGCATCCCCCAGGAACTTGACTTCTTCCTTCCCCATTTCTGCTCCTGAAGGGTATCCGAGTGACCCCAGCGTATTCAGATTGAGGTTGTGGTTGGTTTGGTCTTCGGAAACGGTAAAAAGCCAGATAGTTGGATAGCCTCTAACACCAAGTGCTTGTTGAAGTGCCTGGTTTTGTTGCACAAGCTCGGCGGGAAGCTGTGTGCGGCGCGGAAAATCCAGTTCGAGCAGAATTACATTTTTCTTGGCCCAAGCCACAAAAGCATCTTTAACAAAAACATCAGACTGCAATTTACGGCACCAGCCACACCAATCGCTGCCTGTAAAAAAACCAAAAATGGGCTTTTTGGTCGCATCGGAAAGTTCGCGGGCTTTGGCGAGGTCGGTATGCCAACTAAGGCCGCTGGCATTGGCTGGGGCAGTTTGGGCCATACCAGAAACCTGAATACCCAGCAAAAACAAAGAGAGAAAAATAAGTGATTTCATGTAAAGTGATTTTATATACAAGATCTTACAAAGGTAAGGGGTATATGATGTAATGCGCCATGATGTTAACATAGCATTCCCAATATCTAGTCTGAGCTGCTGAATTAATAACAAATAAACAGGAATGCCTCAAAGTAGCATCGCGAAAAGAGAAAGGAAGTATTTCATGGTTTTATTAGCCATATTTAGGTAATTTCCGAGCCGCCGGGCGACCAAAATAATCGCGTACCCAAGCTTCCATTTGGTGTTCCGTCATTTGATCGGCCGTTTCAACACCCATAATTTTGGGGGCGTTGTGCTGATCTTCCAGCATATTCTCAAGGCCAAATTTTGCTTCAGATGGGCCGAAAATGACCAACTCATCCGTGGTTGGATGAATATGTTTCAGAATTTTGGCGAAAAAGTGTTTTTCCTCGTGGTGTTGCCGCTCTTGTACACTTCGCTGGTTATTTCCGCCATGTGGCCCCCATGGCGTATCCATGCGGGTGTTTTCAGTGGCCGCATGTTCCTCTACATGTGAAGGAATATGCTCCACCACGATCGCGCCATCCGATACTACGGGAAGATTTATGATCCACGCATTACGAATGTCGAGCCAAATACCTGTTTGTTTTTTCATGATGTTGATGTTTGTAAGTGATGGCCAAAAGTCTGTCACATATTTCACAAGAAGCCTGATATAGATCAAGTTAGCGAATGATTTGCCTCATATCGCTGACAGATTAATTTTGGGTAGTATTGTCCCTCGAATATTTCCACTTCAAACTTAATTTAGCATGAAAATCAACAAAGAGTGGCACGAAAAAAACAAGATGCCCAAAAACCCCAGTTTTGATCAAAGGGTCAAATGGCATCTTGAGCACCTGAAAAACTGTGGCTGCCGCAAGGAGATTCCTAAAAAGCTGGGAGAGGAATTGAAGCGACGCAACATGACGACGGTGTAGGATCTTGCATAAGAAAATGCGCCCAGTAATTTGGAGATTTGAAGGCGGTTTGGCTACTTTTGAAGGTGTTTTTTCTGTAGCCCTGGCTACCTGAATCTTAACCTAACATCACTATTGCGATGAACCTG
>JBJXGO010000034.1:0-17957 GCA_046160345.1 Saprospiraceae bacterium
CAGCCGCTCACACAGCCCCTGAGTTCAGTATAGGGCCCTGCTCATACATAAAAATCTTTTCATCTTTCAAACAGCATTTTATATCCCAGACAAATAAAATGCCAGTAAATTGCCCCGATTTTTTTACCAAACTATAACAATCTAAAACAATATCTTATGGCAGACCAGCAACAGTTAAACTTATTAAAGTCAGGCGTAAAAGCCTTCAATAAGTGGGTAAAAGACAATTACCCGGTAAAAATAGACCTGTCAGGGGCTGATCTGTCCGGATTGACCTTGACGGATGCAATTCTGGAAAATGCGAACCTGGAAAATGCGAATCTGAAAAACGCAAATTTGTCCGGGTTTAATCAGAGTGTCTTCACGGATTTGACTAGTGCGGATTTGACTGGCGCAGATTTGACCGGCGCGAATGCGACCAACGTAGTTTTTTTCAGCGCGAATTTGACCGGCGCGAATTTGACCGCCGCGAATTTGACTGGCGCGAGGTTGCCTGGCGCTACTTTGACGGGTGCAATTTTGACGGGCGTAATCGGATACCACCCATAAGATAAAAGTACATACCATAAAATATCAATTTACGCCCTGCTTGGTGTTTTCACCATAGCAGCCTCGCGTGAGTGAGTATGGTGAAAACACCAGGTACGGTGGCAAAAGTTGCAATTAAAGGTATTGCCCCAATGTAATTTCATCTTCATTTTAAAACAACACAGGCACTTTCCACTATTTTTCAAAACAGGCATAAATACGGGCTTCTAAATCCTTTACATATTAAACCTTTGCCTGTCCTATCATACTTTGATCATTTGTTATGTGAATTTTCATGCTGGATTTGAAAACTGAATCCACCAATCAAACATGTTATCCCTATGCACCAACAAATAATTGCCTCCAGAATGCTTGTTGCCCTTTGCTTGCTCTGCGGCTTTAGCTTTCCTGCCTAAATGCCGCATATTCAGCATGGCATACCACGCCTCAACCCAGTTTTTTCTTCAACTCAAAATTTTTACCCAGATAGACCTTGCGCACCATTTCATCTGCGGCAAGTTCTTCGGCCGTACCAGCCTTAAGAATGCTGCCTTCGAACATAAGATAGGCACGATCCGTGATACTTAAGGTTTCCTGTACGTTGTGGTCAGTGATAAGGATGCCGATGTTTTTGGTTTTGAGTTTCTCCACGATGGACTGAATGTCTTCTACCGCGATGGGGTCAATGCCAGCAAACGGCTCATCGAGCAAAATAAATTTTGGGTCAGTTGCCAGGGCGCGGGCGATTTCGGTACGGCGGCGTTCGCCACCAGAGAGCGTATCTCCATTGCCTTTGCGCACCCGGTTCAGGTTGAATTCGTCAATCAGCGATTCCAGTTTTTCATGTTGCGCTTCCTTGCTCAACTTCGTCATTTCAAGCACTGCGCGGATGTTGTCTTCCACCGACAGTTTGCGGAAAACACTCGGCTCTTGAGGCAAATAACCGATGCCCTTTTGAGCACGGCGGTACATGGGCAGATCTGTGATCTCCTCATCATCAAGGTAAACATGGCCATCTGTTGGCTTGATAAAACCTACTGTCATGTAAAACGAGGTGGTTTTTCCTGCTCCGTTTGGCCCTAAAAGCCCTACGATCTCACCTTGCTGCACTTGGTAGGAGACGTCTTTTACCACCGTGCGTTTGCCGTAGGTTTTGAATATGTTTTCGGCTCTAAGTATCATAATAGTTGTGGATTTGTGGATTTGGTTATTTGGTTATTTGGTTATTTACCCACCAAAGCCAAGGCGCAGGAGGGCGTTATTTGTTGTTCACAGGCAATGATTCTGTAGTGTCTGACTTGTTAGCGACCACCAAATCACCATCTCCACAAATCAACCTTCATGCAAGCAATTGTTTCACTATTTCCGAAATAGCCCGGCCTTCGGCTTTGCCGGCCAGTTCCTTGTTGGCTGCGCCCATCACCTTGCCCATATCGCGGACAGACTCAGCGCCAGTATCAGCGATGATCCTTTTTATAACAGCCTCTAATTCAGCCCCTTCCAACATAGAAGGCAGGTATTTTCGAATAACTTCGATTTCCTCGCGCTCTATTTGTGCTAGCTCAGGCCTATTGTTTTTTTCATAAATATCAAGCGATTCCTGCCGGGTTTTAACGAGTTTTTGAAGCATAAGCACTTCCCGGGTTTCGTCAATGGCTTGCCCGGTACCCTCAGTCTTTGCCAATTGGATCACGGATTTTATGGCCCTGATGCCACGCAAGGTGATTTCGTCCTTGGCTTTCATGGCCACTATGAGGTCTTGGTTGATTTTTTCTTCGAGTGTCATTTTTGTGATAGATTTTTTAACGGCCGAAGCCAATACGCAGGAGGGGGTATTTGTTTAATTGTTTATGTGGTTATTTGGAACAAACGTTTTTCCTTGGTCAAACGTGCCACTCCGGGTGGTACTTTTTCTTCCCAACCGGGTTCATTGTGCTGGATTATGCTAAAAACTTCTTTGTAATAAATGTCGAGAATCGGGTAATTGGCTGTGCAAGGTACGGCGGTAAAAATAAAATTCATTTCTTGCTCTTGCCCGACCTAAATATCAAACCCCGCGTCAAAGGAAGTGACTTGGTGTTTATATCTTTGCGGCTCTTTTCAAAGTTACCCATCTGAAAAACAAACAAATACCCAAATAAACAGCTACACAAATAACCACCACCTATGAAGTTTGCTACCAAGGTTATTCATGCAGGCATCGAACCGGATCCAAGTACCGGGGCCATCATGACGCCCATTTTCCAGACCTCTACTTATGCCCAAAGCGCGCCAGGTGTAAACAAGGGATATGAGTACGCTCGCACAAAAAACCCGACCCGTTCGGCGCTGCAAAAAAACCTCGCAGCACTCGAAAACGGCACCGAAGCCATTTGTTTTTCCTCGGGGTTGGCCGCACAAGATGCTGTGATAAAACTCCTGTCATCAGGAGATGAAGTATTGGCTGTCAACGATTTGTATGGTGGCTCTTATCGTCAAATGGTACGCGTTTGGGGCCAATGGGGGCTAAAAAGCCGTTTCGTGGATATGTACGACGCTACCAATGTGGAGCGCGAGATCGGCCCCGATACAAAGCTTATCTGGATCGAAACGCCTACCAATCCGATGCTCAATATTGTGGATATTGCTGCGGTGTGTGCCATCGCCCGCAAGCACGGCATCCTTACTTGTGTGGACAACACTTTTGCATCGCCTTTTCTCCAAAACCCGCTCGACCTTGGTGCTGATATTGTGCTGCATTCTGCTACCAAATACATAGGCGGACACTCAGATGTGGTGCATGGCGCATTGGTAGTAAAGGACGCTGAACTCGCCCAACGCTTGCAATTCCTTCAAAATGCCAGTGGCGCTGTGCCCGGCCCACAGGATTGTTTTCTGGTTTTGCGTGGCATCAAAACCCTGCACTTGCGGGTGCAGCGGGCTTGTGAAAACGCGGCAGCCGTGGCACAATATCTTGCCGCACACCCTAAGGTCGCGAAAGTATATTGGCCAGGTTTTGCTATGCACCCCGGCCATGAAATTGCCAAAAAGCAAATGCGCATGTTTGGAGGAATGGTTTCTTTTGACTTGATATCCAACTCTTTAGAGGATGCTACGAAAATAATGAGCAACACAGAATTGTTTGCCCTGGCTGAATCGCTAGGCGGTGTAGAATCACTCATCGGCCATCCGGCAAGCATGACCCACGCGAGTATTCCACGGGAGGAGCGGCTCAAAGTAGGGCTGACAGATTCTCTCATCCGCCTGAGCGTTGGCGTGGAAGATGTGGACGACTTGATCGCCGATTTGGAAAATGCCCTGAGATAGGACGAAATTTATTTCGCCATCACGGAGGTAGGACGAAATTCATTTCGTCATCACATTATTCAAAATCAATCACCTATGTCACGTTTTTCACTTACGTTCTTAGCAGCGCTCACCACATTCTCTCTCGCTTCGCAAGCAAATCTACAGCGTATTGGCCATTTGCCTTACAACGGGCTTTCCCTGGCAGGATGCTGGCATCATGTGGACAAGGACGGTGATGAATGGGCGCTGGTAGGTACCAGCGCCGGGCTCAGTATCGTTGATTTGGACGACCCGACCCAACCTGTAGAACGCTTTACAGTGCCTGGGCTGACGAATAACTGGCGCGAGGTGCGAACCTGGGCAGGATATGCCTACGTTGGTTCGGAAGCCCTGTACAGCGGCATCACCATTGTCAACTTGAATTACCTGCCCGACAGTATCCAATGGAAGGTCTGGCGTGGCGATGGCTTCTTCGACAGCCTGGTGGTAAGGAGCCATGCCTTGCAAGCGGAAGAAGGCTACCTCTATGTTTTTGGAGGTGGAATCGTGACCAATGGCGCCATCATCGCCAGCCTGACCGACCCTTGGAATCCGCACATACTGAGCAAGTATGCCGCCAATTACGTTCACGATGGCTTTATCCGTGGTGACACACTCTGGACGAGCGAGGTTTATCAGGGACAGTTTGGCGTAGTGGATATCTCAGACAGAACCAACCCCGTATTGCTTGCCACCCAACCAACCCCGGGCGCATTCAACCACAACACGGGGCTATCTGCGGACAGCAAAACGCTTTATACTACCGACGAAAAAAATAACGCACCGCTCGCTGCATTCGACGTATCCGAGTTGGACGATATTAAATTGCTGGATGTGTATTTACCCAGCAAAAAACCAGAAGGCGAGGTCCACAATGTCCGGGTGGTGCCGGGTGATTTCCTTGTTTGCCCGAGTTATCGCGGACAACTGACCATCGTGGATGGCTCGCAGCCCGACAATTTGATTGAAGTTGCCTGGGATTCGCTGGGCAATTCGCTTGTTTGGGATGCCGATCCTTATCTGCCCTCGGGCATCTTATTTGCGACCGCCAAAAATGAAGGGCTGTTCGTATATAAGCCTGTCTACGCGCATGCCGCCTGGATTGAAGGTTTGGTTACTGATGCCATCACGGGTTTCCCTTTGGCTGATGCCAAAGTTTTTTTAATGAACACACCCAATGCCGATACTACTGGCGTGGACGGCATTTACAAAACGGGGGCGGCCTCAACCGGGTCTTATCTACTTAAAGCCGAACGAACAGGATATTTTACAAAATTCTTTAATAATGTACCCCTCACAAGTGGCAACATTACAACGCTCAATTTCTCCATGACGCCTTTGATAATTGGCACGGAAGATATTGACAATGAATCTTTTGTGCGCGTATCGCCTACTCCATTTATTGATTTTCTGAGGCTTGAATTTCCGCAAGGAAGCCCGTTTGGAGGTCAAAATGTCCATTTGCGCTTGAGCGATCTCCTTGGAAAAACTATTTTGGAAAAGGATGCACAAGCTAGTGATGTCATGGTTTTAGAGGCTTTGGGCAAATTGCCAAGGGGGGCTTATATGCTCAGCATTATCAATGAAAAGGGATTGAACAGTGTTGTGAAAATTGCAAAGTAGGAGATGCATTTTAAACACCAAAAGTTGTTATTTTTGCAACATGAACAGCCAAGATTTTAAAAAAAAGAGCTTGCTGGAAGCACTCGCGGCAAAAGGACTGCTTTGGTCTTATCAACCAGCGCAGACAAAGCATTTGGCTGACAGCATTATCATAGAGCATACACTTGCATTTGGCGATGTACCTGAACTTCAAATATTGTTCAGCATTTTCCCTCGTGAAGAAATCAAACAAGTCTGGATTGAATGTTTGTTGCCTGATGAGCGCTACCGTAAATCTAACCGTTATTTGGGGCTTTTTTTCTTTGAAATTCAAGAAATTGATCAGTTTTTAAACCAACATGCCAACGATTATTCCCGAATGGAAAAATTGCGACTTCTTGCTGCCAATAACAAAGGAGGTTTTGCTTGATTTAGCTAATTGTCCATTTTTAGAACAGTTTGCTTTGGTCGGAGGCTCCGGGCTCGCACTATATCTCCAACATCGTTTGAGCGAAGATTTAGATTTTTTTAGTTGGGAAAAGGAAGTAAATACTTTAGAAATTTTAGAGGCTTTAAATCATGTGTTCGGCTCTGACTATCAAATACTTCAACAGACAGAAAAGCAGCTAGATTTGAGTATTAAAGGTGTCAAAACCACCTTTTTTGCAAAAGGCAAACCACTTTCCGCCGAAGCCAGGTATCTTTTGCAAGGCAAAGCCTATGTGGCCCACTTGGATGTTATTACCCAAATGAAACTAGGTACAATCTTTCAGCGTGCCAAATACCGCGACTACTACGATTTGTATGTGCTGAGTCGCGAAACATATTCGATTCAAGAACTCTATGAACTTGCTGTTATTTATATCCAGGCTATAACTCCACGACTTTTTCAAATGGCCGTCACCTATACGACAGACGTACAGGATGAATCTACTGATTATCTTCAATTAAAGTACAATATTGGCAAAAAGGAAATCGGTTTATGGTTTGAAGAAGCCGTTAAAGAATGGCTCAAAGGTTAATCTATCTCCCTATCACTACCTTAAACGCCACCCAGACTGAGTCTTGCTCCACCCACAACACATGCACTCCACCGGGTAAATGGTCTGTGGTAAAAAAGTAGCTGCTTTCTTCACCTGCTTTGCTGGCAATAAGTCGGCCCGATAAATCTGTAAAGACAAGTCGATTGTTTTTAGATTTCCCCTTAATATAAACACCAAACTGGTTAGTGGCAGGATTGGGATAAATTGAAACCGACCCATCTTTTGGAATATCCTCGAAACTCACCGTAATAAGCGGAATCACAAGCACCGAACTACAATTGTTCGCACCAGTAACCGTAACGGTATATGTTCCGCTCGTCAGCCCAGATAAATCTTCCGTGCTACTGCCATTGCTCCACATAAAGGAGAATGGAGCCTGCCCGCCCAGCACCAGCAGATCAATGTACCCATCAGCCGCACCTGGAGCGGATTCTTCATCAGTAAGTGCCAGCACATCCAACACCGGCGCGATGGTGATAGTGCTGACAGTCATACAGTTGTTTGCATCCGTTACACTGACCGAAACCTGCCCGACAAAGTTTGCGGATAACAACACACTTTGGTTCGTACTGCCTGTCGTCCACTTGTATTCATAAGGCTCAAGGCCTCCGGTTGCATTGGCAACCAATATTTTATCCCCATAATCGCAGGGGTTTCCCACGAACGAAAAATTTACCAAAAGATCTGTACCGCTTTCTTTCAGCACTTCCACACAACTGGAAGCCGTGCAGCCATTTGTGACATCGGTCACTATGAGGCAATAGTTGCCTGGCTCCGTCACAACAGGGTTCTGCAAAGAACTGGCCCATCCGGTGCTTTGCCAGGAATAGGCAACATTTGAAGCGTTGGAATTCCCAAACAACTGTACCGAAGGCTGGGTGCAATCCAATATCAATCCATTGTGGGTAATAAACACAGCTGGCGGTGTAACATCCTGCTGTACATCAATAAAATAGTCTTTGGAACAAGCATTGGCGGTAGAAGAAACCTTAAAGACCGAGGGTGCTGTGAATGTGATGAATTGCCCGGGAAACACCTCTACCCCATTGAAATAATAATGCACATTGGCAGGAGCACCAGGCACTTGCCAGGAAAAAGAAGGGGTGATGCAATTGTAGAAAATCGTGCTTGGAATGTTAATTTCTGGCAAGAGCGTGTCCACATATACCGTCGCATAAGCCGCTGTGGTACATCCATTTGGCGCCGTTACCACTACGGTGTAAACGCCTCCTTCGGTGGCCGTAAACCCGTTGAACACCGACCCGTTGGGATGATACCACTGGATACTGCTGTTGGGTGGGTTGAAATTTGTTCCCAAGGTCAGAGATGGGGTATTGCAGTCCAGCACACCGCCTAATGCAATGGCCGTTGGAGCGGTACCCGGGAGAAAGATCACCGATTTGGGTATTCCAGTACTGCTATTGTAAAACGCTCCGCCACCCGGAGTGACTTCCAGTTTCACGGCCCGAACAGAGTAAAACAAGGTGTCCGCAGGAGCCGAAAGGTCCTCCCAGGATGTTTGAAACAGCAAATCGGGCGTTACCCGGGTATAGGGCCCATCCAGTGCGAAGGCACGATAAACATGATAAGCTACTACTTCAGGGTCAGGGGAAGCGGTCCAATGCAGGTTTACCCGATCGCAATTGGACACTACGGTCAAGTTGCGGGGAGGGGCTACGATCTTTGCGCGCAAAGTAGGATCGCCAAGTAGTGCGATGTGTGCTCCGCTCTCCCCATTGGAATCGCCGTAAGCAGTATTGAATTGAGCATTTTGGGTTTCTTTCAGACAATAACCGATGGTTTCGCCAGTGGCTAAACCATGTTGCATCCAATGCGGGCGGCCTGCCCAACTGACGGAGAGCACCGTGCCTTTAGAGGCCAGCAGCGCTGGCATAAGCGGATTGGTTTCAAAATCCCAATCTCCAAAATAGTCGCCGTAAAGGTTGGCAAATACTGTGCGCACCGAGTCTGTCGCAAAATTTGCTGCGGTTCCGATCCCGTTTGCACTGGAGTAAGTGCCGTTTGTACCTGCTCCATAGCCCAGCAAGTAACGGCCTGGATTCAAAAACTCTTCTGCGCCGACGTTCCATTTTCCTGTCAATGGATTCGCATTGCGATAACCATCGGCAGCGAAGGCCTCTCCACCCGACCAGCCCAAATGATCGTCCACCAAAGCGCGATTGGGCACCAGGTATTGCCCCGTGCGCCAGAGATGGTTTTTGAAAAGATATCGCCGCAACAATTCCACGGGTTGCAGACCAAAGCTTGCGGCAGAAAGGCGGCGAAAATCGAGCCGTCCAACAGGGATCTCTACAGCGGAGGGGATGATGTTTTGATCAAATTTTCCATCTCCAGGCACATTGCGGTTTGCAAGACGTGCAGTATTCGGGATATTTACCAAATTGTCCGTCCAAATGCCGTTCACATCGCCATAATAGACATCGCAAGGCCAGGCGCCGGTGTGGTCAGCTTTGGTGTCCCATGCATTGCTGCCCGAATATGGAACGGGTACATTGCCCATGAGCAACACCGCTTTTACATTGGCCGGCTCAGCATTGTAGGCTGCAACAATTTGATTTTTAACCCCTTGCACCGAAGTGAAAGGGCCTGTTTTGAAAGGTATGGTGTGCCAACCTTCCCCACGCAGATCGTTTTTGAATGTTATTAAATCAGCGCCTAACTGGTCGGCTGTGGTAGAATCGATGAATACGAGGATTTTTCCGTGCTGATCGACCACCGGTTTAAAGAAATTTGCAAAAGCGTAACCGTATGCCGTCACAGCGCCTGTTTTTCGCTCCACGGCATATTCGTAGGTTTCATTGACATCCAGCCCGGAGTCAAAATAACCGTTGAGTTGTGTCTGGGGAGCGTTCACGAGTTCAACCCATGAGTCGCCTGGCGCTCCTTTTACGCGGCGGCGCAGGATTATGTCGGAGGGAAATGAGTTGGTCCAACTGATAAACACCGCCGGTGGATTTAGCCCGGCAGATAGTTGGACTGGAACTACGATGTCTTGCGGGGTTTGGGCGGATAAGGTGCTGGCGAAGAAAATAAGGAGGAGGGTAAGAAATCGGGACATGGGAAGAGAGGGTAAGAGATTAAATTGTCTTGCAAAAATAGTCTTTGCTTCTCACATCTGCTCTGCTTTAGCACTTCGAATGGTGTATCGAAAAACAAAAGGGCGTTTTGCTCTTTGGGATGATAGTTTTTTGATTTCATCCCAGCGTTTAATGACTTGTTGGACAAACTCCCAATATCCAAACCCGTTTTTTGGAGAAGGCGGTGTAAAGAAGAAAGCACCTAAACCATGCTCCTTATATAAATCTCGTTGACTACGAGTGCGATGGATGTTTAAATCGTGCGTGATTACAACAGAACCTTCTGCCCCCAATACGGGAATCCAATCCTCATCCGGTGCTCCTTTCCCAAATACATCGGGGAGAAAAACTACCTCGAAAGGCTCTTCCTCTTTTTTGTTCATCCCATCCTGTAAATGTTGTAGGCGTCGCACTAAATGGAGGTTGGAGTTTTCATCAAAGTAAATTTTCATCAGGCTGCTTTTTGGTAAAATCGGATGGCATCTTCTACCTCCTCCTTTTTCAAATCATAGATAGCTGCAATGAAATCAGGTTTTTCTCCGCCCATGTAAAGCGAAAATAGTGTTCCAGCCAAAATGTTGGTGCCCTTGATAACAGGTTGCCCAAATTGATGGTGAGGGTCAACTACGATCGTTCGATTTTTCCCACTAGGATAAAGGCGACTGGCAATTTGGTCCTCATCTCCAAATTCCATTTTTTCTAAAAAGCCTTCGATTACTTCCTTCAAATTATATTGAAGTGTAGGTGTTGCGTTTACGATTCTATCGCCGTCAGGCGAAAAGAAAATTGCCTTTCCATCTGTCATAATCCGATGGCAAGCAAACGGATAGGGAGTCCCAAATTTTTCACGCAGTAAGCGGTGGCTTTTTAAAATCTGGTTGACTGAAACCTTGTGCTGGCGGAGTTGGTAAAAAACATAAAACTCAACCAACGTATAAAAATTTACAGTTTTATCGAGCCTCTCGCCCCAGGAACTCCGCTCACCCGAATCTGGTGAAAGCCGCAAATCCCAGTATTCTTTTAGCCAATACCGCACTTTTTCTATAGGCATGCCCAGCACTTTAGCCATATCGGCCACCGTGTAAATCCCGTATCCAAGTTTGGGTTTGTTTGAAAAAGTAATCATAGATAGTTGGTTTGCAAGACAAAAGTAAACAACATTTTGTTTTTTAAAACAAAAATATCACCCCTTCCCCACCATCTTCTCATAAACCCTAAACAACCAAGCCACCCGCTTAGCCTCCGTCTCATAAGGCTTGCCTATCACTTCCAGAGCGGTTCGTTTTCCCAACTGTCGGGAAAACCCATGGCCCGCTTGTCAACTTGGGGATATTTTGAAAAAAGAGCAGCCAATTTTTGCTTGAATTTATGACCAGGGTTGACGGTATCTAGCAAAAAACAAATAATCGAAAACATGAAGTAACAATGGCGATTGCTCACAGTAGTATCGTGCAATCATGCTTGCGCCGGACTATTTGGCCGAGCTGGTTGTATCCGCATCACTCGATTCCAGAGTCGAGTGTGGTGGGCGCACACATTTCTCAAATAAACAATACTATGAAGCCATGTCTCAAAAACAGAATCAGGAAGACCAAAGAAATTTGCAATTGCGCGTTTTTCTTTACCCGGTTTGAGGTTCTTGTACAATTGGGAAAGCGTTCCAAAAGAGATGATTTCCAAAAGCATCCAACTTGGCGGAAGTGCGTCGGAATAGCTTTCGTTGAATTTTTTGATAAAAGATTCGTCGCTTCGGCTGTGTTCGTGTCTGATTTTGTCTAACGTAGAAGCGTGTTGAGATGCAAGGGAGAATAGATGTGGCTGCTCAAACCAAAACGACCCATACCGATGCGAAAGCACATAAATAACCTGTGTTCTCACGGCGATCTCTATCTTCTCCAGTTCGCTCTGTACCAAATGTCTTAGTTCGCGGTCGAAACAGTACAGCTGAAACGCTGCATTGAACGATGCGCCCGGTTTGAAAACATGATTTTTATTATCCTGTAAAAACGGGTACCAGTAAGCACTCAATCGATAATAACTGATTTGTCGCAGTAGATGGAGTGCTTTTGGTTCATCGTGGATAATCAATCCTCGACCTTGGAGCAACTTCAACTGCGCTTCGAAGCTAAGCGCAGGTTTGGCGTAGGGGATTTTTGCCATAGCATTAAAAAAAGAAAGCTTGCCCTAAGCGCGCTGTTCTGACGGGAAGCGGGGCAAGCATGTTAGTGCAAAGGTAATCACAATTTCCTTTTTTACAACTGCTTCCCCACCAACCCCTCATAAACCCCAAACAACCAAGCCACCCGCTTAGCCTCCGTGTCGAACGCTGGCGCTTGGCTACGCCCGGTGTCAATGCCGTAGCAAGCATCCACCGCCCGGTCGAGGACTTGGTGGGCCGCCAGTAAATCAGCGGGCATTTTCTCTGGGTCGTAGAGCGTAGCCAGAGACGCGGTGCCCACGAGTGGCACACCTTTGAGGTGTGCCACTCGATCGCCATTGAGGTAAACCGCCCGAACCTCCAGCACCGCCTGCGCCGCTGATTCTACCGCCGATTGTTGCTCTGGCGTAGCCGCAGTTGGGAAAGGAAAGTTGTTGTACACTATGTCTTTTGAGTAGCGATAGTCACTTTTCAAACGCCCACAGACTGAACGTACCCAAGCCATGTGCATTTCTGAGTGCAAGACGCCAAAGTGGAAGAGGGTGGCGTTGGCGATGATTTTCACCAGATTACTCGCCAGTGTAGCGGGCTGTTCGTAGCCAATTGGAATGTATGGGCGGCGTTCGGATGAAACTTCTGGAATTACGAGGTATGGCGTAGTCGGAATATTTTCCACATGAAATCGCGTCGGCTTCTCCGCCAGTTTCTGCGTTGGAGCGCTTTTACTTTCCAGGCGGGCGCGCCGCACGGCCTCCACACGCTCCCACACGAGCGAGATTTGCTGCAACTCTTCTAATGGCGTTTCGCCTAGCCAAAGACACCAGCGTTCCCAGCCGTTGATGAACTCATCTGAACCGATCCAACGGCGGAAAAAGCGGGCAGCACGGGGTTCTTTTTTCAAAAAATCATCGCGTTCCTCTGTGGTAAACAGGTAATGACCACCGTCAATCGGCTTGTTTCCAATACCAATCTCTGGCACATCACAGAGCGGTTTTTGCCGCGAGCGCACCACCACATCCCCCGCTTCCACAAGATACGGGTTGATATTTTTCACTTCCGTCACAGTCGGCTCACCTTTGATATCGGCGTACTCGAAAAGCAGTTTTCGGGCGAGTTTTTGTTTCCCAAAACCAACGATGATGCAGTACACCGCTGCTACGCCGGGAGCTTCGTTCAGCCACTTAAAAGTCTGATGTGCGAAGTGGATCTTCACCCCGTGCTTTTCCAACAATGTTCCCCACAACATCCCGACTTGCTCGCCCTGTGCGATGGAGTTGGTGCTCACGAAGGCCGTGCGTGTGTTGGGATGCGCGTCCATGTAGCGGGCGGCTTTCAAATACCAGCCCGTAACGTAGTCGAGCGTACCGGAGCCGGATTCGTTGCCAAACAGCGTTTTAATCTCCTCGCGCTGTTCGTCGCTCATGATTTTTGAGCCGGAAAAGGGCGGGTTGCCGATGATGAAATCGAAGGGCCGAGTTACGTGTGGCACACCTCGGAGGTGTGCCACACGTTCGTGTTCGCTCCCCCAATCCAATGTCAGTGCATTGCCCGTCACCACTTTAGCCGCTTCGTCTATCGGCACAGATTTCAGGTGCGTATGGAAAGCCGTGTTGAGCAGTCGGTTGCACTGGTGCTTGGTAAGCCAGAGCGCCACCTGCGCAATAAGGGCTGACACAGGTTTGATTTCCATGCCACAAAAATTTTCGAGTCGTACGTTTTCGAGCATCGAGATGTCGAGCACCTGCTGGTCGCCTTGCAGGAGGCGGGCGGTTTCGAGGTCGAGTAGGCGGAGTTCCCGGTAGGTGACCACGAGGAAGTTGCCGCAGCCGCAAGCGGGGTCAAGGAATCGGAGTCGGCTGATTTTTTGACGGAAGGCTTCCAATTTTTTGCGATCTCGGCGGGCCAGGCGGAACTCTTCGCGCAAATCATGGAGGAACAGCGGTTCCAAGAGTCGGAGAATGTTGCGTTCAGAGGTGTAGTGTGCCCCAAGGCTACGCCGCTCCGCTTCTTCGAGCGCGGCCTGGAATAGTGAACCAAATATCTCGGGGCTGATCTGCGCCCAATCGAAGAGGTCGCCGCAGCCAAGCACAGCATTGCGGATACCGGAGAGAGAAGGCGGGGTTCGGGTTAATTTTTCCGCAAACAAGCCACCGTTGACGTAAGGAAATTGTCGAATTGGGTCAGCAGCATCGTGTTGGCGAAGGCGAAAAGGCGTGTTGAGTACCTCGAAAATCTGTTCGAGGCTTTCACCAATGTCCGAGCCATTGTCAAGTGTGTGGTTTTCGATGAAGTTTGAAAACTGCTTCGGCTCAAAGATCCCGGTGTCTTCCGCAAATACGCAGAACAGGATACGGACGAGCAGCAGTTCGAGGTCGTGGCCGCGATAGCCCGCACTGTGCAGGGTTTTGTACACGTTGCTGATCCGCAAAACGGCTTCGAGGTTAGCTTTTTCCTCTTGTTCACGCGCAAGTTCCGCGTATTCGGGCATGAAGGCGAAAACTTCGATCTGGCGGGCGAGATCGGAGAGCAATACTTCAACGTACCCTACGCCGACGTGTGGCACACCTTCGAGGTGTGCCACACATGCAGCCAAATCGTACACCCTATACCGTTTGAAATTGCATACCACCAGCGTACGCGGTCGGTCTTCTCTCGAAAGCCCGGCTACATATTCCTCCGCTTGCCGAAGTGCATCGTCGAAGTCTTCGGGGCGGTCTTTGCTGGCGGATTTGTGTTCCACGAGGAGTTTGCCTTTCCAGAGCAGATCAATGAATCCCTGTCGGTTGCCATCGCGTTTCACGCGGGCTTCGTGGTTGGCGTAGCGGATGCGCTGGAGTCCAAAAATTTCAAAAAAGCGATCCCAGAAAGAGTGTGCCTCGCCTTTTTCATCGCGGACATGGAGATAATCCAGCATGAAGGCTTCGGCTCGGCGACGGTAAGTGTCCCATTGGAGATTGGTCATGGGGCGAAGGTAGCAAAGGAGTGGTTTTAAACCGCAAAACAGGAGAACAGGAAAATTTTAAACCGCAAAACCAAGCACGATATACACTCGCAATTTTCCGTTTTCCGATTTAAATTTTCAATGCAAACAACCACCCATAGTCCGCGCTATCCTACATTCGCCCAATTAAATTTTTTAACCGTTATCCAATTCATGAAAAAATCAACTTTACTCGCCCTTACCGGCTTGTTTTTAGCGGTGAACAGTTGCCAAAAACAAGACGCTGTACGCTCTTCTGCCCCAATTCCCGATCCATTGGAGCTCGACCAGCTTATCAACAACAAAATGAATCTCTACGGAGAATTCCTCTGGGAATGGGCTTCTGAGGAGCACATTTGGACAGCACTTTCTAACTCCGACAATGTGCTTTCCGTAGGTTATCAGCCTGCCGGCGAAAAAGATGTGGCCGACCGGCTTCATTTGCTCAACATCCAGACTGCAGAATGGCGACAAGCCCGAGATCAGGTGATGGCGATCGTGCTTGAAAATGAACGCGCTTTCGACCCCTCCGTTACAGAAAAAAGCATATTGGCCTTTAACGAAAACCCGGTTTTGCCTGTTTTTTGTGTCTTGGTAAAAAACCCTTCCACCATAACAGCCCTACGCCAGTCCAATCTGCTGCGCTACGCCGAACCTATTGGCTACGAACCTTATATGACCAATAGAGCAACCGACCGTTCAGGCTCTGGATGCGATAGCAACGACCCCGAACCAGGGCTGGTGCCCGGTACGGACTATAACAATATCAGTCCCGATTGCAAACGTTCCTGGAACTACACGCACCACAAGATCAGCGAAGCCTGGGGCAATAGCACCGGAGCTGGATGCAAGGTTACGATCATAGATACAGGCTGCGGCGATGATCAGGATAACCTCGACGAAGCCTTTAACCAGGGCGACTCACAGGGCCGAAATATTGAAAAAAAAGTGACCCTCCCGCCCGCTGGTCCGCCTGAAACCCCGCACGACCAATGTGGCCATGGCACCTCCATGTTGGGCGCTTGTGCCGCGCCACGGGGCGAAGACGGGGCGGCCGTTGGCGTTGCCTACAACTGCGACCTGGTCAGTTTCCGTGCCGCCGCTGATGTTTACCTGAACGAAAGCCGGGAAGTAACGGGCGTTTCAAATGCCTTTACACAGGCGGGCGATTCGAATACGAAAATAATCAGCATGAGTATGGGGCGCATCACCACTTCCAACCAGATCAAAGATGCCATCAAGTACGCCTATGGGAAAGGCAAACTAATTTTTGCCGCCGCCGGCACCTCCTACTGGTGGACTTCCTGGTTTTGGGGCGTGATCTTCCCGGCCAGCCTGACCGAATGTTCTGCCGTGACGGGCATGAAAAGCAACCTCGCCGATGCTTGCGGTGTTTGCCACAAAGGCAGCAAAGTTGATTTTGTAGTTGTAATGGAACGCAGCAGCGACGGTCGCAGCGCGCTTTCTCTTGCTATGACAGGCGATGACCCCAGCACTGTTGGCGGCTCATCGGTCGCTACTGCCAGTACTGCAGGTATTGCAGCGCTGGTATGGGCCAGAAACCCAGGCTTCACCCGTGCTCAGGTGTTTGACAAACTCAAACAAAACAGCAACTACTGGCCAAACCGCAACAGTAATTTTGGCTGGGGACGAATCAATGCTTTTACGGCTACGCATTAAGATCTGGGGAGTGATCAGATAAGTGTGGCACACCTTGACTACAAGTGAGCCACACTTTCTGAACACTTAAAACTTCGCCACCCTTCCCACAAATATCCCTTTCCCTGCCCCGTTCCGCACCATCACCACATAGTTTCCGCCCGGCAACCCTCGCAGATCAACGGCGAAGGCCCCTGATCCATTCGCCAACAAAGATGAGCGCAACACCCGCCCCGATTCGTCCGACAGTTCCAGCACACCGCCCTGGAATGGCTGAGAAAACACCACTTTCAGCCAATCCACTGCCGGGTTCGGGTATATAAGCAAGGCCGATCCTTCGGCCTCGCCCGTGCCCACCATCAGATCCACCACCACTTCTTTGACCACCTCGCAGCCGTTTTTGTCCGTCACCGTCACGGTGTAGTTGCCCGCCACCAGGCCCGCAATGGCCTGTGTGGTGCTTCCTCCTGGTTCCCAAAGGTATTCGTACGGCGAAGTGCCGCCGGAGATGCTCGTCACCACCGCCGCGCCGTTGGGCATGGAAAGGTCTGTTTGGTCCTGCGCGGACACCGTGGCCGAAAGCGAATCGGGCTGCTCCATCGGCGGAAAAGCAAAGGCCGCCGTGCAACCGTAAGCGTCAGTCACCGTCACGGCGTAAGAACCCGGCCCAAGCGGCTGGGCAAGGGAATCCGTGCCCGGCCAGCCCTGCCAGCCCCAGGAAAAGGGCGATGCGCCCGTGACGGGAGTGGCCGACAGCCAGCCGTCGGCCTCGTCATGGCATGAAATTGTTTGGCCGTCCACCATCAGCGTGAGCATGCCCATCACGGCGATCGAGGCCGAGCTTGAATCCTGACAACCGTTGGAATCGGTGACGGTCAGCGTGTATGTGCCAGGAGTTAAATGGGTTAGCAGGGCAGTATCTGCTGCAAGAGGCTGCCATTGATAGTGAAAAGGCGCGATGCCGCTGCTCAGGTTCGCTGCGATGCTACCGCCAAGGGTCGTGCCGCAATGCACGTCGGTGACAATGGGGTTGAGCACAGGCACAGGGGCTTCGGCGACCAAAACCGTGTCAAGTATCTGCCGACCGCTGCCGTCTGTGATGGTTAAGAGGTAATTTCCCGGGGGCAGCCCGTTGAGTTCGGGGCCGCTGCCCGCAGCGGGAAGCCAGTTGTAAGTGTATGGCTCACAGCCGAATACAGGATTTACGCTGATGCTTCCGTTGGAATCCCCTAAACAAGCGGGCGCGACCTGCGGCGCGGCGGCGAGGGCAAAAGCCGGGGCCTCGTAAGCCCCGATGTCCACTTTACCAGCCTGGATGCGCGGATTGCCCGCTATATCCGTTAGTATCCCCGCTGCCGCCGCGTTGGAGCCTGCGTTGATGAGGGGGGAGCAGGGGAGCAGGGAGTAGTCTCCCGAGGCGGTGTCGCGGAAAAGTGGGTCGAGGTTGAAGAGGTTGTTGGGGCCGCAGGTGACGTTGGGGTAATCCGTACAATAGGACGAGTCGTCAAAAAGGTTGTGGGAGAAGTAGAAAGTATCTTTTGCCATTTGGAATGGCAATATAG
>JBJXGO010000035.1:0-25742 GCA_046160345.1 Saprospiraceae bacterium
GGAATGGATACGCGATTGCCAGTAGGCGGGTTGCCTTGCATCGGACCGGTATTGGTGCCGCTGAATATGCCGCGCACACAAACCATATTCCCTTTCGAAAACATTTGTACCACCTCGTGCCGCACATCAGGGAAGCTGGCCTTTTGCCCTTGCATCAGTCCTTTGAATACTTCCAGATTGCCCGGTTGAGGCAGAAAGGGGTTGTAAATCTGAAAATCAGGGGCACAGTATTGGTCGAACGTGGCTGGCTCGCCGGCATCCATAGCAGCAAGAATAGCGCGAACGGATGCTTCGTTTTTAGCTTCGGTTTGCACCACTGCCTGAGCCATGGAGTCGGCTTTGGGATCGTTGCAGGCAAAGAGCAAAAAGGAGGTAAAAATGGCTGGCACGAGGTGTTTGAACCGGTATTTCATTTCCGAAAAATTTTAATGATGAATTAATTTCTGGAACAAAGGTGCCGTCGTTCAAAACAAGGGTGATGGTACCAAAACGACCTTTTGCGGTCTGTTTACGATTTGTTTCGGTATTGCATCGGCGTGCAGTTTGCCATCTTTTTGAAAAATTTGTTGAAATGAGAAGGATCGGAAAAATCCAGTTGGTAAGCGATCTCTGAATTAGAGAGCTCCGTGTGCCGGAGGTAGGCTTTTGCTTCGGTCAAAATCATGGTGTCAATCAGTTCGCCTGCTGTTTTTTCTGATTGAGATTTGATGGTTCGGTTAAGGTGGTCTGCACTGATATGGAGCATTCTGGCATACTCGGAGACTTTCCTGAACTCCAAAAAATGCTGACTTACCAATTTGATAAAGCGCCTGAAAAGCGCATTGCCACTGGTGGCCGTTTCTTCCCGGATAAGCAGGTGTTGTTCATAGTGCCGGTTGGCATGGGTCAGGATAATTTGAAGATACAGGCGGATCATCCGGCCTGAGTCAGACTTTCTGCTTTTGATCTCTTCATTTATTTTCCAGATCAGTCCTTCTATTTCTGCTGCTGTCTCCGGGCTAAGTTGAAAACTTTGGATACCCGTGTAATTGAAAAACCGGTACTGCTCCCTGTTGTCTTTCAAGAGCAATGGTTCGGCCATAAAATCTTCTATAAACAGCATATAATAGACAAGAAAGTCATCGCTTTGGTCATGAAGCGAAAAAACCTGCCCCGGAAACCCAAACACGATGCAATCGCGAACGGGCTGGTAAGATTCCAGGCCAAGCTCAAAACTTGCCGTGCCCGCGCGCACCAGAGACATCCGGTAATATTGGGTTTTTATAGGACCGATGTTTGATTTCACATTGGCCGAAGAATACAACCCGAAGCCTCCTTCAACGAGCTCATTCGAATTGTCTAACCCAAAATCGCTTTTTAAAGATTCGTCCTTGTGCAAGCGGTAAAGCGAAGTGTCGAGCTGGTAAGTCTTGATTTCAGTGCTGCTTTTCTTCATTTTACCAGGTCGAAATTTTTTTGACAGCCTCCGGTAAATGGCAAACAAAAGTTAGGAGGCACGAATAAATTCAAAGGAAAAAATACTGCCTGAAAAAACATGCTTAATGCGAGTAATGGGCTGAGATCGCAAACGTGTTGAAAATCAGGAGTGTATTGGAGGTGCGACTTTGAGTCGCACCTCCAATTATGCTGGGAACCAATAATTTAGCCTAACCCATTATTTGCATGGTTAAAAGATTTTGTATTTTTGACCGGTTTCAAACCATTATTTACTAAAAACACATTAAACATGAAACATTTCACTTTTTCGATATTCAGTTATTTCCTCTTTTTTCTTTTAGCCTGCAATGCCCAGAATCCATCCGCTGCCGAGCAGAAAAATACAGACAAATCCAAAACTATGGGTTGCGAGCAGTTGGAAGGCAAACAATACAATATCACGCTTACAGCTGGCGGCAAGGCAGAAGCTCCGGAAATCCTTTCCTTCCACAACAAAACAGTAGAAAGTTCTGCATGCCTGCAATATGGTTTTGCAGCTTCAGCCTACACCTGCGCAGTGGGGCTGGATGGCTCGTTGGCCATTGAAACCGTGATGACAAGTGAAAAAGAAGGTCGGATGGATTGGAAGTTCTCTGCCACAACAACGCAGGTGCGTGGCACCGTCCTCTGGGCAAAAGCTGGACAGGCGGACATAGCCTATACGTTTGAAGGCTCCATAAAATAGTCGAAAACGATTCGACATGTGTTAGTTTTGCAAAATGTTTTTCTTCATCCACCTTTTTCGCGTATTTCGAACAAAGGACCTTATATATACGCAGAAAATTCATGTATCTCATTTGAAAAGTGCCGTTCGGCGCCTTGGATTCGCGTTCGGATTGATGATGTTTGCGGTTTTTATTGGCACGCTGGGTTATCGGATCATTGAACACGAAACTTGGTTCGACTCCTATTATATGAGTTTGGTAACCCTTTCTACCGTCGGTTATGGAGAGGTAATTCCCTTGAGTTTTGAAGGACGCGTTTTCACCTCCTTTCTCATTATTTTCAACATAGGTTTTTTTGCTTATTCTATTTCTACTATTACAAGCATTTTTGCCGATAGTAAAATCCATGCTTTTTTCCTCGATTTCAAAATGATGCAACGCATACAAAACCTCAAACAGCATACCATTGTGTGCGGATTTGGCCGCCATGCCGAAGAAGTTTGCCAGGAGCTGACCAAGCAAAAAGTCTCTTTTGTGGTCATCGAAATGGATCATGAAAAAACCAAGGAACTTCGGCATGAAACCAACTACCTGTTTCTCGAAGGAGATGCCACCAACGACGAAGTGCTCAGGGAAGCCGGTATAGAGCAGGCTGCTTCCTTGGTGGTAACACTCCCGGAAGATGCCAACAACCTTTTTGTAGTGCTCTCGGCGAGGCAGATCAACCCAAATCTGAAAATAATCAGCAGGCTCAATGATTCCGGCGACGAACAAAAACTTATACGTGCCGGAGCCAATCATGTGGTTATGCCCGAAAAAATAGGCGGCTTTTACATGGCAACTTTAGTCAACAAGCCCGATTTGGTAGAGTTTTTTACGCTCATTTCAAATACCGGGTCAAATCAAGTGGTGTTTGAAGAAATTCCCGTTTCCCGGTTCAAGGCTCAATTTCAGTCCTGTACCATTGCTGAATGTAAGATCACTACCCTTACTCAAATGCCCATTTTGGGCTTACGCCATGCAGATGGGCATTATCAACTCAACCCGCCTTTGGATTCTGTAATTCAACGGGACATGGACATTGTTATTTTAGGCGACATAGAGCAGATAAATAGGTTTAAGGACCTGATTTTGAAGGATTCCGAAAATTAAGCATCGGTTTGCCCAACCCTGTTCAAGTGCTGCAACACCAGTTTTATTTCACCGTAAGAGTATTTTTCCTCAAAATGCGCTTTCGCTTCAGTGCTGGATTGTGTGTTGTGCTCTTTGAAAAACTGTTCGATTTCATGAACGTGCCCGGCATCCATTATTTTGAAAATGTCCAGCTCGCCCATAGCGACAAAAGCAGACAGGTGGCCTTCAACGGTGCTGCGCACAAAGCCACGTTCCAGTGCAATTTCGTCAATGGTTTTGCCTGATTTGAACATTTCAAAACTAAGGGTTTTGGTTTCGGTTTTAGGCGCCTTTTCAAGGGCCAAGTCCGGCAATTGATCTGCCTCGATCCGTTTTTCCGTGCAATACGTCTGAATCATTTCTATGAGTTCTACCCCAAACTGCTTGATTTTGATGTCACCGATTCCTTTTATTTTTTTCAATGCGGCAAGGTTCTGTGGCAGAAACTGTACAATCTCAAACAGCGAGCGCGTGGGCAGTACTTCGTAGAGCGCCAAGCCCTTGGATTCGGCTACTCCTTCGCGCCAGTCTTTCAACATGGAAAAAAGTGCAGGATGCGGCGTATTCTTGGGCACTCCGCTGGTGATAGCGGGTACTGAGATATTTTTTGTAGCGCGAAAATCCAATTCTGCATCAGTTTTGGCACGAAGGTATCGAGTGGCAGAGAAGCCCTTTTGAACGCTGTGAAAACAGGCGTTTTTGATAAAAATCTCTTTTTGAAGCCCTTCCAGCGTCTCCTGGGCCAGTTTTCGCACTGATTTATTATCAGTCAAAATCTGGACGCTGCGCATAGCGGGTAATAAGTCTTTGCCCAGTTTTTCTTCAAAATAGATGCCTGCTTTTTGCAGGCGGGCCTGTAGTTCCTGATTGTCTTCAGGCAAGCAGGCTTCGGCAAAATACTGCCCGATCTGGGGCTTAAAACGTTCGGCTATGGCAAAAACCTGTTCAAGCGCCCGGGCTTCCAAAGATATAATTTGTTGCCCGGCCTCCTGATGGAGCACCTTTTCATGTTCCAAAAACACTCGGTTCGTTTGGGTAAAGCGTCGGCGAAGGCGACTAAAATCAAATAATTCCTGCAAAAGAGCCTGCTGGTAATCTGCTTTGGAACGGATGAGGTGGGCTTCGTCCGGTGCATTTTTGTCGGCTTCTTCCGTGTAGTTTTTCACTACGGAATCGGTCTTGACGCTTGACAGGATGATCCTGGAGCGCAGCACAATGCCTTCAAAACTTTTGCAGCGGCTGAGCGCAACATAGACTTGCCCGTGAGCAAAGGCTGCTTGTGCGTCAATGATGGCCCGGTCGAAGGTGAGGCCCTGGCTTTTATGGATGGTGATGGCCCAGGCCAGTTTGAGCGGATATTGCGTGAAGGAGCCCAGAACCTGCTCTTCCACTTCTTTGGTTTGTTCGTTCAGGGTGTATTTAACGTTCGTCCATTCAACCGTTTCGACCACGATGTCTTCCTTTTCGCCCGGGCATCGAACATAGATGGCGTCTTTATCAAATCCGGTTATTTTGCCGATTTTTCCGTTGTAGAAGCGCTTTTCGCGATTCATGTCATTTTTCAAGAACATCACCTGTGCGTCTAATTTACACTCAAATATCTCGTCGGCTGGGTAAGCGTAGGCCGGAAAATCGCCTTCAATGGCCGCTTTGAAAGCCAGCAGTTGTTGTTCGATGGCGGCAAGTTTTTCGCTGTTGATCTCCTGCGCCGATGCGTTGTGCGCAGTCAATGTAATGTAAGGCTGTTCCTCCGAAGGCTGAAAATTGGCAACAAAACGGCTGTTGAGTGCAGTTAGTACGGACTCATCCATCTGGTTGTTGCGCACCTTGTTCAACAAATCAATAAAGGTGGTGTCAGATTGCCGGTAGATATGCTTCAACTCGATAGAGACCGGATCAGTCTTGCCAAGTGCCTGACTTCCAAAGAAGTACATGGTTTCATAATGGTCGCGCAGGAGATACCATTCCTCATCTTTCACGATGGGTGGAAGTTGGTGGAGGTCGCCGATCATAAGCAATTGAACACCGCCAAAGGGTTTGAAACGGTCGCGGTATTGGCGCAGCACGTCGTCAATGGCATCGAGTACATCGGCGCGCACCATGCTTATCTCGTCAATCACCAGCAGATCGAGGCTTTGTATCAGGCGTATTTTTTCACCGGTAAACCGGCGCTGTCGTGCGGGATCTTTTGCCGCGCCTGGAATATAAGGCCCGAACGGTAGCTGGAAGAACGAGTGGATGGTCATGCCGCCGGCATTGATGGCGGCAACACCTGTAGGTGCTACCACAACAAGCCTCTTGGGTGTCTCCTTTTTGATCTGGTGCAAAAAAGTGGTTTTCCCTGTACCTGCTTTTCCCGTAAGGAAGATATTTTTATGGGTGTTGCGCAGGTAGTCGAAAGCGAGTTCGAGTTCTGGATTTGTTTGAAAAGACATGCAGTATTTTCATGGGGGCTTTGCGTGGTTAAATGATTTACGAATGTACGGAAACCCTTGGAATAAAACAAACACTCAGGTAGAGATTTCTTTTGCACGTAAGCCAATCCAATAATTTTTCCATAAATTCTCCTGTTCTGTATTGCACAAATTGCATAAATCCTGGCGGGACTATTTGCTACGGTCAATACTTCAGCATCGTGCAAAACTACATAGAGTGGCTCAACACCAACATTTTTTTACCAAATCAGCAATTTCTTACTGCTGAACTTCCCATTCTGCATAACAGAAACCACATAAACCCCGGCTGATAAAGTGGACAGGTCTAATGTTAGTTCAAACTCTGACCCACTTTTTTCTGAGATTCTCTTACCCGAAGCATCCAAAATCCAGATATGTCGAGAACCTTGATCTGGAAACTGTAAAGTCAACTGTTTGCTTTGGGAGTCAAAGAAATGCTTGAAGGAAAGCGCTGGCGTTGGCAAGCTGACATCGGTTGTTGTTTCTGCCTTTTTCACCAGGAAAACGTTGAAATATGGATCTGTATGTATGGCAGGTCTGGGCACATTTTCGCCGATAACCGGTGTAACACTACTGAGGTTCATAGGCAAATTGACGATTGGGTTTGCTGTAGAATAAGTGGCGCTAAGCACCGGACTTGAAAACAGATCCTGTACATCGAAGACCTCAAAATTTTCTCCTTCTGCCAATCCTGCATCTGCCAGGTTAACTTGAATTGAAGACTGATTTTGCCAATTATAGACCACAATGTGCGCCCGGCCAGCTTCGTACAAGTTCGGCCGAACGAACACAGCATTTTGAGCAGGCAATGGGTTGGACGGTAAAATCGTATTGCTATCGGCAGATATCTGCGCAGCCGATACCGGGTAGATGCCTCCAATTAAGGAGTTGCCCGTCGCCGAAAGCCCTGTGACCGGCAGGTTGTTTCGCACCGCCCAGTATCCTGCAGAATAGTTGTTTCTAAAATTTACATTGTTCAACCCGCTTTGGTATCCCATATCCATATTGTTACTTCGTTGATAGTCAAAGCGATTGTACAGGAAATTTTCCTGAATGAGAAAATTGTTCCCCGGACCACTGGCGGTCGAGTTTTTCCCGATCAGAAACCCCCAACCATTCGGATCATCGTTTATCGTGCCATTGGAGAAAACGACATTTCCTTCAAGGTGAAAGTTGTTGATACTTGATGCACTGGAGCCATACAAAATGATACCGCTGTCGAATTGCTTGAAAACAATATTGTCGCGGATAAACTTGGTAGGCGCCACATTTTGGCCATACATGCCTTCTCCGTGGCCGCGCACGCCCAGATGCGACCAACCATTGTAAAAAATGATGCTGCCATAAACTTCGCAATCCACGCAGCCAGAAAAAGGGCCCAGGCCATTCCCCGTGTCGTGAACGATCAAATTGATGTACTTGTTTCCCGTGCCCAGCATGACCAAACTTCGCACCCTCCATCTGGATCCTGCCAGGGAGTCGGCCCTTGAATGCAGGTTGGAATCGGTCACTTCAAATCCCCAATACCAGGTATAATTGCCCAAAATACCCATAACGTAAGAATCATTGGGGTCCACAACCGGGTGAGGGAGGTTGCCCCCGTCGAGTATGGCGCGTTCGCCAGGGTATTGGCGGACAACAATTGGCTTGTCGGAAGTGCCTTTCAAGTGACTGATAAAACTGACTGGGCCAAGTGTCGGATTTCCAAGGTAGGTGCCGCCTCGGAGCCAGATCGTATCGCCTGGCTTTACCGCAGCAGGATGGTTGAGGGCAGTTTGCAAGTCCCATGGGCTGGCCATAGAGCCTGTGTTAGCGGAATTGCCGTTCGATGAAACATAAAATTGGGTGCCCAGCACTATTGTTGGAACAAGCAGGGCGGCGAAAGCCATAATGATTGATCTCATTTTGAAAGGAACAGGTTTATTAAATTTTTTTCGATAAAACTTTTTGTTTTAATCTCGGGTTGTTTACTTTTGGCCCATTCTTCACATCAAAATTTTAACGACATGAAAAAACAAATTATCGCAACCATCGTCGGCGGATTGATCCTTTTCATCTGGCAATTCCTCTCATGGTCAACCCTTGGGGTGCACAATTCAGAGTATGGCTATACGGCCAATCAGGATAGGATAATGGAGGTGCTCAACCAGAACTTGACGGAAGCAGGCACTTATATGGTTCCAGGTGTTCCTCCAGGCACAAGTCATGAACAGGCTGAAGCCTTGATGCAGCCAAATATGGGCAAACCATGGGCCAGCATCAGCTATCACAAGGCCTTCAACATGAACATGGGCATGAATATGTTTCGTGGATTTGTGGTTGATCTGTTGGCTGCTTTTCTGTTGAGCTGGCTGTTATTGAGGTTTGCAAACCTAAATATGCGGTCTGCTCTGCAATCGTCTTTATTCGTGGGCCTTATCGGCTATTTGACCATCCCTTATCTTAACAGCATTTGGTTTGAAAACAATTCTATTGGGTACCTTATTGATGCCCTTGTTTCATGGGGACTTGTTGGGATTTGGATGGGCTGGTGGTTGCCAAGGGAGCAATGATCGTGCAATTGTAAAAAGCCCCTTGCTTTAAGGGCGTGTAAATATATGCAATAAAAATAACCACGCAGTTGTCAAACAGATAAATTCTGCGTAACATCTGCGTGGTTTTCTGCGTAACATCTGCGGGATATAAAAACGCACCAATTACGTCCCCAAAAAGTAAGCTCAACTGGAGGCCAATCCTATTTCTTTTGACTGTTTTGATACCATAGATACCCACTGAGCAAAACAATGCCCACTTGAATCACAATGGCCACTATGGGCACATTAAGCCTTTCATCCAACAGGTCGTTCAGTGTATTGAGCGACATCAGTCCTATGCCGATTGTATATGCCCAGAGTACCTGTGGACTGTTGCGCACGGTATAAGTAATCAACCCCAAGGCAAAACTCACACAAGATAGAACTTTCATAATTGTGTAGGCTGGGAAAACACAGTTTGGGTCAATATTGGGGAAGCTCTCTGAAGTCATTTTTTCACCCAGGAAGTAAAAAAGGATTCCTTGGAGTGCGAGCACGGCAGCAATGCCGGTGAAAATGTTTTTCTGATTCATTTTGAAAGAAGTTTATAGTGAAAAAGGAAGTTTAAAAATAAGATTTTTAGGCAATTCCATTACTCCTATTTCTTGTTGCCCAAACCGAATTTGTAAATCAACCAGCCCGCAACAATGCCCATAAGTATGTGCCAGGCGATATCAGCTGCTGCAAGTTGCATTGGCCAGTGAACAAAAGTTGCCATATTCGCCAAATTCCAGGTGGCTGCCGCTGAAAGATGGAACAGGCCTCCAAGGGTCAAAGCACCGCGCAGGGTAGTATTTTCAGAACCGGTTATTGAAAAAATCCAGGTCAGCGAAAAAGCAAGGAGAAGTTCCAAAACCATTATCGGCAGGGGATTGAAATCAGCCATCTTCACAGTAACATCCCCCAAACCTGCAAAATTTCTGTCAAAAAAATCAGCGGCGACAAGCCCGTGAAAAACGCCGTTGAGGGCAAAAAGCACTACGGTTGTAGTAAACCATGCTGTTAAAAATCGTTTCGTTGTCATGTCGAACTGAGTTTAATTGTTTTAAAATGATAATAAAAAGCGCTTTGAGGCGAAAAAAAATAATTTTTTGGCCCGTACCGTGCCTCCTCGTTTTTAATCGTCGGAACAATTTTCGAGTGGGCTCACATCGTATCCAATAAGGCAGGAGGGTCACTCGTCAATTTCTCGTTGTTTTGTTTTCAGCAAAAGAATTCCTGCCACAAACAAAAAACAGGAAATGCCCCAGCGAATGGGCACGTAAATGTCAGTCCTGCTGTCATAAACTAACATGACGGTTATGCCTATCGCCCCAAGTGCTAGGGCGAAACTCCCTAACCATTTTGGAAAAAAAGAGCTGCGGAGCAAGCCCAAACCGATTGCAGTCAATCCCAAACAAAAAAACATGTACCCCATTCTTGTCAGGCAAACGACCCACTCGTGCGTGGGTTCGAGGGTTTGCAAAAAGGGATTTTGAAGTGCTGGTTCAAGGGTAGAAACTTTCCAGCCAGCCCATGCGCCCATGTGCATATAGTAGCCTTCAGCGATCGCCGCAACAAGCAAAGCGAGGCAACTGACTACAATTCCTGGGTTTAAAACCGCAATGGTATCAGATTGTCGGAAAAGGCCCGATAAAGCAACCAACCCCATAATCTCCATAAAAAGACCAAAGACCAAAATGCGAAAAGACCAAATCCAAATACTCTGGTTTTCATGGGCATGGAGAAAAGACGAAAGGTCAAAGGAATCCTGTAATTGCAAGGGACGGAGCAGAAACCCTAAATTGGCCATGGCGGCACCTGCCATCAGCAGGATAGCCGTAAAGCGAAGATTGAAAGTTGAGTTTTTCATCATAATAATTTTAGAAAGTCAAATCAGTCACCATTGAAACAAAGCGAAGAGCCAGCCTTTTTCTCTAGCCATGTTTAGTAAGCGTTCAATTATGGGGCTTATACCGCGCTACCGAGTTTTTGATAGGTGGAACGGTTTGCAAATAAGCATAAACAGCATCCAACTCATTATCTGTAAGTGCCGTATGCGGGAACATCGGGTAATAGAGCGGGCCACCTTTGGGGTTTTTGCTAAATCTTACAGCATCCCTGAATTGCTCCTGCGTCCAATTGCCGATGCCCGTTTCCTTGTCCATCGTGATGTTTGCAGAAGGCACCGTTTCCCCCTCATAATTGAGCATCGGATTGCCGCCGCCGTAATAGCCGACGGAACGTTCGGGCACCTTGGTGTCCATGGTTTTGAAATCAGCGCAATGGCAGGGATAGCAATTGTAAAGCCCGTCAGCCAAATATTTTCCAAGAGCAATTTTGTCGCTTGAATCCGGCACCAGTACCGGAGCTGCAGGCAAGGCCGGCGGTGTGAATACGGTGTTGCTGAGGAATTTTACCAGGAAATTGAACTGATTTGGAGGATATTCCTTTGGGTCAGGCGCAAGGGATGGATCGTCAGAACGCAACCAGCCGATGATCGCGTGAATGTCACTATCGGCCATAAGACTAAACCCGCCCATGATGGGGTTGTAGTGGCCGTCTTTGCGAATACTCCGGCGCAGATAGTAGTAGATCTCAGCGTCTGTCCAATCGCCGATGCCATGGATTTTGTCCTGCGTGATATTGGACGAAGCGATGACGCCAAACTCTTTGGGCAGGTCGGTCATGATATGCCCGGTCATTTTGCCTGTCGCGAAGTCTTTGTGACATTCTTTACAGAGCATGCTGGCAATCTTAGCCCCTTGAGCGACAGCCATACTGTCGCGAGGCACCTGAAGATCAACAAGATCCGCAGGGAGTTGATATTCGTAATCAGGGACGCCTTTAATGTGGATATAGGCAGCTGCCAGGGCGACCAAGACTACTACTGCACCAAGGAAGTAAGCAAGGATTTTGAACAGGCGTTTCATAAAAAAAGTTGGACGTTTTGAATGGTGAAGAAAAATATCTCTGGATCAAATCTTGTTCAGGGGCGTTCAAAAAGGTATTCCTGCCGTTCGTCGCTCGATGCGCTCCACTCCATGATCTGCGCTTCCATCTCGTCTTGCGAGGCAAAACGAGACGGATCGTAACAACCCAGTGGAAAATTGGCCGTGCGTACCGGACAACGGTTGCAGTGCGTACAAGGATTGTCCGGGCGGTTGATGCCTTCTTTGAAAAGCCTCAGCAAATTAACGTTGGCGAGCAAGGGGCGTGCCATGGCGATCAGGTCTGCTTTCCCGGCTTCCAGTGTACTTTCAATCAATGCTCTTTCCTGAAACCCGCCGTTGGCAATAACTGGCAACCCAATTTCGTCCCTGAACCGCTTGGCATCGTCAGCAGAAATTGCAGGAACATCTTTCCAGCCAATGTTGACCAAAGGAGACAAAATAAACTCCGGGATGGAATTGGCCAGCACCGAACGCACCCAGGCTTTGGAAGACAGGTGGCGGTTGCTGTTGTAAAACATCTTCATTTCATGCAGCGGGAAAGAGCCAGGGTTGCCTTTTGGATTGATAAACCCATAGCCTTTGTCAATGTGCAGGTAATCAACGCCCAGTTCTTTCAGCTTTTTGGCATAGTACAGGTTTTCGTCAATTGTGTTGCCGAAGTACCAATGCCGCAAGGGAAAGCGGATGGGCAAGCGGAGGTTGTATGGAAGGTAATTATAATCGGCGGCAGACAAGCGGATTCCGAGCGGGAAGTCATCCCCGATCTTTTTCCGGGTTGCGCGCACGATCTCCTCCAAAAACCGAAAACGATTGTCCACCGAGCCGCCGTATCGGTCACTGCGACGGTTCACGCCTGGGTTGAGAAACTGGTGGATCAGATACCCTTTTGATGCTGTGATCTCTAATCCATCCGCCCCCGTTTCGCGCACGCGTCGTCCTGCTTCGGCAAATTTTTCGACAGCAATTTCGATCTCTTCGATCGTCATGGCACGGTGCATATTTTTGTACCCGAAAAAGAAGTCGAACACCGTGGAAGAGGATTTAGCGTCTTCCGCCTCATTGAACAAACTTGTTTGGGTGTGACCGCCCACATCGCCAATTTGTATGATGTAACGACAATCGTATTGCTGCACAGCCTTGACCGCTTCCGCCAGCGGTTTGATGAATCGGTCAAGCGAAAGAATTGGGTATTGGAGTGGAGAAGCCCGCTTCCCATCCACCGCAATGGTGGCCGAGATTATGGCAGCAACCTCATTTTGCGCAAACCGCTTTTCAAAATTTTTAAAGGCAGAGGTCACGGTCCCGTCCCAATAGGCCGTTTTTCCGCCAATGGACGATCGCACGATGCGGTTTTTGAAATGGAGGTTTTTGATATTGAAAGGCTCAAAGATCATGTCGGAGAATATTTTGAATCGGTAAAAAACTGAAAGGCACGGTCGTTGACAAGATCCGGGCATTCGTCTACGATAAAATGCCCGGCATCAGGGACAAGTTCTATTTGAAAATCGTCCATGTGTTTTTCATATCCGCGCAACCAACTCAGGGACAAAGCAAAGTCTTTTTTACCAAATAACAAACGTGTAGGGGTTTCTATTCTATACTTTTTATATTTACCAAATAGCCCTAGCGGGATATATTCTTTCGTTAAAAACCAGCCATACAGTTTTGCAGAAGCCTTGGCCCGCTCGTATTCATTGAATTGGTCGCTGAAAATGTTTTTTTCCATTTCCGTCCAGCCCGTTTTGTGGGTGCCACCACGGGTCAGCAGATGATGGACAAAACGACCACTTTTTTGCAACATCCGGGGGCCGAAAAAGGGCATTGATATTTGGAGCATGTAGCCTAATTGCAAAGTCGCAGGGATCATCTGCAGGCTGACTTTTGGCCAAATGGGTGGTATATTCGTAGCAAAATGCTGAAGGATCAATCCAGGGTTTTTTGCATCGGCAATGAACCCTATCCAGCCGCCCCAGTCGTGGCTGAGGAGCCGCACCTGTTTGTAACCGAGGGCGGAGATGAGTTTTACAAAATCATCGGCGAGCTCATCTTTCAGGTAACCTCCAGCCGTGGCTTCGCTCCAGCCAAAACCCCGCATATCAGGTACGATGACGCGATAATGTCGGGCAAAAAACGGGATTTGCTTGCGCCACATCCACCAGTGCTGAGGCCAGCCGTGATACATGATCAGGGGCTCGCCTTGGCCTGCTTCTGCAACGTGAATCTTGCAATTGCCGATGTCCACCATTCGATGGGTGAGCTCTACGCCTTCTACGGGCGGATATGGGCGCGGGTGTGATGATTGTTCCATGGTTTCGGTTATTTGAATGCGCTTTCAAACCAGATCATCTTCATGACCACGGGTACGGGTGAAAAAAGTGAAGAGACTGTCTCAGAAGTTGATAAAAGATTATAAGGTTGATGAAGGTTTATTTTTTGCACCCGAAAAGGGGGGAATCCCGTTCTTTTTGAGTGCGAATCATCAATATTTATAAACCTTCATCAACCCAATAAACCTTATGAGACAGCCTCCATTCTTCTTGATAATTTCAATTCGAAAATGCCGCTTCGAGGCTCGAAAAATCGCCCGTGGCTTTCCAACTGGTAGCGAGGCCCGCGTCATTAAATTCCCAATTGAAAACCATCTTGCTGGTGAAAGGCTTGCCTGTGGCGTTGACGATGCCATCTTGCTGTACTTCGTGTATCACTTTATTGCCTTCTTCACGGAAATTGGAGGGCTGGATGTGCGTGGTTTGAACATTGCTGCCAAGCGCCATGAAGTATTGCATCGCACCGTTTTTACCATTGTATTGTCCGGCAAATGGGACGATACCGGGGTTGGCGCCATTAAAAAAAGATACGTTTTCATCCAATTTGGCAAGGATACCCGGCATGTCGCCTTGTGCAAAGCAGGCAAACATTTGCTCGATGGTTGAAAGATTGTTGGACATGATAAATTTTGTTTAAGGATGGAAAAAAGATAAAAGAAAGTTTCAAATCTCCGGCGACTGTGATTAATACGGCCGCCGGAGCACTTAAATTTTCAGTAGCGCTTTTAATTAGCAGGCGCTTCGCCAGGCGCAGGCATCAGCCCCAATTGCCGCATCAGCGATCCAGAATCCTGGTAATTGTGGATGGATGCGATTTTGCCGTTGACAATTTGATGAACTTCGCATACTATGAATTTCACCTGTTTGCCCGTTGGCGGAATGGTGCCGCCTGGTCCAGCCAGCGGTCCTGTATGGGTTCCGGTGCCTTCAAATTCGAGGGCAACATAGCCATTGGCGCCTTCAAATACGTTGGTGTGCTTAATTACCAAATCGGGAAAGGCCGATTTAAACCCTGCCATGAAACTGCGGAATTCCTCCTTACCATTGAAGGTCTGCCCAGTGGCATAGTTGATCACCTGAATATTGTCGGAAGCAAGGTTAACTACCTCGTCAAATTTGTTCGCGCTGAATAATTCATGAGCCTTTTTACTGACGGCTGCATTGTCAGTTGCCATTGGTTTTGGATTTGGTTGAGCACAGGAGGCCATCAAAAATGTGGCTGCGAACAGCGAAAAAAGTACGTTTTTCATTGTTAGAAATAATTTTGAATTGAAAATTGAGTCATGCTCTGCGGTTAATCCAACCCACAACAGCCCCACCAGCTACGCCATAAAGCAACATAGCCATAGATTCAAGTGCGATGAAGCTGCCCCGCCCAGCACCTTGTACATTTTCGAGGGCTGCTGTTTGGAAAACATCATAACTACTGGCAAAAAGGCAGAGTAAAACACCCATGACGATGCCAAATCGAACCCGGTTAGTGGCAGGAGCGAAACGTTGTACACAGTAAGACAACACGCCACCTTCAATAAAAGAGCCGATAAGAGCGATAGGAATACTGAAGTTTTCGCCAGCGCTGTAAATATTGAATCCATAGTAGTAGGTACCAAAGATGGCATCGTGATAGATAACGGCTACTGCAGTGATTAGCACCGCGTATGCGATCGTGGAAAGAATGAATTTACTTGTGTTCATGATTTTGAAATTTAGAATGTTAAGTTGGTTAGAATTTGTAGTTAAGACAGACCAAAACAGGGTTGAGAAATAATCGGGTCAAAGCGCATTTGAAATACATTCAAAGCGATCGGAGCCAAGCAAGGATATCGCCTGCTACTTTTTCCGCCCCCGGCTCTTCCATAATGAAATGCCCGTGCTTTGGGTATTCGAGCAGCGTTGCATTGGTACTTTTCGCAGTATATTGGTACAATCCTTTTGAAATGATGCGGTCCTGCCCGGCTCCAATACAAAGCGCCGGACAAGGGTGTTTTGCCGAATCCAACCTTATTGCACCCAAGAGCATTTGCCGATACACAATGCCCGATTCAGGTATGACCTTTAGCGCCAATCGCTTGGCATCCGCTTCCGGCATGGCGTTGAATGCTATTTTTCGCAACGCGGGATAACTTGGCAAGATCGGCCTCCCTAGGAAAATCCCTGGCATCATCGGAATAAAAGAAGGCAGCGAGCCCAATTGGGCCGTAAGCATTGCGGGTGGAGCTGAACAAACCAGCACTGTAGCTGCTGCATGCCCTGCCTCGGCCGCTTTCATTGCAAGCAACCCGCCCAAGCTGTGGCCAATAAGAATCGGCTTGCGTTCGCAGGCACCTGCCTGGGCGATCACATCGTCGAGATAATCCTGAAAATTCAGGCCGCTAGCGTTATGAGGCCCGATACCATTCCGGCCACGGCGCGAAAGCGCCAGAGCGTCATAACCGTTTTGGGCAAAAAAACTCAGCCAGTTTTCAAAATTGCAGTGATCAGCAAATGCACCGTGAATAAAAAGCAGGGGTGGGTGTTTTTTCTCCTTATCGCCCAAAGCAGAAACGCCCCTAAAGCCCGACAAAGAGATATTTAGCAAAGAAGCCATGAACTCGTTTGGTGGAAGGTTAAGCTGTATGGAACATGAAGTTGGGGCACACTAAGGGTATGCCCCAACGCTGTGATTTCGTTTATTTGCCTTTTGCTACCGAGCCGCCTTTCAACTGCATTTGCACCGCTGCACCATCCAACTCTACCCAGGCCTCCGTTACCTTGCCTGCGCTGTTGAGTTTGTATTCGCCCAGAACCGATACATTAATTGAGTTGTTGGTAGCCGGTGCGCCCATAAAGGAGTTTGTATTTGTCCCCCTGATCCAACCGCGGATAAGCACGGTGTTCCCGCTCACCACGATTTCGTCTAGTGTGCGCTTGATGTCAGGAAAGCCTGCTTTGAAAGCAGCTACCCGCATTTTCAATTGATCGTTGGTGTTGAGTTGCCCGCCGAAATAGTGTTTTGCATCCGGTGCGAAGAAGGAGATAACCTTTTCCCCATCGCCAGCATCGGCAGCCTGCATTATGCCTCGAACAGTGGCTTCGGCAGCGGCTACAGGATTGGGCAGACCAGCCATCAACTGAGATTCCATAGACTTTTGGTCGAACTGGACGTCAATCAATTTGATCTTCCAGGATTTGTCGAGCTCAAAAATCGTGGTGAATGGAAGCTTTACATAATTGCCGGTTGCAGGGTTGCCCATCATGGGGCCGTCATTTTTTCCTTTGAAAACTCCACGCACCGCTACGCTGAATCCAGATTCAATACAACTCAGCACTTCGTGTTGCATATTGGGGAAAGCCGCTTTGAAGCCCTGACCAACACCTATCCAGGCCTGTTTAGGAAGTGCTTGCGGAGAAAAAGGGGCGTTTGCCATGAAATTGTCCGAAAGAAGTTTTTCAACTTCTGCAGAGTTGCCAGCATCCACATTAGCAAAGTATTGCTTCACGATGTCGGTCGGTGTGGGGTAGTTGTTGTTTGCAAAAAGTGCAATAGAAAAGAAAGAGAGAAAAATGGGGAGTGCGAAAAATTTAGAATGTTTCATTGTGTTTGAAAATTTAAAAGTGGTGAAGTATCCCGGAACTCTGTTCCGGGGAGTGTAGTACCCCGGAACAGAGTTCCGGGGAGTTTAAGTAGTAAGTATCCCGGAACTCCGTCCCGGGGAGGCTATACCCCGGAACAGAGTTCCGGGGTACATTCAGAGGAATCGATTGCTTCTCAGGCAGCAAGCCAAAAACAGGAAGGCTGCTATCGAAGCAAAAATGGAAGGGGATTTTGGAAGATTGTTTTTCATTGGACCAATTCGTTTTGACAGTACAAAGGTTCTGCCGGGCATTGTTCAGCCGCAAGACCAAAACATGCTCAAAACATGCCCAGAGATGTTCAATAAAATGAGAACAGGATGGCTTATTGGAATCCGGCAATCTGTTTCATAACAGCTAATGTGTCTTTAACCAGAATCAATTGCCCATGATTCTTCAACTCGCCTTCCAGAAGAAGGGCATCCGGAAATTCAATCTCCAGGCTTCCTGTTGGCTTGATTTCGAGTCGAGCACCTGGATGGATGATTAGAAAACCTACAGACTCGGAGGGTTTCGAAATAACCGGATAGTTACCGTGCTGATAATTTTGTTCGATAAGGACGGTACAAGTCCAATCGGGCACTTTTCCAAGGCTCCAGTTGCGCGGGCAATTCCATTCGGTCGCTTGCCCGGCCTGACCGCCTTTCCAAACATTGAGTTTTTGTGCTGCCAACGAATTGGGTAGAAAGCCAAGGAGGATGCAGGCGATCAGGAACCCATATACGCACCAGCCTGGGCCAAGGCTACGACGGGTAAAAAGAAAGTTTTTCATAGTTGTTCGTTTTAATGGTATTAAGGTTTAGGGGAAAAGGACCGCCGGGCGGTTTGCACAGCCCAGCGGCTTTTTACCCGTCCTAAAAATCGCTATTTGACCGTTTGGAAATCGTCCACACCCCGGAAGAAGGATACCTTTCCGTTTGTTACTTTGAAATGGTGCGTATAAGTGGACGTATAGATTTTTCCGCTCGGAACGTGTTTGTATTCGACGTCAATGAGTACGAAAACATCATCGCCATCAGATACAAATCGCGTGGGTTGGAATTTGGCGTATTGAAATTTGCCGCCAAGTTCCTGGAAAAAACTACCTACTTCGGACTTGCCTTTGAAAAGCCGGCCTTTTGAGTCGAACATCCGGTCTTGAATGTCAAAGACTATGTCGTCGGAGCACATGGCTAGAATGCCTGGCACATCGCCCTGGCCGAACTTGCCATAAACCTCCATAACGACTGCAGTACTCGGGTTAACAAGCGACCCATAGCCAATTTGGATAAGTGCTCCGGCAGAGTTAGCGGTCCAGTGCGAAACGCACTTCCCTGCTGCGTTGAGTTCTACGATGTCCATGTCATGCACAAGGATAGATTTGCCAGTAGCGGGCAGGCCCATAAACGGGGCGGTATTAGTGCCTGTCAGCGTCACATCCAGATAGTAGCGGTTGTTGCCTGCAGGGGCTATGCTACCGATCTTGAACTTAAGATCTGGAAATGCATTAAGGAATGCTTTGTATTGTTCAATGGCGGCCCATGCGCCATTGATGGGCGTAGGTGCAAGACCCAATTCTGTAAATTCATCTGCACAGAGGCTCGCAAAAGTGTTGTAGTCGCGATTTTCGAGTGCGGCATAAGCTTTACGGATGTTGGTTTCTGTATTGGGCTGGGCGATGGACATAGCCAGCGCTGTAAAAAAGAAAAAGAGGGTCAGGGTGAAAATTTTGATCTGTTTCATTGTGTTTGAAATCATTAAATTGTTAAAAATTGTTTTTTCATTTTGATGGCACAAAAGTCCTTTTGCGAATTGTCCAGATACAAGTCCAGAATCTGCTCATAAGCTGTTCAGGGGTATTCAAAAAGGCTTTTTTTAAAATTAGTCGAGTCGCCATCGGGAAGGATAGATCCGACTGGCAGCGTTTTCATCTGCGCTGAGATCTCAGGCTTCAGTGAAAATTTCAACGGTCGGCGGTGCCAGCACCCCGCCGTTTTTCATCAGTTCGGGTAGAATTGGGTCGTGGAAAAAAGCATTGAAGCCTTCAAGGCTGGGCGCTGTACACACGATGGTGACCAAATTTGGGTTTTCAAGTCCGCGTAGAAGTTTAACGATGACAATGCCTGCATTGGTAGCCCGGGCAGAATCGCCGTCAAAAACGGGTTTCCAGACCTCAAAATCTTGGACTGGGTGAGAGACGATTGCGTAAATCATAGTGTTGAATTTTAATTGGTTGAAAAATTTGAGTTTATCATTTTTGATGAGGCAAAGGTGTCAGCATCAACAGCCCCCAGACAATCCACCGAAACAAGGGTTTTCTTCTCCCCGAAAAAGGGGATTTTGGTGTTTTTTGAAAAAAATAGTTGGAAAATGCCCAAAAAGGGAGAAAGATTTGCCCAAGGGAATGTCCATGAACATTCAAAATCTTGCCTATGAAACTGTTGCTTCTGTTGCTTCTGCCACTGATCTCGTTTGCACAAACTGGTGCCAAACGAGACAGCTTTCTTCGCTTGGCCCAAACTGCCCCGACGGACACAGCCCGCGTGTGGGCACTCATGGAAGCGGGAAAGCTGTCCACGCAATCGCAGCCCGACAGCGCACTGTCGTACTTTGGGCAAGCATTGGCGCTGGCAGAAAAAATCAGTTTGGAACGCGGTATCGCAAAATGCCGGATTAACCGCTCAGCCGCCTACAACAACCTCGGCCGCTACAATGAGTGCATCTCCGATTGCAAAATAGCGCTTCCGATATGCGATCGGCTGGGCATGAAAAAAGAAATGGTGGCCACCTATAACAACATGGGCAATGCCTGGGACTATCTTGGAAACCGCTGGCTTGCCATCGAGGCTTTTTCCAAAGCCCTTCAGGCCATGGAAGGGGTGGCCCTGCCGCCACATTTCCCGCTGGTGGTTCGTAACAACATGGCACGGCAATACAACGACCTGAGCTTGTACGACAAAGGCTTTGAATATGGGAAAAAATCACTCGACGAGGCTATTGCCCTGGGCGATTCAGCCCAGGTAGCGGCTGCGTTACATATCATGGCGGCTTCTGCGCTATATATGCACCGCGATGCAGAAGCATTGGGCTATTGTCGCCGCGTTGAGCGTCTTGCAAGGGAGGTTGAAGACCCCACCCTGCTGGTGTTTGCGCTCAACAATATCGCGGTAATGACCCATGAAAAACAACCTGATGAAGCCCAAAAAATGATGCGCGAAGCACTGGCCATTTCCAAAGAAACCGGCGACTTGTTTGGAGAGATTAGCGCCATAAAATCGCTGGCGAAATTCGCTTTGCAAAAAAAAGATTTCCCTAAAGCAAAAAAGCACGCACAGGAAGGGCTTGAAAAAGCCCAAAAGGCAGGAATGAACGATGAGGTGGCGAATTGTTACCTCATTCTCTCTGATCTCGCGTTGGCGACGGGCAAGATGCAAGCATATCGCGACTTGCGTCGAAGGTATGCTGACATGAGTGACACCCTCTCCAATTCCCATCTCGTCCACGCCACCCAGGAACTGGAGACCAAGTACGAAACCGAAAAAAAGGAACAACAGATCGTGTCGCTGGAACGCGAACGCGAATTGCAAAAACTGCGCTTAAGGCAAAAAAACGGACTGATCGGAGGCCTTGCCGGGCTTTCGGGACTGATCTTTTTGGCGGGTTTTCTGAGCGTACGAAACCTCCGCCACCGCCGTCAATTGGCAGAACAAGAAGTCAAGATCCAACAACAACAAATTACTCAACTCCAACAGGAACAGCAACTCAGCGTAGCCGATGCCGTACTGCGCAGTCAGGAAGACGAACGCAGCAGGCTCGCACGAGACCTGCACGACGGACTCGGCGGGATGCTTTCCGGTGTAAAACAATCCTTAAACGGTATGAAAGGCAATCAAATCCTCAGCGAGATCGGTGCTGCCGCACTCAGTCAGGTCATCAACGATCTCGACCGCTCCATTGGCGAACTACGCCATATTGCCCGCAACATGATGCCTGAAGCCCTGGTTCGCTTCGGCCTCAAAGATGCGCTGCACGACTACTGCGACCATCTTCGGCTTACCAGTGGTTTAGATGTTCATTATCAAGCTTTTGGACTTGAAAAACGCTTGCCGCAACAAACCGAGGTAATCCTGTTCCGCATCGCGCAGGAATTGCTCAACAACATCGTAAAACACGCCGATGCCAAACAAGTGCTGGTGCAGCTCATGGAAAACGACGGAAGGATAAACCTCACGGTGGAGGACGACGGTAAGGGCTTTGACCAGGAAAAATTGAAAGTCGCGCCTGGGGTAGGCTGGCTTAATATTCAATCCAGGGTGGAATATCTTGGCGGTACGCTTGATTTGCGGACAGCGCCTGGAAAAGGAAGTTCGGTGAGTGTGGAATTGGGAAGGAGTGAAGTAAACTAAGGAACGTGTGCCACACCTACGAGGTGTGGCACACGTTTAAACACGTTTACAATTCTATCTCATAATACCCCAACACAATGCCTGAATAATGGCTTGGTAAGGCCGTTGGGTCCGCCGGAGCGGCGTTGCCCAGGAACCGAAATCCATTTCGCAAATAAACTTCCTTGAGTTTCAGGTTTTCAGCCCAGGTGTCGAGGCGTAAGTACTTGCAGCCCGCCGCCTTGCCATGCAGTTTTGCCCAATCCACTATGGCGCCCACCATATTTCGTCCCCGAAAATCAGGGTTTGTCACGATACGGTGCAGGTAAACGGATGGATCAAGGTCTCGATCGCCCCAGATAGCGGCATCCGTGTAAGCCGTTGCGAACACACAGGCAATTTGGCCATCGATCAGGATTTTCCACTGTCGTCCTTCGGCAATTTCGGATGCTACCATTTGCGGGTCAAATGGCAGCCAATGCATGTTTGATACCGCTTTTTGATGGGCAACAGCAGCATCGTAAAGTTCAAAGATGGCCGGCATGTCCTGGGGGGTGCTTTTGAGAAATTCCATGTGAGTCAATTTTTTATACCTCGTAGGTTTTAAAAACCTACGAGGTTTGCGTGCCTCAAGATTTCCGAATCAAAACTATCGCCGCTAATATCCCGGCGATGCTAAGCGCATGTACCAATTGAAATTGTTCACCGTCCATCACACCCCAAAAAACCGCTACTACCGGTATGATATAGGTCGTTGAACTTGCAAACAAAGCAGAAGTCTCTTTAATGAGTTTATATTGGATCAGTTGGGCAATAGCAGTACCAAAAACACCCAGTACCGCCAGGGCCAACAACGGCATCCATTCAATTTGGCCAGGATGATATTGACCAATATTGGGCAAAAAAGCAAGAAAAAATGCCAATAAGCCCGTTATCGAAACGGTTACGGTTGAAAGAACAATGGCCGGGATATGCGACAATCGTTGTTTGATCAAATTGATGTTGAACCCATAGCATAGCGCCGCCAGAATGATCAAACCAGCGTGCCAATTAAAACTGATGGCCGTTGCTGAACGCTCCACCGCCAACAATATCGCACAGCCCAAACCAAGCAATAAACCTAAGACCTGGTTGAGTTTGTAGGCAATTCTGAAGATAAAGATCGAAAAAACAAAGGTAAAAACTGGGGTCAGGCCATTCAGCATGGCGGCCACCGAGCTTTGCACTTTCATTTGTGCCAAACAAAACAAAAATGCCGGCACGAACATGCCCAGCAAAGCGGTCAACACCACATAGCCGTATTGCGTTCGGGGTATTTTTGCGAAATTGCTCCATCCAAATGGCAAAAAGGCCAAGCCTGCCGACATCAACCGAATCGTGGCTGCTTCAAAGTAACCAAAGCCGGTCAATCCTTTCTTAATGAGTATGAAACTGCTTCCCCAAATCAAGGAAAGTGTCAGCAAGTAAACCCATTTGGTCAGTGAAGCTTTTTTATTTATTAAAGAAAGGGCTGGAGTAGCGCTCATAGATTTTGCAGATTTAAGTTTCGTTGCGCTTCAATTTTACCGATGGTAATTATTGACATAGTCTGGCATTGATACGCCCTGTTTCCCACTTTCATCCGCTTCCGGAACCAGTGGAGTGAGCTTCAAGGGCAGTACCCCTGCCCAAACATTCAAATCCATATCTTCAGGGTCGTCCACCACACCGTGAGCCCTGAATTTTACCGATGCCTCTTCGATTTCAAACGCAATGAACATGGTCTTTTTCATCTCGCTTGCGTTGGGCTGCCGGGCGTCTGCCCAGCGGCCCGGCATGATATGTTCGGCAAATTTTTCAGCCGCCTGCCAGCGTTCCGCTTCGGTGTCCACCAGCCGTGTTTTGCCAAAAGCCACCACAGAACGGTAATTCATCGAATGATGAAAAACGGAGCGCGCCAATACCAGCCCATCCACTAAGGTAACACTGACACATACAGGAATCCCTTTGGCCATTTGCATAAAAAAATGGCTGCCCACAGAGCCGTGCAAATACAACGTGTTGTCCACGCGGCAATAGCTGGTTGGAATGATAAACGGCTGACCCTCAAGGTTGAAGGCAACGTGGCAGACCAAACCTTCGTCGAGGATAGCATCCCGGCTGGCAGGGTCGGTATCATAGCGTTTCGGGTAATACCGACTGCCTTCGGTGCGGGTCTTTTTTGTTTTCATAACTTAAATTTAAGCAGTTTGAAGGATGGGAAAATACCTCTCCTCCAGGATTCGGAAATGATGATTCTGATGTCCGATAAGGGTAAATCCTACTGCAAGTACCGGCAGTTCGGTATTAAACATGATGCCCCTGCGGCGGAGGGCCGGCTCGTCGAATGAATTGAACAACATCATGCTGCTGATTCGTACAGCCTTCAATTCTTCCAGGATTTCCGTCAGCGAACGGTTAATTGCTCCGGAATTATCTGCGAACATGTTTTCATCAAACCCTGGAAGTGTGGTTTTGTCATTGCGGGCAAAACGCAGCGCACGGTAAGCAAATATCCGCTCTGTATCAATAATGTGCTGAAACAAATCTTTAAGCGTCCATTTTCCTGGCTCATATACCCGATCGCCGATAGCATGGAGTTTTTCAATATCCAGGGAGTCAATGGCCGCAATACTCTGGAGAAAGGCCTCTGAAAGGTCCAGATCGGCTACTTGTTTGATGTAAGTATCAAAGTAAGCCGGGGCGTAGGAGACAGCTGATATTTTCATGAATGATACATGTTGTTTAGAGCCACAAAATTAAGGTCGATTCGGACTACCAAAATCGTCCAGATTTTAAATAATTGGTAGTCCGGTTAAAATATTTCCAGATCATTGCACGTCCTTTGAGGGACTTTCTGGCTGACCCCAATTGACTGGTTGATCCACAAAAAATTTAACATGACGAACGTAATGTTTTCTCCAACCGAAGCGTTGAAAATCACGCCTTCTAAATCCTCTTCTCCTGATGATTTTGACTTTTACGTTGGGAAATGGCAAAGATATTCTCGTGAAATTTCAATGGGACAAAACAGACCCGGACCACCCCATTTGGAGCCAGGCGTTTTCACCGGACAATGGTACATACTTGGAATGGAACTGGTATATGTACATGCACAAAATTGCATAAACGATGCTTCCTTATTCTACGCTCATTTCGTTGAACAAAACGATTAAAACGCCCATTTTCCTGCAAATTGCTGCAGCTTTGACCGAAAACATCCGGCGCGGCATCATACCATCCGGCACCCGGTTGCCCGGCACGCGGACGATGGCCGAGGCACTTTGTTTGCATCGAAAAACAGTGGTGGCGGCTTATGATGAATTGCTCGCGCAAGGCTGGCTTGAAACCCAAAACTCACGAGGCACTTTCGTCAGCCAAAAATTGCCGGAGATCAAACCCGTTCCTTTCAAAAAAAACACCACTGCAGATATTCCCAATGGACTACAGAAAGCAGGGTTTCCATTCAAAACAAACCCTTTGCTCCAGTTGCCGCTTGTAAAAAGCTCTAATGCACTGGCTTTCAACGACGGATTCCCCGATGTACGCATCGCGCCCTGGGACGCCCTTAGTCGGGCTTACCGTACTGTGCTGCGACAGGGTTTTCGCAAAAACCTATTGTTTTATGGAGATACTACGGGTGAACCCTCTCTCCGCGTAGCCATGACCGAGTATCTCCGCGAAAGCCGTGGTTTGCCCATAAGCATTGATAATGTGCTGATCACACGCGGCACAATGATGGCTATCCACCTTGCCGTGCAATGCATCGTGCAGCCAGGCGAAGTGGTGGTGGTTGGCGATGTATCCTACACTTCCTGCAATCTGATCATCAAACAAAGCGGTGCAAACCTGATGACCGTGCCTGTGGATGAACACGGCATCGACGTAGAATCGATTGAAGCATTATGCAAAAAAATGCCCGTTCGCATGGTCTATGTCACGCCACATCATCAGCATCCAACCACCGTGATCATGCCCGCCGAACGAAGGCTAAAGTTGTTGCAACTAGCTCAAAAACAAGGGTTTTGCATACTTGAAGACGACTACGATTATGATTTTCACTACAACAGCAATCCTATTTTGCCGCTTGCATCGGCTGATGCAGGCCGGAATGTGGTGTATGTGGGTTCATTGAGCAAAGTATT
>JBJXGO010000036.1:0-4064 GCA_046160345.1 Saprospiraceae bacterium
ATGACCTTAAAGGCAAATCCATGAAAACTTATTATGTAGGAGGGGTAACCAATGACGAAAGGGGCACGGTACTCATGATGGAAGGCTCTGAACAACCTTATCTGGTACATGTTCCCGGGTTTATCGGCCAAATCAGGTTGCGCTTTTTTGTTGGCGACGACCAATGGCGTGACAAGGCTATTTTTCGGGAAAAGCCGGAGGATATCCAATCTGTGTTTGTGGAATATCCGCAACGCAAGAATGAATCCTTCAAATTGGAAAAGACAGCTGAAGCAAGTTATGGGGTAAAGCCTTTTTTTGGCACAACCAAACTGATGACAAGCCCACAGCGAAAGGGCGTAGCAGAAGCCTATCTTGTTCAGTTTGAGAGTATTGTAGCAGAAGCGTTTGAAACAGAAAATCCACTTCGTGATTCCGTGAAGGCTTTGGTGCCTTTCGCCATCGTGACCATGAAGAAGACGGATGGTGTGGAGAAAAAAGTCCGATTTTGGCCTGTTGAAGTGGAAGTAAACAGCAATACAGGGCTATCTTCCGTAAACCGTTATTTTACCGATGTAAACAACGAGGATTTTATGCTTACACAAGACCGCGTGTTTGGAGGGTTGTTCCGTGGTTATGGTTTTTTCTTCGAAGGGATCCCGGAGAAAAACAGGTTGAGAAATTGAAGTGGATCAAGCAATAAAATGACTTGATAATATTGGTTCAGACAAGGGCACAACATTTTGATTATTAACGGGTGTTGCGCAGAATTAATTGGTGTTCTTTCACGCAGATGTTACGCAGATAGATGTTACGCAGCATTAATTTGTGTAACATCTGTGTAAAAAATCTGCGTAACATCTGCGTGAAATATATCCAGAATGGTGTGGAATCAAACTACCACCCGGGAATAAAATTCAACCCGAATCGCCAATTCTTCTCACTCTCCGGCGCCGAAATCGGTAGTGCAAAATAAGGCTCCAACACCAGATAACCGAATAGATTTACCCGCAGCGAAACCCCGGTGGCAAAAATTGGCTTGTGCTGCAGGTAGGCATTTTCTTTTAGATCCTCGTTTTCATAAAAAGCCAAACCTGCGTCAAAGAACAGGTTCAAATCCGTGACCAGAAAATTCGATTTAATAAGCGAAAGCCTGCGCGGCCCCGTGAAGGGCAATCGGATCTCAAAGTTGCCCACCATCATTTTGCTTCCAACTGTTCGGTAAATAAAATCCGGGTCTTCTGGCGCAGAAAACACATTGCGGTCATAACCCCGCACAAAGAATGAATTGCCTGCAAAAAGTGGGTACTGCAGACTGAACGCAGTGGAAGTGCCGCCCGTACGGGCATAGGCCAGGCCACGTACTGCAAACGTTAAAGGCTTGAGATAGAAATACTTGCGTGCATCTGCTAAAAGCGTTGTAAACTGGAAATCGCCAAAATATTGCTCCACTCCAAATCGGTAACGCCAGCCTTGCAGAGGGGCAGTCAAGCCAAAAAAAGAGTTGTCGCCTACATAGGCTGCGTTCACGTTGTTCAGATTGAGCGTTGCGCCCTTGGGTTGTTTTTCCTGCGTCGAGCCTAAATAATTCTGGAAAAACGGGTCATAATAATCCACATACTCTGTAACTCTGCTGCTATAAAACTCGGCAGCGGCACCCAGTTCCAGACGTTTGGTAACAGAGAGTGGATAAAAAACACTTCCGCCGATCCGTTGCTGAAAAACACGCTCCAAACCAAAAACACTGGCCAATGCCGTGTCAACCTGGCCTGGAGGAGGCCGGTAGGTCAAATAACTATAGCCCCCGGTCTGATAGGCAATGTGCGAGGCATTAATTCCCCAACCGATGCGGTTCTTTTGATTGATGTAGGACAATTGTCCACCAGCGTCCTGGATGTCCCCGTTCAGCACTGCGCCTGCATAAAGTTGGTTATTGCCCAAAATGTCGCTAAAAAGAGCGTCGACACCTCCAGCCAAACCAGTTTGGGTTCCGAAACTGCTGTTCCCGGTATTCACACCTACGCCTGTGCTGCCACCGAGATAATCCAGTTGAAATTTAGGCCGATATTTCTTTTTCTGCATGGTAGTGCTGTCTTGCGCAGTATCCATGAGGCGGAGGCCTGTGTTCACAATATCGCGTTGTTTGGGACTAAACGGTGGCAATGAAGCAGGCACCTGGTCCACATCATTCGCATTAATTTCTTTGGCAACGAAGTCCGCATCTTTGGCCTGATGGATGGTATAACGGCCTTTGTTGTAATGTGTATAAAGGATTCGGTCGCGGTCGTCTGCTACGGTGATTGCAGGGGAGTAAGGTGTAACGCCCGTAATACCAGTCATCAGATCTGTAAGCTGAAACACCTTTTTGGTCGCCATATCATAGCGATAAAGGTTGCGCCTACCGTCCCGGTTGCTGAGAAAAAACAAGTTGCCGTTCTTGTCGAATTGGGGGTTCATGTTGTCTGCCCCGGGGAAAAGATCGAGATTTGATTTTGAGGGCAATTTTGATTTGTCTTCTATATTCTCGTCCATATCCAACACCGCAAGGTTCATGGCCCAGGCACCATTGGTACGGCCCCGGAGAAGGCTCAGTTCATCTGTGGAGAATGCCAGCGATTTGCCATCGGCACTCCAGGTAGGGAGTATTTCGGAATAGCGGTCGTTGGTGAGGCGTTTTACTTTTTTGGTTTTCAAATTGTATTGGTACAAGTCGGTTTGTCCATGTACCAGGCCACTCACCACAATAGATTTTCCATCAGGACTCCAGGCGGGATTGCTGAATGCCGGGACACCTGGAATTTGCACTTTTTTTGATTTCTTTCCTTTGAATATATCTTTGATAACCAACACACTGCGGCCTTTTTCATACACATCGAAGGCGAAGCGTTTAGAATCGGGGCTCCAGGTGCCTGCGCTTTCCAGAAAATTGAAATGGTCCACATTTCCATCGGAGGCGGTGCTGGCAATTTTCCGCATCAGTTTGCCCGTTTTTGCATCGGCCAGGAACAAGTCGGTGGTGAACAGGTTTTTCTCCGAAAGGAAAATGACGTATTTACCATTTGGACTGAGTACGGGCGAGATGTTCATTTGTCCGGCGTTGTCGTCGTCAAGCAGGGTTTTTCCGGGCAGGTCCTCTTTTTTGCCCTTGATGGCCCAGCGCCCGAAATGGTCTCTCAGGGTGTATCCCCAGGCATTCGACAGGGAATCAACGGTTATTCCAAGGGTCATTGGAACGGCTGCTTTCAGACCGTATTTCGCGGTATTTTCGAATAAGGGGCGAATGGCGTCGTCGCTGTAAACGCCTGTTACATAAGCCCAAAAGGCTTGTCCCCAACGATAGGGGAAAAATTTACCAGAGTCCAGGTCCTTGATCCGGGGCACCTGGTCGTTCAGCACCGCATCGCGCATCCAGAGTGCAGTATTCGGGTCGATTCGCCCAATGCTGAGGTATTCAGCCAGGCCTTCCACCATCCAAAGCGGAATATTGGCTAAATTACGGATACTGGTAGAGTCGCCATTGATGATCATGTGGTATTGGAAAGCGTGTACCAATTCATGGCCCAGCACATGGTGCGTTTGTTGGTTGGTGGGTGCCACCGGGAAAATTACGCGGTTGCGCAAGCCCTCTGTTACGCCGCCTGTTCCAACGCTGATATCTCCCTGGATGGCGTTGGTTTGTTGAAAACCGGCGTGGTCATTGTAAATGATAAGCGGATTTTTGACGCTGAAAGTGTCAGCAAGCACCTTTGAGTGCATGGAATACCAAAGTTCAGCCGCCGCGGCGAGCTCCTTTAACTTTTCAGGGTTGTCGAGGTAGTCGTAGATAACAAAGTGCTCTGTCTCCGTCACTTTGAAGGGCTGTTGGTTGTACCGGGGTTTGTTGCGCCCAAAGTATTGTGCCTGCAAGGGGTTGGCAAAAAGCGCAACAAAGAAAATTGCAATGACAGTTGTGTATTTCATGGTATGCGAAAGTTTGAAAACGATGGTTTTGGGAGCCAAATTATAGCATGCCCAATACATACGAGTGATTAACAACGCAAGACGCAAAAAATATGTGGGAGGGCTGTTAGGGGTAAGTTAAAAGG
>JBJXGO010000037.1:0-23016 GCA_046160345.1 Saprospiraceae bacterium
CAAAAACTTAAAGACTTATGTCAATACCAAAGGAGCCGCGGCAACTGATGATCAACCTAATGTATCTGGTGTTGACCGCGCTGCTGGCACTTAACGTGTCAGCCGAGGTAATGAATGCTTTCTTCTCCCTGGACCGAGGCTTGAAAAATAGCCGCGACATTGTAGAGAAAAACAATGGTTCTCTTACACAAGCCATAGAAAAAGCTGCTGCTGATTATCCAAGCCCACAGGCTGAAGACTACAAAGCCCGGGCTATCAAATCTAACCAAATCGTCAATGACTTTGTGACCTATATTCAGGGAATTCGCGACAACCTTTATGCTAAGGCAGGTGGCGACAACCCGAAAGTACCAGGGCAGCCCAAAGATATTCGTAACAAGGACATCACAACCAAGATGTTCGTGAACGATGGCTTAGGTAAAGAGATTGAAGGTAAAATCAAAGAACTTCGGACCCAATTGATGGGGGTTGTTGACAATGACCCTATTACCGTTGCTTCTCTGCCGCTCGATGTTGAGGCACTGCCCCCGGGCACAAAAGCCAAAAACTGGTCGGAATTCAAATTCAAACAAATGCCAGTTGCGGCTGTTTTCCCTTTATTGGGTAAAATCCAGAGCGACGCTAAAAACTCTTCCACCGCAGTCCTGAACTATTGTGCTACAAAAGTTCAAGGAACTGACCTGAAGTTTGACAAGTTTATTCCAGGTGTTGCACCAAAGAAAAACTATGTGATCCTTGGCGAAGAATTTGAAGCCGAAGTCTTTTTGAGTGCATTTAGCTCAAAGACTGACAACGTGAGCATCAGTGTTAATGGCAACAATGTAGCCCTGAAAGATGGTGTTGGCACCTATAAAACTAGACCCAGCAATGTTGGGGAACAGAAATATAATGTGTCCATTAACATTAAGAATCCAACCACCGGTACTACGGAGACTGTAAAAAAAGAGTTCTCTTATGAAGTCGGTCAACGTTCTATTGCGGTTCAATTGGACAAGATGAACGTTTTTTACATTGGTGTTGAAAACCCGATTTCAGTTTCGGCTGCGGGTGTATCTTCCAACGATGTAAAAGTGTCAGCTTCAGGTGTCAACGTTTCCAATAAAGGTGGCGGGCATTTTATCGTAACAGCTAGTACCCCTGGCGAATCAATTCTTACAGTTTCTGCGCCAGGCGTTTCTCAGCGGTTCACTTACCGTGTAAAACGGATTCCCGACCCAACCCCTTTGCTTGGTGCAAAACACCGTAGCAAGCAAATGCCTAATGGTGAGTTCAGAGCACAAGGTGGTATTGCAACGGTACTGGAGTACTTTGACTTTGACGCAAAATGTGATGTAGTTGGTTTTGAAGCCACTTACTTGCCTAAGCGTCAAGATCCAATCAGTAAGCAAAATTCCGGCGCTAAGTGGAATGGCGACATACAAGATTGGATTACAAAGGCCAAACCAGGAGATGCTTACTTCTTCGACGACATTAAGTGCAAATGCCCCGGAGATGCCGCTGCGCGTAACCTTGGTGGTCTTGCTTACAAGATTCGTTAATTTTAAGCGTTATAAGTTGAGAAAGATTTAAAAAAATCTTTCTCAACTTTCCTAATATGCCTCTCCCAATTGAATTTCCATTCTAAACGTACTATTTTAATGCTAATCAAAACCCAACTGCGAGTCATGCAAACATTTATGAAACTGACTTGCCTTTGCTTCTTCCTCCTGCTTGGCGGGACGACGATGCTGTTGGCACAGGATCCTGAAGAAATCGAAACCACGCCAGCCACTGGCACGGAAGAAGAAGCACCCCTGGTCGAAGACCCGGCAGATGCTCCTATTGACGAAGTGGTAAAAAAAGACATTGTGGGCGAGAGAAAGATATTGAAATATCCAATCCTCCGCGAAAGTGACGTATTCTGGGAAAAACGCATTTGGCGTATTATTGACGTTCGGGAAAAAATGAACCTTCCGTTCGCCTACCCTGAAGACCCGTTCTTCAAAATTCTTTCAGATGCCGCTACCAAAGGCGATTTGCCTGTGTACAGCACCGACGAAGATGGCGCGAAGTTCAAAAAACGCCTGAGCACTGACGATGTGCTTTCAATGCTTTCCAAGGCGGATACCGTCGTGACTTTTGACCCTGAGACTTACGAGGAAAAGGTTCAAATTGTACGCAACGATATCAACTGGGAAGACGTGAAGCGTTTCCGTTTGAAAGAAGTTTGGTTCTTTGACAAGCAGGCTTCTATGCTGCGTGTTCGTATTCTTGGTATCGCACCAATGATCGATGTTCGTGACAATGAAGGCAATTTCCGCTTCGAGAAGCCCATGTTCTGGGTTTATTACCCACATGCCCGTGAAATGTTTGCACGCCACAACTATTTTGCGCTTGGTGGGAACACCTCTGCACAACTTACTTGGGATGATGTGTTAGAAAAGCGGCTTTTCGCATCGTACATCTACAAAGAATCAAACGTGTACGACCGTAAAATTGATGAATATCTGCAAGGAGTAGATTTGCTGATGGAATCAGAGAAAATCAAAAATGAGATTTTCAACTGGGAACATGACCTTTGGCAATACTAATTCTCTTCGGAGTATTTCGGCATAAAAAAACGGGTTTCGGTGCATAGCATCGAAACCCGTTTCTGTAATGCGAAATTAATTTCGCGCTACTCTATTACCAGTTGCTTCAATTCAAAACGCTTGCTAGGATGCAAAACCTGTACCAGGTAGATTCCTTTAGACAGGTTCAATATTTGTACAAACTGTTGGTTTTGAATTCCTTTCTGTTGGAAAACTATCCTGCCCAAGGGATCAAAAACCATAAGGTCCGCTCGTTCGTCTGATTCTGGCAATTGTATGCCAATGCTTCCATCCACCGAAGGGTTAGGATATAATGACCATTGTTCAAATGGCTGAACAGTCGGTTCGCCCACTCCTACCATGGCACAAGCGAGCGATTCCAGCAAGGTAGTAGCATTCACCCAAAATGTATCAACGTAGGGTTTCCAAACAGCCTGATCGTATAAGTCGGTATGGCCGGCGCCAGGTACAGTCAAAAGATTGTTCCATAAACCTACCTCTTCAGCCTGAGCATGTATGGGGCTGCTGCCTTCAAGATAGGCGATATTGGCAGCGAGGCCGTAGGTATAAGGTACCGTACCGTCTGCTGTGCCATGGATACTTACCACCGGCACTTCAGTGCTGTCTACCCAAAAACTTCGGTATATCCCTCCAGACATGCTGACAATTGCTTTTGAATTGGAGGAATAGGTTTTATTTGAAGCGGTACCGCTAATGCCCTCTAAACCGCCATTTGCGGCCAAAATATTTTGTAGAAACGTCGGGATTTGATCACCTTCATCCATATAGCCTGCGTGTAGCGCTGTAACTGCTCCCGCGGAAAATCCTCCAATAAAAATATTGTCGGCATCAGCTCGAAACTGGTTGCTGGTGGCAGCATCTTCACGGAAATAGCGCACGGAAGCTTTCATGTCGCCCACTGCTTTCGCTGCGGTATCAAAAATGCCTATTGAATCAGGCAAACCTAAGACAAGCCAGGGATATAAACGGTATTGAATAGATGCCGCAACATAACCTTTCTTGGCGAGCAGTTCGCACCAACGCTGCATCAAGGTTTTATCTCCAAAAGCAAAACTGCCTCCGTGGGCCAATATTACAACTGGTCGCTCGGAAAGATTGTCGCCAATCGGTTCATACACATCCATGGACAAGTTGATGTTTTGGCCGAGATGGCTTACGGTAGGTGCATAAACTACAATCGTTTTTTTAACCGAGGAGAAGACATCATCGAGATAACGGGAGCCGTCACAGCCTGGATTTTGTGCAGAAAGCATGGCTGCAGGCATAGTCAGAAGGAATAACAGGAAGAGAATGTTTTTTTTCATAAATGTGAGCTGTATTGGTTTACAAATAAAAAAGAGAGGTGAAGTTACAGATATGATTTTGTTAGAATCAATTATCTGCAAATTCACTCCTCTTGGATGGATTTCTTGCTGTTTTTGGCCTTTTATGCCAGCTCCGTTTCGGAAGCAAAGGCAGCGGCCACAAATTCCCGGTTCATACGGGCAATGTTGCTGACGGATATTTCTTTCGGGCATTCTGCCTCACATGCCTGTACGTTGGAGCATTTCCCGAAACCTTCTTTGTCCATTTGCGCCACCATACCCAACACACGCCGACTGCGTTCCACCTGGCCTTGCGGAAGCAGGGCGAGATGGCTGACTTTAGCTGAAGTGAACAGCATGGCAGAGGCATTGGGGCATGCTGCCACACAAGCCCCACAACCGATGCAGGCAGCGGCATCAAAGGCGTGAGCGGCCTGTTCTTTTTCAATCGGAATGGAATTGGCGTCTTGTGCCTGGCCGGTGTTTACACTTACATATCCTCCGGCTTGGATAATTCGGTCAAAAGACGAGCGGTCCACTACAAGGTCTTTGATAACGGGAAACGCCTGAGCCCTGAACGGCTCGATCACGATCGTATCGCCTTCGTGGTAGTGCCGCATGTGTACTTGGCAGGTAGTGGTGCCTTTCATGGGACCGTGCGGGCGCCCGTCGATTACTAGCGAACAAGTGCCGCATATCCCTTCACGACAATCATGCTCAAATGCGACAGGTTCTTCCCGGGAAGCCACGAGTTTTTCGTTCAACACATCGAGCATTTCAAGGAACGACATATCGGGGTTAACGTCAGGGAGTTCGTAGTTGACGAATTCGCCCTTGTATTGTCCTCCCTGCCTCCAGATTTTGAGTGTGAGTTTCATCTATATTGTTGATTTTGTCTGCCCTGACTTTGCAGGAATGATTTGAGTGGTGCTTGATTTGAGGGGCGCTAAGGTCATTTTGAAATTTTCACAATACTGGAACAGTTGTCCAAAAGGATATTGCCGTAGTAGGCTTTGCCGATTTCAGGAGCAAAATCTGCTTCCAGGGTCATTACGGTGTAATTGTTTTCAGCAGGGCTTAATACGAATTGGGCTTTTTGCCATTCCTGTTTTTCTATGATTGGAGAGGTTGCCAGCAATTCTGCTTTTGGGTTATCTTCATTGCCACCCCAAATGAGGAGGCGGAGAGGTCCGGCAAAATCTATGTTTTTATTAGAGCCTATTTCCTTTTCGCGAAAGTGTTTGCTCTTTGCCAATTGGATGCTGAATAAATATTCGGTTCCTTTTGTCATGGCTCCTTCCAAAAACTGTGACAGTGCTTGCCGTCTGCCGTCGTTGGCGGTGAGCAGGCTACCATAAGAATCGCCATCAAATGCCTTTATTCTCGTAATCTGCCTGTTTTCTTCGAGCAACACGGTGCCTTCTTCGCTGGTAATTTTTGTTGTACTGTTTTTCTTTTTTACCACAGTATAAGGCGGATGTGTCCTGAAATGGGTTTTCAAGATCGAGTTTTTATCTGACCAACCGACCGGGAACATGTATAATTCAAATGTTCGGGTTTCAAAAGAGGGGTTGTAAATCTCAATCTTGTCATTTGCCTCTATCATCAAACGCTTTTCCCTTAAGTCTTCAAATTCTTTTGATAAAGAGGCGGGGAAAAAATTAGTGGCATTGTCGAGCAACAGGTTGCCGGCAGATTTTATTTCCGGATCGGAGTAACAGGCTTCAAGCACTATCTTATCGATGTCAAATTCAAGTGCCTGGATCTTTATGGTATAATGTTTCCAATACTCGTGGGTTAAGACTGGTGTCTCAGCCAACAGTTCCATTTCATTTTTTGAAATGTTGTCTCCCCAGACACGCAATTTGACCGCGGCGTTGTAGTTTGCTTTAACATCAGAGTCATGCGTTGCCGACCAATAATCAGGTGAAGCGGCCAGGCATATAGCAAATTGATAAACGGTGTCTTTCAAAAGAGGCTTCGTAAGCTTTTGGCAGACCCGTTCCCAAGTGTTGTTTGCGCGCGTAACCATGCCAAGATATGTTTTTCCCTCCATTGGTTTCACGGCACATCCAAACTTACCCGGTTGTACATCGGGTGTAGATTGGCCTTCAAATCCGCAATTTGCCCATTGACTAATTGTGCCATCGGGCGGGGCTTCAAAAGAAGGGTTGCGCAATTCCACCATGCCTGCCTGACAAAGCCCGGCAAATGGAAAAATCAAAAGCACAAAAGTTCCTATACGCATTATTTAAGACAAACTGTTGGTGACAGTCAATAAATTTTTACAATATCTGAGCAGTTATCAATCAGCAAGTTGCCGTTCTTTTTTTCGTATCCAGGAGCGTAATAAGCCATCAAATCCAATTCATCAAGATCGGCCAACGAAGGTTTTAAAATAAACTCGTAGCGTGTCCATTTGGAATGACCTACCGGCTGACTTTCGGCCAGTAGTTCCTGTTGATTGGTTTGGGTATTGTAGCCCCAGATTTTCAAAACGGTTGGAGCAGAGAAATTTGCCAATTCAATTCCGTTTTTCAGCGCTGATTTGAACGTATTGGATCGGGTCATCCAAAGACTGAATTTATAAGCCGAATCTTTTCTCAAAACGCCCTCCAGTTTTTGTCCAACACCTTCCCAGGTGGTGTCTTCTCGAACTACCAGCCCCAGGTAAGTTTTTCCATCCTGAGCTACCATCGCAACCCCAAAAAAGCCGGGTTGAACATCCGGGGGAGATGCTTTTTCATCCCCTAAATTGATCCAAAACGAGGGCTCTTTTCCCGATTGGGGTTCATCCGCTTCAAAAGATGGATTCTTTAACCTGATAATGCTTTGACCCCAAATATCGCTATTAAAAAAGCAGACTACGGCCAATAATGCAGCAAATTTGAAGGTCATAAGCATTATCTTTTGAAGATAGTTGAAGGAAAGTTATTCTACCTCTATGGTTTCGACGATGTCATTGTCGTAAATGAAAGTGATGCCAATGGCATATTCATCCCCGAAAATAGCGCTTGAACTAATAGGGTCGCCATAAGCCGCTTTCACCTCAGTTTTAGTGCTGCCAATACCAATGCCCTTGTCAGTTTTTCCATCATAGGGCGCAGAAAGTATCAGCTTTGATATTTTCATATTTGCGTTGAAAGTGGCTTCTGTCGTTGGTTCACAATAAACCGTCACGCCCTTGGAGATATAGATTAAAAAATGGTAATAAATGCCGTTAGCGGACCCGTTGGAGGGGAAAGGAACACCCAAATTATCAATAGCAACCTGAGCGGCGTCCCCGATTTTTATTTCAGTTGTTCCAACACCCGGAATAATTTGAAGGGGGGTTGGAGTTGGTGTTCCGGGATCCGAACCTTCGTCCTTTTTGCAACCGACCCAAGTGAGAGAAATGATTAAAATGCTGAGCGTGAAGTGTTTAATTGTCATAATTTTGAAAATTTATTGTAAATTAGTTGAGATTCTACTCATAACTCCGCTGGGCAACTTTTACTTCCTCGTAATCTAATTTTTCCTTGTGCAATTCTGGTTTAGCATCTTCCCCTTTCCATTCCCATGCCGAGACGAACATAAAATCCTTGTCATTCCGCTTGGCTTCACCTTTGTCGGTCTGGTGCTCCTCCCGAAAATGGCCACCACAACTTTCTTCGCGGGAAAGTGCGTCCTGGCACATGAGTTCGCCCAGTTCGAGGAAATCTGCTACGCGCCAGGCTTTTTCCAGTTCTGGATTGAAGTCGTCAGTTCGCCCTGGAACGAACAGATCGCTCCAGAATTCCTTGCGGAGGTTTTGGATCTCAGTAATAGCTTGTTTCAAGCCGGCTGCATTGCGTGCCATACCGCATTTGTCCCACATGATCTGGCCCAATCGGCGGTGGAAGCTTTCGGCGCTTTGCTTGCCTTTGATATTAATAAGTTGTTGAAGACGGGCATTTACCTGACGTTCAACATGGTCAAATTCAAGGTGATCTGTAGAAATTGCTCCAGTACTGATCTCTTTTGAGAGGTAAGAACCAATGGTATAAGGCAAAACGAAATACCCATCAGCCAGGCCTTGCATCAATGCCGAGGCGCCCAGGCGATTTGCTCCGTGGTCGCTGAAATTGGCCTCACCGCAGGCATACAAACCAGGGATGGTGGTCATCAGTTCGTAGTCCACCCACAATCCGCCCATGGTATAGTGCACGGCAGGATAGATGCGCATTGGCATTTCGTATGGGTTATCGCCGGTTATTTTTTCGTACATCTCGAAAAGGTTTCCGTAGGCTGCCTCCACAGCAGCTTTCCCTTTGCGTTTGATCGCATCCGTAAAGTCCAGGTAAACTGCCAACCCGCTTTTGCCTACACCCAAGCCTTCATCACAAGCCACTTTGGCTGCCCTGCTTGCGATGTCGCGTGGAACCAGGTTTCCAAAGGCGGGGTATCGCCGTTCGAGGTAATAATCGCGGTCTGCTTCCGCAATTTTGCGTGGGTCAGTCAAACGGTCCTTAGCGGATTTGGGCACCCACACCCGGCCATCATTGCGCAAGGATTCGGACATCAGCGTCAGCTTCGACTGATAATCACCTGAAACGGGAATACAAGTCGGGTGGATTTGGGTGTAACAGGGGTTACCAAAAAATGCACCCCTGCGATGCGCGCGCCAGGTTGCGGTTGTGTTGCACATCATGGCGTTGGTGCTTAGATAGAACACATTGCCGTAGCCGCCGGTACAAAGCACTACTGCATGCGCTGCGTGGCGTTCCACCTTGCCTGTCAACAAGTTGCGCACGATAATTCCCCGGCATTTGCCCTCAATGGTCACCACGTCGAGCATCTCATGCCGATTGTAAAGTTTTACAGTGCCTTGCGCAACCTGACGACTAAGCGCTTGATAAGCGCCAATCAGAAGTTGCTGGCCGGTTTGTCCCCGGGCATAAAATGTGCGCGACACCTGGGTACCACCAAACGAACGATTGTCCAAAAGGCCGCCATATTCGCGGGCAAAAGGCACTCCCTGGGCCACGCATTGGTCTATGATCCCATTGCTCACTTCTGCCAAACGGTGCACGTTGGATTCGCGGGCACGGAAATCACCGCCTTTGATGGTGTCATAAAAGAGGCGGTAAACCGAGTCGCCGTCGTTGCGGTAGTTTTTGGCGGCGTTTATACCGCCTTGGGCTGCGATGGAGTGGGCACGGCGCGGACTGTCGTGAAAGGTGAACGCTTTTACATTGTAACCCAATTCACCGAGGGAAGCAGCGGCTGAGGCGCCAGCCAGGCCGGTACCGACTACGATCACGTCAATTTTCCGCTTATTATTGGGTGCCACGAGGGCCACATGTCCTTTGTAATCCTCCCATTTTTCCGACACTTGTCCGGCAGGGATTTTAGCATCAAGTTTAAAGCCAGAGGCCATATATTGTTGATATTTTACTCGCCGAAGCCATTCTGGGCGAAGGCGGGGTGAATGGTAGATCTGTGGATCGGGTTTTGCCCGAATCTTATAGGTTTATGCTGGTGTCAAGACCTTGAAAAATAAGAAACGATCGGGATTACTGCAAAACCCAGGGCCAATCCAACGCTATATACATATCCAAAGCCCTTAATGAAAGGCGTATATTTGTGATGGGCCAGCCCTAAAGTTTGGAACGAGGACCAGAATCCGTGCCAGAGGTGGAAGCCAACCACAATCATACACACTACGTAGAAAATAACATAGTAGATGTTTTGAAAAGCCTCTGCCACGGGCAAATAAAGGTTTTGGACAGGGTGATCGTAAGCCTCAACCTCTACGGGAGGCAAAACCCCCATCTTCATTTGAAGCCAGAATTGCCAGAGGTGCAATATCAAAAAGATAAAAATGACGATCCCGAGCCAGGCCATGTTGCGGGCTGAACGCTCCGAACTGCGCACATGGTTGACTTCATACCGACCCTTGCCCCTGGCGCCTTTATTGAACAGCCAAAGCCGCAAGCCTTGCACCGTATGGAGCAAAATGAATGCATAAAGTGTATAGGAGATGATTTTTATGACCGGATTATGGGTCATAAAAAAAGCGTAGGTATTGAATGCTTCTCCCCCATCGTCTTTTAGCAATTGAAAATTGCCCAAAAGATGTATCACCAAAAATAACATTAAAAAAAGCCCCGTCAATGACATGATGACCTTTTGGCCGATTGACGAGGTAAAAAATTTAGAAATCCAGCTCATTCGCTATATTGTAAAATGAATCCCTCCATTGACGATTTCTAGTTGCAATAAACACAAAGAAAACAAGCCTAAATGGGTAGCTGATGGAGTGATGAGTGAAATATTTATTTGAATCGCATTAAAATTGGATAGACTGTTTGAAAGGTGGATTTTGGACCCTTTTAAACCTGTCTAAAGCGCAAAGTAAAAAAATATCGGCGATTTATGGCAACAAAACTACCGCTAGTTGTGGGTTGTTGCGATTTTAACCGAAAATTCCTGCTAAAAAACCAATATTTAGAAGCGATAAAAATTTCGGACAAGCTGATAAAAATTAGAGCACGCTAAGATTGTGTTTAGTAGCCACTACTTTTTATGTAAAAGTTACGTATCCTTGCCGCTGAACGAAATTTCTGCAAAATTGCATAACCAAACTTTCTCACTATGAAGAAATTATTGACCATCCTTAGCCTGATCTTTGCCCTGGTGCTTTTACAGAATCAGACGTTTGCCCAGCCAAACCAATCACTGGCGTTCCGCACTCTTTGGAACAACTACATCAACCCGAACCCCGAATGGGACGATTGGAAAGATGCGTTCAAAGATGCTGATGAACGTGGTGTAGAGATTGCCTATGGCCGCAGGCTTGACAATAGCACCTGGCTTATTGTGCCTGTAAAAATTGGTACGGCCAGGTATCCCAAATCCAATCGGAATGGGTTGATAGCCAACCTCGACGCACTTATCCAAAAAAACATTTGTAGCCACAAATCATGGCTCAGCCCCAATGTGCATCTCGGGATTGGCACTACCTGGGATAACCAGATTGAAAAATTTGATTTCAATATGCCTGTAGGCCTTGGGCTTAACCTGCTCCTGATGGAAAATGTCTATCTCAATGCTCAAACTCAATATCGGTTCTCTATGGAAAACCGTCCCGGCTGGCAACACGGCCTTGGCATTGTGGTATATTTCGGAGAGCCTGACCGCGATGGTGACGGGATCTCCGACACGGAAGACAGATGCCCTGATGTGGCTGGTTTAAAAGCACTTATGGGCTGCCCTGACCGCGATGGTGACGGAATCGCCGACGACGAAGACAAATGCCCCGATGTGGCTGGTCTGGCAAACCTCATGGGTTGCCCCGACCGTGACGGCGACGGTATAGCCGACGGAAATGACAAATGCCCTGATCTGAAAGGCCCTGCCGCAACGATGGGTTGCCCCGACCGCGACAGTGACGGCATCATGGACTCAGATGACGATTGCCCTGATGTAAAAGGCATCGCAGCAATGAAAGGTTGCCCCGATGCAGATGGAGACGGCATTACAGATGCTGCAGACAAATGTCCTCGTGAAGCAGGCCCTGCCGCAACAATGGGTTGCCCAGACCGCGACGGCGACGGCATCACAGACAAAGAGGACAAGTGCCCTGGAGACAAGGGCCCAGCCGCTACGATGGGCTGCCCGGACCGTGATAGCGACGGCGTGGCAGATAAAGATGATGCATGCCCAGACAAGAAAGGTGACTCCGCCCACAAAGGCTGCCCGGACACTGATGGTGACGGTATCTATGACGATACCGACCGCTGTCCGGAAAAACCAGGTATTGCCGCGCTCCGAGGCTGCCCTGAGATCAAGAAAGAAGACAAGGCAAAACTTGAGCGCGCCATCAAACTGGTGCAGTTTGAAACGGGAAAGGCTACGCTTCTGACCAAATCATATGCGGTACTGGACGAAGTTGTGACAGTGATGAACACCTATCCAGAGTACAGCCTGAATATTAATGGCCATACGGACAACGCTGGCGACGACCAAAAGAATCAAACCCTTTCCGAGGCACGCGCCAAGTCTTGCTATGATTACCTTGCAAGCAAGGGCATTGCTGCTAGCCGCATTGCATCTGCAGGTTATGGTGAAACAAAACCTGTAGCCGACAACAAAACTGCTGATGGCCGGGCACAAAACCGCCGGGTGGAGTTTGAGTTGTATGTGAAGTAGCGCGAAATTCATTTCGCAGTTGAACAAACAGGAATCGCCTGTCGTGCTTTATGCCCGGCGGGCGATTTTTAATGGTGGCAGGTAAGGAACGTGTGAATAACCTAAAGTCCGCGAAGCTAAGCTGTCGCAAACTCCGTGTACTGTCGGACGGAAGGGGGTTGAAATGCCAATACGATGTCGAGATGTTGGATGCCCGCTTGCACCAAAGACTCGGCAACGTTCTGGTCTGTGCCATCGTATTGCAGCCATACCTTGCCATCAGGGTGTACGTCCACGTGCAGAAAGCAACCATAGAAGCGCTTGCCATCTTTCCATGCGTTGTTGAACAGGAGATAATGCCCGCCAAGGTCATCTAGCACCCTGATGGTGTTATCCTGGTTGTCAAAAGAATCAATGTTTGCAATCTGCTCGACCGTTTGGCGGACGATTTTTTTCTTTTGCTCGATGCTGTTTAGATTTCCCATTTTTCAATTTTTTTTGTTTCAGGATTGAAAACCAGCATTTGAATGCTAAGTCGTTGAACAGTGTGCTGTACGAACGGTTCAGTGAGCAGTTCTTCGTATGCCGAAACTGGAAGTGCCAAGAACAGCAGCCGAACGGGTTCGTTTTCCTTTAGCGCATCCCAGTAGATGGAGTATTTGCCGATTGCCTCATAAAAATCGCTGAGTCGAGAAGGGCTTAGAAAACTCTTGACCTCCACAGCGATTTTCGTCTCGCCGCGCTCGGCGGCAATGATTTTTTCAGCAGCCAAATCTATATAAATCTTGCGCGTCAGCCCCTTAATGGTCAAAGGGTCGTCGGTGATTGTCCAACCGTCTTTTACCAATAACTTTCGGATAAGCTCGTGAAAGAAATCTTTCGCCATGTTTTGCTATATGCTACAAAATTAAGCCTATATCTTTGTACATCAACCCAGCTCTCACTATTTTTTTCACTTCTTTAATTTTTTGTACCATGAAGAGAAAGTTTCTAGTAAGCTCTGCGGCTATCCTAGCCCTCTCACTGGCAGCCTACTTTGCTGCCTGCAAGAAAGACAATGCTCCTGACCCCGATGATGCCCTTGTAAAACCAATAAGCGTCTCATTCTCCCGCGCTGAGATCCTGGGGCTGCTCGCCAATGCGGGCGCCAACGAAGTGGCAGGGATTTGTTTTATGCCCGTGCAGGATGGCGACCGAATCAACCTGCAAGCCATACTCGCGGAATGGAACACTTCCGAAAACAAACCCAAAGAAATGGTGAAGGTGATGGACAAAACACTGACAGGAAAAATGACAGCTGACCCATGCCCGCCGCTTTTAGCGGGCGGTACTACGGAGTTCGAATTGGTGTATTATGACAAAGCCACACTACTTAGGTTTTTAGATGAGGACCACTACTACCCGGGCGCTACCCAGCTGCCGGAAGGCATATATCTCTCTCGCGTCATGCTTGACCTGGGTGGCGGCAGCGAGTACAAAAAATACCGTGGTCTTGTTTTAAAGCCTTATCCACTGCCTGATCTAAGCAATGGTTTTACGGAAAGGGAAGGGTTGGGATATCAAATTGGGGCTCCTTGCCCACCAATTTGGCATGAGTAATAGCACTTGAAACACAATTACCCACCTCCCCGGCTGCTATTCGCTGTCGGGGAGTTTTTGAGGGGGGAGCGTACTATAAACGAAAGTTTACGCTTGAGTTTAGGTTTTGATGTTTAGTTTTGTGGCGGTGATTTGTCAGGATGACGGATTGCTGGCGTACAAAACCTTAATCGTTCACTTAAAAACTATGAAGTTATGGCAGCATCAATTGAAATAAGAGAAAGTGCATTCCGTTACTTTCAAGGAAGTTTCACATTTTCCGATATGAACCTTGCTATTAGTACCGCGGGATTTACAGGCACCGCAACCAATGGCAATCCTAAAAACCCTTTGAATAATGCTGTATTAATGGGCTTTGCTTTTTTTCCTGTAAAATCATATTCAAGTGACCTGACAACTTTTGAAACAACTGCAATATCAATTTCATTAGTTTTCATGGGTGCACAAGGTGCAATATCCCCAACAGCGTTTGATTTTTTACCGGTAAGCATTCCCCTTGTTTTCATACCATCAGACTACATCGATTTGAGTGCCTTTTTTGTAGGTGCAAGTGCAGAAGACACCTACAATTTGTTTGCCAATTACAATCAATCTAGAGAGTTCGATTTAACGTTTCTCAACTATGAAACCTATAGGCTATTTGAAACGGAATTTCCAGGCGGAGGCATTGCCTATGTTCGGGCCTCTATTTCTATGCCAATCGTTGCTAATCCAGTTGCTTCAAATTATAAAAATTACCGTACATTAAAGTTTACTCCCAACCCTCCGCCAAGTGCTCCTGCTGCTACAGTCGGTGGCTTGGATGATGTGGCGTTTAGATTAGGAGAGCCTTGCCCACCCAGGTGGTGGGAACAAACCACCGGAGGGGGAGTGGGAGGAGCAAATGTAGGGCCTGCCCCAGTAATGTTTTCTACAACTTCGTCGACACAGGTTGGTCCCGGAGGATCTGATGATATTCCATGTGGATGTACATTGAGTACCTCAAATATTCGAAAGGCCATGGTGGAGAAAGGGATCATTAAAGACGAGGTTGGAAAGCCACTCAATGTGTTGCGGTATGCATTGATCCGAATCTTGATCTGGGCCTTGATACTGGTCACTATTGCTCTGTTGGCTTGGAGAGGCTATATTCTAGTATCTGGCAAAGCCGGCTAGATGGGTAATTTCAGACCTTTCTATTCAAAAAATAGTAACCTTGAAGGAATTCAGCTCCTGCCAATTGTACCAATTTCACCGGTAATTTCCGCCGAGTGTAGTGATACAGATATAATGCCAAAATGTTGGATTATTCTTTATACTTTATTCTAGTAGCAAAGCCGCGGTTCCACACGATAGTCTGGATACCATAAAAGCAATTCCATGGTGTATGATGGCTCTTTTTCGCTTGCGAGTTGCACTTTTGTTTGGGCTAGCAAGCCTTGCCTTGGTTGGCTTGCTAGCCCAATATTCTAGTTCTCCTATATTCCACGGACTAACTACTAAGGAGGGCTTGTCACAAAGCACGAATGCTTTTATCAATCAGGACAGCTATGGCTTCGTTTGGATCAGCTCCCTAGATGGCGTCAACCGCTATGATGGACGCAGAGTGAGTGTTTACAATAGTGATTTAAACACCCCAAATAGTTTGTATGGAGCCAATATTCAGAGCAATTTTTTTGAAGATGGTAGAGGCGATCTTTGGTTCTCCACAGATATGGGAATCAATCGCTATCGAAGGCAAACAGGAGATTTTGACCATTACTTTGTACAACATGACCAAAGAGTGTATAAAGATACAGCTTACCATGCCATTTACCTTGATTCAGCTACAAGCCAACTTTGGGTAAATGCCGCGGATGCTATATTTAAATTTGACACCAAATCAAAGAAAAGCATATTTGTATGCCCCACTATTGGGAAAAGATTTGGCGTTCAACAAGACCGCCGAAAGGCAGTAATTCGCCTTTTATCCTGTTTTTGGTTGGTTCGTCAGGGAATGGAAATATTGGAATTTGATAACCAGGGGAAGCAGACAAACCAGACTGTTTTGTTTCAAAAACCTGGACAACCTGCTCCTTACACACTTACAATACGACAATGCTTTGTAGAAAATGATTCAATTTGCTGGTATGCGACAGATAAAGGGTTGCTGTACTTGAACTCTAATAACCCCAAACAATATCGCTTACATACTTTGCCCGGCACAAGCAATAGCGAAATTCATTCTATTTGTCCCCAACTTGGGCATCGAATATTAGTAAGCTCCATTAATCGCAATATTTGGAAATTTGATCTTCACAAAAAAGAGTTTTTGAATGAAGAGCCGATTTTGTCCAAAGAAAAGGAGGTTGTAAAAAATGTGCGAGATGTCTATTTTGCTCCCGATTCAAGTCTATGGTGTAGTGTTAGAGGTGAAGGATTATATTATAGTAGGTTGAGAGAAAAAAAAATCCAAAACCCGATATCAAGTACGAAAGAATTCAAACTAAAAGTAACACAAATTTTTGAAAATGACGGAGCCCATATTTGGTGCTTAAGCGAATACGGACAAACATTGATATTTAAAAATAACCAAACCAAAAACCTTTCACAAATACTCCGATTTCCACAATTTACGACTCTTTATCGCTTTGGAGACAACCTGATTGGACTTTCAAAGGAAGGGATTTCTAGGTATGCACCATCAGGTATAAAGGAAAGGGACTTAATGGCTGGCTTATCTAAATCTCAGCCTGTCTGCTTGGTCAATCTCTCAGAAAATGAATATTATTTAGGCACTTTTGGAGGATTAAAATATTTAAAATTATCAGATGAGTCTTATTTCGATGTCCCATTTGTTAGCAATGGTGTTTTTTGCCTTTTTATTGACAACAATAAACAAATATGGCTTTACGGAAATAATGAAATAAATGTTTGGGAGATGATTTCTCCTTTAATTCAGAAATCTGTCCGCACTTTTTCCAATACTGGTTCGGTCAACCAGATTGTAGGCGACCCTATTTCCGGCAACATTCTTGTCGCCGGTTCTAGCGGACTACGCATAATTGACCCAAACACCTTCAAAGACACTCTCATCACAGAAAAAGAAGGCCTTCCCGATCAATATATCTACGCCGTAGTTCCGGATAAGAACAAAAACCTCTGGCTCAGCAGCAACCAGGGCATTATCAAGTTTATGCCCTACAAGCCTGTCGGGCAGCAGTTCAAGCAGTACACTACTCGAAATGGGCTGAGTAGCAATGAGTACTGTCCAGGCTCCGCGCTTATGAGCAGTAGCACGGGAGAAATCTGGTTTGGCAGTACAAAAGGCGTGGATGTCTTCCACCCCGACTCCATTACCGACAACAGCACTCCCCCAAAACTAGCCATCGTAGGCCTCAAAATACACGACCAGGAATGGCAGGACTCTACCACCTGCATCGAAATGGCCGAGCGCATCGTACTTGAGCACTATGAAAACAACCTGCGTTTCGATCTCGCCGCCATGGAATACACCGACCCGGAAATGAACAAATTCAGGGTTTGGCTAAGTAAAGACGGAGGCAAGCCAGATACTGTAGATCTCGGCACCCAAAACTTTATCACTTACGCCAATCTTCGACCAGGAAAATATGTTTTCCAGTTCACGGCCTGCAATTCAGAAGGCATATGGCAGGAAATACCCCGACAATTGGAAATTATTATTGATCCGCATTTCACCGATACCTGGCAGTTCAAGGCTTTTATCGCGCTGTTGGCGCTGGCTTTTATTGGTTTTAGCACCGCATTCTACTACCGTTACCGGCTCCGGCTTCAACAACTCGCGCTCGAAAAACAGCAGCGTGAGGCCGAACGCAAGCAACTTTTGCTTGAAAAAGAACTGTCGCTTCAGGAAGAGCGCAACCGCATCGCCGACGAAATGCACGACGAACTGGGCGGAGGTTTGTCCACCATCCGCCTTGCAAGTCAACGCGCCAAAAAAGTTGAGGCGCCCGAAGAACTTCAAACCATTTTGAAGCGGGTTTCACAAATCTCTATCGGACTGGTCAATAATATGCGCGGCATCATTTGGGCCATGGACAGCCAAAACGACTCGCTGCTTAGCCTGCTTGCTTACATTCGCCAATACGCGGGTACCTTTTTGGACGACAACGCGATCTCAGCCACACTTTCGATCCCAACCGAGTTCCCTGACAGAACATTGAGCAGCCAGTTTCGCCACAATGTGATGCTGACCGTAAAGGAATGCCTCAACAATATCCTTAAACATGCAGATGCAAGTGCAGTAAAATTGCAAATAAGTGTTGACAATCAATTGCATATTACAATCCAGGACAACGGTAAAGGCTTTGAGCCCGTCGAACATGCCGGGATGGGCAAGGGGCTTCGCACCACCGTAAAGCGCATGGAATCGGTAGGTGGAAGCATCGAATGGCAGCGTAATGCTGAGGGTGGAATGACGGTAATATTGCTAGCGCCGCTCCCGTAAACTAAAGTGGTATTGACAAATATCCTAAACTATCTGACCTTTGTTTCACCAAATTAATCAAATCAAACACTCTGCCTGATGTCCGATTTAATCAAGATAAGTATCGTCGAAGACGACCCCGAATTCCAGGAATGGCTGGTAGAAGAAATTAGCGATGAACCCCGCTTTAAAGTTATCAGCCGATACGATGTAGCCGAGCAGGCCCTTGCAAAAATACCCCAGGAAAAACCCGACATCGTCATCATGGATCTTGGGTTGGAGAAATCAGACATCGGGGGAATAGAGTGTATGCTGCGCCTGAAACTGGTGAGCCCGGATTTGAAATTCTTGGTGATAACAGCGCATGGTGGAGACGAAAAAGTATTTGAAGCGTTAAAAGTGGGGGCCGGAGCGTATATTTTGAAGAGCGATATTTCAGACAAGTTGCTCAACGTTCTGAATGAGTTTTGGCAAGGCGGCGCGCCAATGAGTGCGATGATTGCGCAAAAGGTAATTGCGAGTTTCCACAAAGCCCCAACAGAAATCGTGCAGGTGCAAAAATTGTCTGAACGCGAAATGGAAATATTAAACTACCTCTCCAAGGGGTTTTTATATAAAGAAATTGCTGAAAAACTGACCAACGAAAACGACCCGGAAAAAAAGATAGCAGAGGGCACCGTAAAAAAGCACGCCCACAACATCTATCAGAAACTCCAGGTTAATAATCGAACGGAAGCGATCCGAAAATACCTGAACCGTTCCTAATCCTTTTCACGTTAAAAATTGCCTTCAATAAAGAAATCACTGTGCTTCACCGCACAGCCAGGAACCCTGTTGACTTTTTTTGAAAACTAGACCCCAAATGACCCAACCCCAGATGCCAAAACCCCAGATGCCTAAAACCCCAGGCCCTCGTCCCCAAAGCAGTAGAGCTGTTCTCCAAAAAATGGAATGAATGGTTCTGCTGCAAGTTTGGGGCGCTCACTAATCCCTGTATAACCCTATTCTGACCTATTTAACCATGATGGAGAGCTTGCGCAAGCAGGCTCTTTCTCATTTTACAGGACATCCAGATAATTTTTTACATTTTCCAGGTCTTATTTTCAACCCTTTTTCAGCTTACTTTCCCTTTTGAGCTCGCCCAAACGCTCAAAAATGTTTTGGCTAATACTCACCGGGCACTTATAGTTTTATAAATTTTCCAAACCCCAAAAGGTCACCTGAATAAATTGCCCTAAATAAATAAGTACCATTTGGCCAATCTTCACAAGATAAGTATGGAGAAAAAGGGTTCAGCAGATATTCTTGCCAAAAACCTCCATCAATGCGCCAAAATTGTAATTTTATCCTTGCTGTCTGACTATTAGGATATAATGTTGGCACATGAAGCGATATTGTATTTGCACCAGGGTTTGGTATGATTTTTAAATTATCCTTTGATTGTGGACTATGGGGTTCAAATATGATAGATGTAACGATAGGTGTCACAGTGTGAAATGTCACATTGGTTTGCACTGCTTCGTTGAAATCGAAAAAAATAGCTGCTTGATTTAATATTGAGGTGCTAAATGGTAAATTAGGCAACTGAGAAATCCTGAAATTGACAAAACCATGCGATGCAATCTCGTTTACATTACTGTCGGGAAGAAGAATATCGTTGAATACAATCTCTAAAACCCCATTTCGGAGGTTGTATTCATAAGGGTGACTCGCCGAGCCCAATTTCAAAGTTTGGTGTTCCAAAAAGGAAGATAGCGTGTCACGGATGATTACTGTGAATGCAGTATCTGTGCCCGTATTCTGAAAGCGGATGTGGTATTCTAATTCAGTATTTGGGCGTATGTGATGTTCAGAGCCTATTCCTAAAGGATAACCGATTTTGTCGTTGGGGTCCCAAGAGCCTATTACCTCCTGGCAATCCCGTTCAACCCTGTTTCCAGCATCGTTTGATGCAAATTGCAATGCTCCCGCATTTGTAATCGAGTTATTGCATGCGTCAATGGTTGCGCTTGGATGAGATGGCCATGGGAAGTAAGCTTCTTGTTCTATTTCAGCATGCCAAAGTTCAAATCCAGCTTCAAACTTGAAAACACGCTCTTCGCCAGAAGCTAGGAGCACAGAGGTTTGCCAAAGAACATCCAAATCTCGAGTCACTACAAAGGTTTTTTGCTCCGCCATGTTTCCCGCACCAATATTTCGTATGATAAACTCAATGGAATCACCGTCACAATTGCCTGCAACTTCCAGTTCAGCTCCCGACCATAAAGGGTTGGGTGGTATGCAGTTAGTGTCAGGATAAATTTGAGCTGAAACGCAGAGAACATCGCCGTTTTGCACATTGTCACAACCAACTTGGACCGTTAGCAAAAAACTGCCGCATTCTAAGGGTGTCACATCGCCAATTTGAAAGCGATAAGCGTTGACGCCTATCGGAGTTGGGGTGATACTTGCCGAAATCAAAGTAATTTCTGTAGGAAGCAGAATATCCACGTAAGCGCCTACAGCAGTCACGGTTCCATTATTGCAATAAGTGACCGTGTAATTAGTCGGGAAACAGCGCCGCAATAAACTGGTGCTTATATCTATGGCCATGTCCGGACAATCTACCTCGTGCGTAAGCGGGTAGTCCAGTTGGACACTGTTGTTGTATGTGGCAAAGTCAACAGTGTACACGCTTTGGCAAGACATCCAATAGGGCAGATTCAGTTCCGCACTAACTTCAAAATGGCCAGTATCCAAACTTATCTCATAGTTGCCTTCTGCATCCGTGGGTAGCGTAATAATATTGGCGTCTTTACGGATGCTAATGAATCGGCCAGGCAGAACCACATCTATTCCTGAGTCGAAATTACAGTCCTTTTCTAAGTCCGAGAATAGTTTGCCTTTCAGCAGGTTGTTGCTCATCGTTCCATTTATATCCGTCCGTACGATCCAGCCTCTATGCGCAATATTATTATCATTGATCAATCTGCCTACGCCAACAAGCCCTCCTTCAGGAAACAATGCTACATCCTCTAAAATTTCCCGCCGGAACAATTGGCCATAAGAATGGGATGACAGTAAATCGCCTTCTGCGTTAAATCGGTCAATGATCCCAGCAGTAAATGGCAGGTCATTTAAGTAGCCGGCTGTATAAATATTATTGGCCTCATCAACAATTACTTGAGAATATGCCTCGCTGCTGTCATCTGGCCCTTCATGTTGTTCCCAGAGCAGTATTCCGGCTGAATCTGTGCACATGATAAAGGGGTCAAAATCAGATCCCATAGGAGAGTCTTGGAGAAAATTGCCACAAATCGCCCAATTTCCATTGGGCATGGAAGCAATGGCAAAGTTTTGTCCTCGATAGGCATAGGTCTTTTGCCAGAGCATGTTGGCATCGGGCGACAACAAAGCAAGATAAGCATCGCCGCTAGAGCTTCCCGTAATAGCGATATTGCCATTTGAGGATAATGCCAATCCGTCGGCTCCAAAAGCAGAAGATGAATAAAGGTGTTTCAACCAAAGCTGAGTCCCGGTTGGCTTTAACTTCAACAAAAATGGCCTGGCTTGATCTGTGCCCGCAATCAACACATCTCCCTCATTCGTAATAGCCATATCGTCCACAGCCTCCACTTGCGATGTCAGCCCAAAAGTACGAACCCAGACAATTTGCCCAGATGCTTTTAGCCTCCACACCCGTACCTGTCTGTCATTTCCGACACTCACAGTGCCCGCCAAAAAGATAGTGCCATCCGCTGTTACCTCCATATCAAACATCCAAGGGCCATTGAACCAATTGGGAGAAGGCATATCATAAAAACGATTCCAATAAATACTTCCATTTACCCCGATCCGAGTCAGCTGTATTTGATTAAGAAGTCCATTTCCACCTGAATTCGATAGATAAGCGCCCTTTAGAATACTTCCGTCAAGTAATGCCTTCACACGATTGGTAGTTGATGACATCCCGGAGGGTACTTTGATCTCTTTCTCCCAACCTTGGGCAAAAATTGGTTGGAATATACCCAATAGCAGAAGTGAAAATATGGACAGGAATCGGCTTTTTTTGCTGTTCATGGTCATTGAATTTATTTGTTGAAAACCAAATATACAAATAGATAGAGCCAACTCGAGTTTATATTTTATCCTCCTAAAAAGGCCCGATACACAACCGCGCCACATATCCCACCCAAAATGGGGGCAAGTACTGGTATCCAGGCATAACCCCAATCCGAACCGCCTTTGCCTGGAATGGGTAAAAGTGCATGAACAATTCGAGGCCCCAAATCACGCGCCGGGTTTATGGCATAGCCCGTGGTGCCGCCCAGCGAATGGCCAATGGCGAGTATGAGCGCACCCAGAACAAGCGGGTTCAAACCTTCCGCAAACCTGTTGGCTCCAAGGGCAGAAAGGCCAAACAGCAGCACAAATGTCCCGATGAACTCGCTGGTAAAATTGGCTGCGGTGTGGCGTATGGCCGGAGACGTGCAGAATACGGCGCGTTTTGCATCGACGCTTTCAGTTCGTGCCCAATGCGGGAAATAATGCAAATATACCAAGCTCGCCCCCAACATTGCCCCCAGCATTTGTCCGGCCAGGTAAAGCGGCAAAGTGCTTGCTGTGAATTGTGCTGACCATTGGCCTGTGGCTGCCAGCGCCAGGCTGACTGCCGGGTTCAGATGTGCCCCGCTCAGGTGGCCAACGGCATACACTGCAAAAGTGACCGCCAGGCCCCAGCCAATCGTTATGACCAGCCAGCCCGAGTTTTCGTTTTTGGTGTCGCGGAGCACCACGCCTGCCACAACACCATTGCCCATGAGGAGTAGCAAAGCAGTGCCAAGGAGTTCAGCAAGAAATACGTTCATGATTTGTTATAGATTAGGTTAATGCAGATTTGTTTGGCTTGTTCTTGTATTGTTCGAAAAGGAATCCAGGAGAACAAGGTAGTTTTCAATTTGAAGTT
>JBJXGO010000038.1:0-16791 GCA_046160345.1 Saprospiraceae bacterium
CTGAAAAAGGAATTTTGTATGTGTGGGTCAGTTATAAAAACACAGCCCCCAGAAGTCCTCAGAACATCCGGGGGCTGTGTTAAACCCCAAATTCCCGCTAAAAGTGTGGCACACCTTGAGTTCCACGTTGTTTGTCAATACGCGGGTTTAGGTGTGCCACACATTTCTGCTTCCCTAAAACAAATCCCCCGCCTTCTAATTAACCACTTCCACCCATTTCCCTGGTTGTACCGCGCGAATCCGGTTGTCGTACATTGCTTCGCAAGCGACAGCGGGCAAATAGTACCGGCCTGCGTAAGCAGCGTTCAGTTGAATACGATACGTGCGGGACTGCTTTGCATCTTTGTTGTTTGTCCAATTGAACGGCAGGTCGAAATAGGTGAACACGCGGTCATCACGAACGTCCTGGTAATCCATGGGGTCGGAGCTTGAGCCGCCCACCTCGCTCATGCGCGTGTTGAGAATTTCCCAACCTGAAGCGAAAATTTGAGTGAGCGCCAGCTCGTTAAAGTCAAATCGAAGGGTGCCCGTTCGGGTTACGGTTACCTCCGCAAGGAAATCAGTGCCTTGCTTAAGTTTAGCTGGTTCGATCGCTGAACCTTTCAAATCAGTATAACGAACGCCTAAAGAGATATTGCTGCTTTCTGCAGGTTCGTCACCAGAAACCGGGCGGCCACGCAAAACAATCCTCGTGAAAAGTTTTTGCTTGCTGGTATTTTTTACTGAAACACCTCCGCTTAATTCCTCACCCAAGGGGTAAAGGTAATAAGGTGTGGTGCTGTTTACTGGTATTTCCCGACCTCCGGCTTTAATAATGAAATCAGATTTATCGCCGAAAGTGGCCTTTTTTGTGTATTTGCACAATGCTCTCAGACAAGTTCCAATTTCCTGGGTGGAATACCAGCGTGCGGCATCCCCTACCTGGGAGGCCACTTGAAGGGCTACTTCGAGGCCGCGTTTGTTATCGCCAACTGCTGACAAGGTTTCAAGTTTCAAGGCCAGGTCGCGCAAATCAGAACCATAAGTATAACCCCACCAGGTATAAGCAAATTTTTTAGCGTTTGCATCATTCAACAAATCCCGGGCTGCCTCGTTTTTGCCGGCGGTAGCATAAGCTGCAGCAAGCAGAGATGCTGAACTCTCATATTTTGCCCTCTTTTCGCGTAAACGGTTCATCCCGGCCAAGTCTGCTTTACCTGCAATAGCAAGGGTGTAAAGCCGGTAAGCCTGTGACATTTCATTGTCGTGGTGCCACCAGCCATGTGGGTCATTATCAACGCCTGGTTCCCAGGTACGCGAGGATTTGACTTGATAATCAACCCATTTATCCAGCATGTTCTGCGGCACAGCAAAACCTCTTGCCTTTGCCTCCATCAGGAAATGGCCTGCGTATGTACCCGCCCAATCGGCCACCTCATTTCCCCCAGTCCAATATGAAAATGCCCCTGAGGCCATCTGAAAATTTTGCAATTTTGCGATAGCGGCCATCACATTTTTCTGGATTTCCTGCTGTTGTTTTGTCGAAAGCGGGGCAATAAGGTCCACATACAATTGAGGGAATGCTGCCGAAGTGGTCTGTTCTATGCAGCCATGTGGATATTGAATAATGTAATCTAATTGTTTTGAAAGGTTGATCGGAGGGATATTACTCACTTCCAGCACGGCCGCCTCCAGATCGCTGAAATCGGTGACTTTGGCTGGCTGTGCCCAGGTTTGCCCAGGTTCCACGGAGCCGTCAAGAACCCGGGTAATGAGGGGATGCGGGTTTCTTACCTCAATTTCAATCTCAGAAGTGGCCGTTTCTCCACCGCCGGTTGCGCTGATACTGAATTTGGCAACGCCCGTTTTTTCGCCCACTTTCAAATCAAAATAAGTCAATTTTTGGCCGGGTTCGCTAAAGGTCAGGGTATTGGAACTTCCTGAAATTTTTACCAAACCGCTTGATTCTCTAACATTCACCGTTGCGCTGTTCACTGATTTTTCCATGGCAAAAACTTCCACAGGCAAACGCAGGGTCTCGCCCGGGCCAAGCACACGCGGCAAGGTGGGCATGATCATCAGCGGTTTGCGTACCGGGCAGGTCTTTTCAGCATTTCCATAAGCACCTTCCCCCCCTGCTGCCGGAGCGGAAAGCACAGCCATTACGCGTACGGAGCCAACGTAATTCTCGATCTTCAAACGGTGTTTGGCGGTCTGCCCCTTTTCCAGTTTGAAAGGCCCCAGGTGAATTACGCAAGGCTTGAAACGGTTGACCTGATTGGCATTTTTTGCTTTCTGATTGATGCCATCCCCACCAATGGCAAGGATGCGGGAGAGCTCCGCGCCATACGCACCCAATACATAATCATATATATCCCAGGTTTTTACACCATGCGCCTCGCGGGCGTAGAAAGATTCCCAAGGGTTGGGCGTTTTGAAGCGCGTAAGGTCGAGCAAGCCTTCATCTACCACATCAAGGGTATAAACGCAAGCCTTACCGCCTTTTTCACGGAGCGAAATGTTGAAAAATTCATCAGGCTTCAACTGGTCGGGCATATCAATTTGGGCTTCCAGTCTGGTGCTCGAATTTTCGATATTGACCGGAGTTACACCGTACATCCTTATTGGCAGGTCGTTCTTGGTTTGCGCATGCGGCTGGATAAGGCTGACATGGGCATACACCGTGGGCGCCATGTCTTTTTCTGCCTTGAATTTCAAGAAGTTATCGCCAGCAACGGCATCAAACCAGAGGTGCCGCGCCACGCGTGTACCCGTTTCTAAAGTCAGGAGTATTCGTCCGTTTTCGCTGGCCGGAACTTTCAAAACCACTTCTTCTCCCACGTTGTATTTTTCTTTTTCTGCCGTGAAAGGCAACATGGCGGCGGCGTTCCGGCTCTTTATGTCGTCCAATTGTTCAGGATGTCCTGCCCAGAAAAAATCGCCTGCTGTATGGCCTTCTTCAGTATCCGCAATACGCACGAGGTATCGGCCCCAGCCAGTGGGTTTGACCAACCAGGAGGCCTGGCCGCGAGCATCCGTGGTTAGTACGGCGTGATCGACCGCATCGTTTAGTTCACTGCTGTTGAACTGACCAATGCCCGAACGAGCATCATCGTCCCACCACCATCGCCAGTCCACCCGGTATAGCGCAACTGTAACTTTATGATTTGCAACGGGTTTGCCCAAATTGTTCAAGACTGCGAAATTGACCTTGCTTTTGCCGTTTCGGTCGAGCACTTTGCTGCCCCATTTATCTGTGGGTATAAAAACTCCAACAAAACGGTCATAAGGCAATACATCCAGCGCGAAATTATCCGTACTGAAATCGCCGCCCGCTTCAAAGGCGCGGACCTTGAAATTAGCGATAAGTTTGCCGGGTGCTGCGCTGACCTGGCCGATTTTTAACGGAACGTTGGCTTGGCCGTTTTGGTCAAGGTTGGCATCAAAAAGAACCTCCGGTTCTGAATAAAAATATCTGGAAGGATCGTCAAATGAATAACCCTTATAGCCTGTAAATTCGGTTGCGACCGCCCGAACCTGCATTTCTACGGTTGATTTCAAATTTTGGGCAGTTGCGCCATGCAACCACTTGACTTTCAAGGCGCCATTGATCCCTTGGCCTTCCCCGTTAACGTCAAAGTCTTTGGCGGTAAGGAAGGCCCTGGGTCCAAAATTCAGGTCTAGTTTCAGGCGATTTGGTTTGACCGTTTCAATTTTTAAAGGGCGTGAAAAAGTTGCACCGCCCACCATTACGTGGGCCTGCCAGTTTCCGGTTTTTGCTTCGGCGCGCGTGGCACAATAGAAGGGGTAAACACCATTCACTCCAGCCGTTTGAACGGTTCTGTATTGCAGGGCGCCGGCAGGGTCACGAAGTTCAAACACAACAGGATGGCCCTGCGGGAGCCTGCCCGTTTTATCTTCCAAAACGAAGTTCAAATAAAGCGAATCACCCGGCCTCCATACGCCACGCTCACCATAAATGTAACCTTTCAAGCCTTTTTGCGACTCCACCCCTGCTACGTCGAAACGGCTGAGTGACAAGGCATTGCCATCCGCCATGCGGAGGTAGCCACGCCTTCCCTGAGCGGTAGCGACAGCCAAAAAAGGCGTTTCGCGCAAACCCTCCACCATCACGGTGCCATCGCCTTCGGTACGGGTTTTAACAATAGGCTGAAGTTGGAAACTGAGCAATTCAATATCGATTCCGCTAACTGGCTGGGCAGTATGCAGGTCTGTAACCGCAAGGAAAAGCGAGCCGTCGCGACCACGTTTGGCCGTCAGGCCAAGGTCGCTGACAAACACGTTGCGCTTGCTGAAATGTTCGTAATTATAGTATTCTTTTGCACAAGGCACTTCACGGTTGTCCCAATTGTAGTCATCGCCTTCTTGCCACCAATATTCACTGTCACTTTCCTTCCAATAAATACCCCGGTAACCGCCCATGATGCTATTTACCATGCCATCTTCATTGTCATCGCCTTCGTCTGCGGCAATTGAAGCAGTTGAGCAGCTTGTATAATCCATTTTAAAGGCCAAACGGACTTGATATATCGCACCTGGATCTTTCTGAATCATGTCCTTGAGGTCCAAGGCATATCGTTGCCAAACCGTTGAAGATGCTTCCGGATTTATGGCAGCGAGGTCAAATTTTTTCTGTAAAACGATTTTCCCTACACGCTCCAACTCTTGTTCACCCTCAATTTCGTTGACCTGCATAAATTGCAAAATGTTGGAATTGAATATTTTAAATACTTCCACATCCACTGCGGTAAGGCCCACAGCTTCGAAAGGGAAAATTATGCCCCCACCAGCTTGCTGTGGAATAATCGCGCCGCGGCCTACCAAGCGGACGCCTGGCTTGAGGTCTTCAAAGATCAATTTCCATTCGCCGGCTGCGTTAAGGCTTTGCCCTGCTGCACTGCGGATACTGCCGTCCACCTGGATGTTTTTCATTCCGGTGATCCGTTCTGCTGGATAAACACGCACAAAATTGCCATCGGTGACGTAACGCAACTTTCCATTGTAATTATCAATTCGAACCAATCCGGACAAATCCTGCGCGGAAGAAATAGGGTCGGAAAAATTGAGCAATACGTATTGTTCCTCCACTTGTACGGCCTTGGCGGAGAGCACCAAAAACTCGCCAAAAGGAGGTACTGCTTGCTCTTCAGCCATATTTTTTTCTACGCCAATAGGAGAACCGGACCATGCAAGACGGACGCTACTGGCCACATTGGTCCGCTCAACTCCTGCCACTGTCCATTGGTGCAAACGGCCGTCTTCACTATGCTGCCAGCTGACAAGCAATGCTTTATTGCCTTGCCTGGCAGTCAGCATTTTTTCAATTTTGTCAGGCAAGCAGGATTCATTCACCCGAACACGCCCCGTAACACGTTGGTGCCGAATGTCATTAGGGTCAGCAGAAAGTCCGTCTTTGACCACATCAAAGGCAAGTTCGCGAACACTAAAATCAAAATCAAAGTTTCGGGCCAGGCTCGGCGCATCGGCATAAATTCGTTTTACAGCCACATGAGCGGTGTAATGTTTTCCCGGTTTAAGTGCCTGAGCAGGCGTGAATTTTATAGTTCTGTCATCTTCCCATACGGCCTTGCCCTCTATTTTCGGGTCGGTGGAAAACACCTTGGCAGGCACTTCTTTGCCGACCTGCTCCTGAGAGACTGCGGCGTTTACAAATCGGACGCGCACCACATCGTCCCGACTGATGGAACCGGAGGTAAAGGCATAGATGTATTTTGAAACAGCCTCGAAGTATGCCTCATTTTTTACAATTTTTTGGTTACGGACGAGCATGAAAAGGCCAGCAGCAGCGACTGTGGCGAGAAGAGCATAGACTAATTGCTTTCGCATAGTTTGGGTGGAAATGTTGGTGAGATAAAAAATCGGTTTGGAAGGATAAAAGTAGGGGAGATTTTGACCAAAATGAAACAGATGAGCCGGGAAAATATTAAGTTTCGGTTGGGCTTATATTCGGAGACCACGGCACGCTAAGCAGTTTTTCATCAAGGCAATAGGTCGAGGAATACAAAACCCCGGTCAAAAGTATAGAGAGACCCAATAGCCTGCCACCAAAGCAGCCACATACCCCAAATACCAGCGCCAATCGATCCATTCTTTTGTCCTCACCCCGTGCTTTTTCTCTAAGATCCAGATAAGTCCCAGTTTTTCAACCCAAAAAGACAGCACCACAGAGAATGCCAAGCCTGGTAGTCCCCAGGCTTGCAGGAATAGAAACCCTAAAAGAATTTTGACGCCTAATTCCAGCACACTCACGCGCAAAAGACTACTGGAATCGCCTTTGGCCAATACAATGGAAGCTGGCAACAGTACCCGGCTTGCCAAAGTGAGGAGGTAGATGTTGAACAAATCCGCACTCGACGAAAAATCAGGATTGAAAATAATCGGGAAAAGCAACTTACTGACACACAACAGGATGATGGTCAAGGGAAAAAGCCAGTGCATGAGCCGCAAGGATTTGGCTTTCAACTCAGCCAAACCTGCTACTGGCGACTGGGTAAGGCTCGGGATTATTGCAATGCCCAATGCGCCCACAAGTGCAGTGGCCAGCGGGAATTCCCTGGCCCCATATCGGTAAATTGCAAATGTTTCCGGGTCGCCGAAATGCCAGCCCACCAACCAATTGTCAAAAAGAAGCATAAGGTTACTTACTACATTGGAGAGCATCAATGGGGCGCAAAAAACAAGATAGGACATGATCAACCTGAGGTCAAATCTTGGTTGGCCAAGTTTTAAGGTCAACCCGGCTGCCCACAGGAATTTCATTCCACTCAAACCCACCAAAGCAGTAATGCCGCCTTCAAGTCCGTAGCCCATTTTGATGGGTAGAAACAAGACAATAAGGTGCATTCCAAAAGTAACGATGCCCCAGATCACAATACTGCGCGGGCGCTCTTTTAGCAAGTAAAAATATTCAACCGGAAAGGTCGGCAGATTTAACAACAGATACCATGCAAACAGTTTGAAATGAGGCAGTTCGCAAAGCCCCGTCAGGGCTGGCACGGTCCATTTTTCGCCTAAAATCAACAACACGAAAAGAACGCTTGCTATAGCACAAAACAATAAAAAGTGATTGAAAATGAATGTCTTACGTTCACCATTGTCCAATTTCGAATAGACCGGCACGATGCCTTGTAAAAGTCCATTGACCCAGAAAAACGTGACGGTGGTACCCAGGTAAAGCAACATTTCCCAGGCGCCGATTTCGGCAATGGGAAGACCGCTTTTAGCAAGCAGGATGCCTGTCAGCACCGCTGCTCCCAGCCTCATGATCTGGAAGATCTGTAGTGCGAGTGTGGTGGATAATTTATTGTAATGTGGCAAATTTGGTCAAAATGGTCAACGTATTAATGTAAGGTTGGAAGAAACACGGTCTAAGATCTACAAATCTCATTGGCCAATTGTTCCGCAAAAAATGGAGCCAGCAAGGCCCCTTTTGTCCCTAAGCCATTGAACATAAACACCCTGGGATTTACGTCGCTCTGTTTGCTCACTGGCCTTCGGTCCAGCATTGTTGGTCTGATGCCAGCAACCTGGTCCACTATTTCAAAAGCGCAGTCAAACATTTCCTCCAAGTACCCAAGTACTTGTTCGCGCGCTTCAATACTGGGCAGATGGTCCATGAATTGCCACTCGAAAGTGCTGCCAGCCCAAAAAGTGCCATCGCCCAAGGGGGCTACGAGCAGGTTTTTTTTGAGCATTTCGGTAGGTAGAACAGCCTGAGCAGGGAAAAAACGTATTATCAATGCCTCGCCTTTTGAAATTCTAAAGGGTGTTTCAGGAAAAAAAGGATTGGATTTTGCAGGCCAGCCTTCGCAGAAAACCACGCGATCGAAATTTTTTAAATAGGTTTCAATATTTTGATAATCAATACTTTCTTCAAAAAAAACACCGGTTTTTTGATTTATTTCCCGAAATGTTGCAAGCAGCAAAGGAAATTTAACCCTGGCAGATCTTTGAATCACCCCAAATCGAAAACCAGGCCTCAAAAATGGCCCCCAGGTCCCCGCATCTTGTGCCTCATCAAGGTAGTCGGCATATTCAGCCTGAGCACACCTGATAGACCAGTCGTTTAGCTCTTCAGGTGTATGGAGCAGGCGTACAGTTGGGCGTTCTTCCCAAATCGATATGCCGAACTCTTGTTCAAGGTTTTGGTAAACTTTTTTAGCAACAGGGAAAAACTCGTCAAACCTCCAAGACTTTACAAATCGTTTCCCGGTCACAGGGTTAATAATGCCTGCTGCAATAAAAGAAGACCTTCCGGGTACATCAGCATCTACAATGCGTACTTGTGCCTTTCGCCTGAGTAATGAACAAGCCAACAGGGTACCTGCGATACCTTGGCCGACTATCAAAATTTTCATTTATACCTCCGCCGCACCAGCTTTACAAATGATTTGGCAGTATCGAGCCGTTTTTTATCGGTCCAGGTGTAGTAAATTGCACAGTTGTGGGTAATGTATTCGCGGGCTTCCTCAAAGTTTGCGAAATTGTTGACCTCTGCAAGCATGTCCTCAAATGCTTTGCCATCGCCAGCAAAAAGTTCACTTGTGTAAAGCAGGCGGTCGTTGAGCGGGATGGCTTTTCTAAGGTCAGCAATGGGGGTTAGAGCCAGTTTATCGGCGAGCTCCTTGGCCTGTTTTTCTTCAAACAAGATCTCCAGACCGGTCGCAGAAGGCACATGAGGACTTGCAGCCGGGTGCTTCGGGGCATGATGCACAGGAGGCGGCGTTGGGGGAGAAGCAGGGGCAGGTGGTTCTTCGCGTGCTGGTGGCGGCGGCGCCGGCGGCGGTACCTCGGCTACAGTAGGTGGGGGTGGCGGCGCCGGAGCGATTTCGTGTACAGGTTCTGCAACGGGAGAGCGGTGTGGGTGTCGCACTGGGGCGTGAACAGGCTTTTGCTCCGTATAAGCAGTTGAATCAGAATGAATTGCGTCGTACAATTCGCGAACGTATGACGCCATGATGTCCACGTCTATCCGGATGGTGTTTTCCGGATCCTTGCTCATGCGCGTGAATTCGCGATTGAGTTTGTCAAGATAAATTTTTGCTTTTTGAAAATCCATTAGTGGGTGGGTATTGGTGACTGTGCCTATTTTCACCGGCGAATTTCCGAAAGTTTTTGAAAGTAAAGGCAATTGCTTTACAAGTCAAGGCAATTTTTGCCAGTAATTGCACCAAAATACCTGTACCGCATTAGTGCAAATTTGTGTAATTAGTGGCCTGGTAATCAATAATAAATCTGATACATCGTGTTTTTAGAACCACATTTTAAAGGACAGCGCAGAGGCTGGATAGAAGTTGTCTGCGGTTGTATGTTTTCTGGCAAAACAGAAGAGCTTATCCGCCGGCTACGGCGGGCCAAGATCGCTGATATGAAAGTGGAGGTGTTCAAACCCAAAATCGATACCCGTTACGACGAGACCGCTATCGTATCGCATGACACCACTTCAACACTGGCCCAGCCTGTGGGTCATTCGTCCAAATTGCTGGAAATCAGCGAGGATACCACTGTGGTTGCGGTGGATGAAGCGCAGTTTTTTGATATGGAATTGCCTCAGGTATGCCAGGAACTTGCACTGCGCGGTGTCCGGGTTATCGTTGCAGGATTAGATATGGACTACCGGGGAATCCCATTTGGCCCGATGCCTGCGCTATTGGCCGTTGCTGAGTATGTGACCAAAGTCCATGCGATTTGTGTTCACTGTGGGAACCTGGCCACCCATTCCTACCGTTTGGCCGAGGAAGATTCCGTGATTTTACTCGGAGAAAAAGGACAATACGAGCCTCGTTGCCGGTCTTGCTATCAAATGGGGAATATTTTGAGGCTGAAGTGAATGTGGTCAATTTGATAAATGTGGTCAATGTGATCCCCATACACGGTCAAAACCTAAAATCTATTTCAACATGAAAAAAATCTTTTCCCATCTCATTACGGCCCTTTGCGCCCTTTCCTCGCTTTTTTCTCAAGCTCCAGCCATCCAATGGCAGAACACTATCGGTGCCAACTTTGACGACTACCTTTTTGCCATCCAACAAACTGCCGACGGGGGCTATATCCTAGGCGGGTATTCTAATTCCAGTATTTCGGGCGACAAAACCGAAAACCCTTTAGGAGGACATGCTGATGATTGGGTGGTAAAATTAGATGCCACAGGGGCTATCCAATGGGAGAACACAATTGGTGGAAGCGGATATGAATATATCAATTCTATCCAACAAACCACCGATGGGGGTTATATCCTCGGTGGAAGTTCCGATTCCAATATTTCGAGCGATAAAACTGAAAATTGCTTGGGGGATTTGGACTTTTGGGTGGTTAAATTGGATGCTAATGGCGCTTTCCAATGGCAGAACACCATCGGTGGCAGCGACTACGATGCACTCTATGTTGTAAAACAGACAGCCGACGGGGGTTATATCCTAGGAGGAAGTTCCAAGTCCAATATTTCGGGTGATAAAACCGATGATAGTTTTGGAGATGAAGACTATTGGTTGCTGAAATTAGATGCCACAGGCAATATTAAATGGCAGCGTACCATCGGAGGCAGTGATTTCGATGTACTCAATTCCTTACAACAAACTGCTGACGGCGGCTATATTCTCGGTGGATATTCCGCTTCTGATATTTCAGGCGACAAAACCGAAAACAGTTTGGGTATTGATGATTATTGGGTGTTAAAATTGGATTCCATAGGTATTATCCAATGGCAGAACACTATAGGTGGTAACGGTATTGACGAACTTAAGTCCTTACAGCAGACTGCCGACGAAGGGTATATTCTTGGCGGAAACTCCTATTCCAACATATCGGGTGACAAAACCGAAGACAATTTGGGGGTTTTGGATTACTGGATCGTGAAGTTGGATGCCACAGGTGCTATCCAATGGCAGAACACGATCGGCGGCGACTTTCATGACTTTTTCAGTACAATCCAACAAACTGCTGAAGGGGGCTATATTCTTGGCGGAACTTCCGATTCCTATATTTCAGGCGATAAAACAGAGGACAGCGATGGGAGCGGAGATTATTGGGTGTTAAAATTGGATTCCATAGGCATTATCCAATGGCAAAATACGATCGGTGGAAGTGGATACGATGGGATTTCCTCCCTTCAACAAACTGCCGATGGCGGCTATATTCTCGGCGGATTTTCTGAATCCAATATTTCTGGAGATAAAACTGAAGACAGCCATGGCAGCACAGATTATTGGGTCATAAAACTTGCCCCTGAAACCGTACCCACGGGTGAAGCACCAACCGCACCAACAGCTCTGACATTTTACCCCAATCCAGCTACCAATGTCCTCTTTGTGCAAAGCGAGGCAGCCACCACCCTAAGCCTAAAAAATGTTTTCGGGCAGGTACTCTCAACCCAAACCATTCAGAGACAGGGCGAAATAGACCTCTCGCACTATCCCAATGGCATTTATTTCCTGGTGGAAATGGAAACGGGGATTGGGCATAAGATTTTGAAAAATTAGTAGGGCTGAATTTTGTGCATTCCAAACATTCGCTCCTAAACCTCGTAGGTTTTAAAAACCTACGAGGTTTTAAAAACCTACGAGGTTTACTGATGGCGAAAATTTGAATGACACCCAATTGATTGCGGCTCAAGTTAAACTGAAACTGGCCGGGAGCCGGCGACTCACCCAGCCAGTTTCAGGTTAACTTGAACCCCAACTTTTTACCTTTGCCCCATGCAACTTATCAACGACAAATACCAATTCCCTGGTGGGATCGATCCGCTTGAACTCTGCAAACAATTTGGCACCCCACTATATGTCTATGATGCTTCGATCATCGAACGCCAGTATCGTCGCATCAATAAAGCATACACCTATCCTGATTTTAGGGTCCACTATGCCTGCAAGGCATTGAACAACCTGACAATCCTGCGTCTTTTGCGGCAAATGGGCTCGGCTTTAGACTGTGTATCCATCGGCGAGGTCCGATTGGGGCTACTGGCAGGGTATCCTCCGCAGGACATTCTTTTCACACCCAATTTTGCGGCGGCTGATGAATATGAAGAAGCCGTCGGGCTTGGGGTGAAAATCAACATTGATGCCATTCCCATGCTCGAAAACTGGGGCCTTCACCACCCTGATGTACCTTTTTGTATCAGAATCAACCCTCACCTGATGGCAGGTGGCAACGAAAAAATCAGCGTTGGGCACATAGATTCGAAGTTTGGGATCAGCATTCACCAACTGCCTCACGTGATGCGGATCGTTGAAAATCAAAAACTTAAGGTGGAAGGCTTGCACATGCACACAGGTTCTGACATTCTGGATGTTGATGTGTTTTTGCGCGGCGCGGAGATACTTTTTGAGGCAGCTCGTAAATTTCCCGACCTGAAGTACATAGACCTGGGCAGTGGTTTCAAAGTACCTTACAAACCCGATGACTTCGAAACAGACGTGGAGGAAGTAGGCGAAAAACTCAGCCAACGGTTTGCTGAATTCTGCAAGGAGTACGGTCGTGAATTAACGCTGATGATTGAACCGGGTAAGTTTTTGGTAAGTGAAGCGGGATACTTTTTTGCCAAATGCAGCCTGGTTAAGCAAACGACCTCTACTGCTTTTGTCGGCCTCGACACGGGGTTCAACCACTTGATCCGCCCCATGTTTTACGGTTCCTACCATAAAATAGTGAACGTAACAGAACCAACTTTCAAGCCACGGATCTATAACGTAGTAGGCAATATTTGTGAAACAGACACATTTGCCGCAGATCGCCGGATTTCGGAGGTGGTGGAAGGCGATATCGTTTGTTTTTACAATGCCGGGGCTTATGGTTATACGATGGCGTCCAATTTCAATTCGCGGATGCGGCCCGCTGAAGTATTGATTTACAAGGGGAAAGCCCATTTGATTCGGCAACGGGAAACCTTTGAGGACTTGGTCCGTGGGCAGCCTGAAGTGAATCTTTAATGCGAAAAGTCCTGAATTCAAAGGAGGAAAATTCGCCCATTTTTGTTTAGGCTCAGCACAAATTTGGATATGCAATTTACTGTTTGATCCCCAATTCACCCTGTCCGATAATTTATCTTTATGAAACCGTTCTTTTTGCTTTTGTCCCTGTTTGCCGCTTTCCTTTTATGTGGTTGCGACTCCTGCAAAGTTGTGCGTGTCAGCGAGGGGAAGCTACATTTTTCAGATGGCAAATCATCCAATATTCCGCATTGGAATGAGGAGGGCTGGACGCATTTTTTCTTTGTGCGCCATGCTGAAAAACTGGATGATTCAGACAATCCAGACCTTTCTCCAGCGGGTTATGCGCGGGCAGAACGCCTCGGCAGCATTATGGAAAATGCCGGGCTCGACCTGGTTTTTGCGACAGACAAATTGCGCACCCAAAAAACTGCAGAAAAAGTGCATATCCGTGCTCGCACCCCCGATGTTATCACTTATCCGAGTGGGAACGATGCAGAAACTGTCTGGTTGCAAGATCAACTTACCAGAAACCGAGGCAAGCGCCTGTTTGTTGTTGGGCACTCCAATACAGTACCCCGGATAATCAATAAGCTGATGGGCCCCGGTACTACAATTCCGGATATTGAAGCAAATACTTTTGGGGCATTTTTCGTGGTGGCATCCAGAGGGTTGGGAAACTCGAAGTATTTGAGAAAAGGGTATTGACTGTTAAACAAGCATTTTACCGATTTAAATTTTAAAAATCGTACAAATTATTTTATATTCAGAATTAAATTCTGATTTGAAAAATTTCAATAAAATAAATGCTTAAGAATATTACCAGCAGCATACATTAGCGGCTTAATCTTCTCTTTTTTCATCAAACTCAAATTTTCTTTTTTCAACATGAAAAAGCGTTTCCTCACCCTCGCCGTGCTCGGACTTCTCTTTGCCGGGCTTAATTCCTGCTCCAAAAACGACCCAACCAGCACCAATGAACAAGGGCTTTCTGCCGAGATCAAAGCAAAAATCACTGCGCTTGGCTTTGGTGCGGAAGATGCTTTCGCTACCGAAGGTGGTTATATTGTTGAAGGCGACATCTTCATTTCCACAGAAGACCTCAACAAACCTTTGGATTTGGCCAATTCACTCGTTATTGGCAACGAAGAGCATTACCATACGACCAACCTCGTGACTGGTTTGCCACGGACAATTACGGTCAGCCGTGCAAATACCTTTAGCGCCAATGCAAAAGCTGCGATCACTGCAGCAGTTGCACGTTACAACGCTGAAAACCTTCAACTTACTTTTACGGAAGTAGCCAGTGGGGGTAATATTCATATAAAACGTGTCAACGGTGGAGGTTACATTGCCTCAGCTGGCTTCCCTAGTGGTGGAAATCCTTACCCAACAGTAAACTTCAACAGAACATACGAAAATTATTCACTCGGATTCGTAACTACCGTGATGGCTCATGAAATGGGACACTGCATCGGTTTCCGTCACACGGATTATATGAACCGTGCTTACAGCTGTGGCTCAGGAGGCAACGAAGGCGATGGCGGCGTGGGCGCTATCCACATCCCAGGTACGCCTACTGGCCCTGACGCAGCTTCCTGGATGTTGGCTTGCCTCAGCTCTTCAACCAACCGTCCTTTCCAGACAAATGATGTAATAGCTTTGAATTACCTGTATTAATGGTTGTTGTTTTTTGCAAGAAATACTGGTCGCAGGGATTCAATCCTTGCGGCCAGTTTTATTTTACGACAAAAGCTCACTCTACAACCAGCTTCCCTCCACCCATAAAAGATTTCCCATCGTTTATTTTGTAAAAATAAACCCCCTTGGGAAGCCCTCCAAGCGAGATTTCAACGCTTAGGTCATCAAAAGTTCTCTCTAAAACAAGCTTGCCTAAAACATCGAACAGCCAAAATTCGGCTGGTTCTACCGTTGAAACCACGAGATTCAAAACGCCCTGTGCCGGGACAGGATTTGGGAATACCCACCAGTTCTGCTCTCCTGCAAAATATACGGAGACGGTGTCGCTCAGGAGTATAGCACCATTGTCGAGCATCAGCCGCGTACGGTAAGCATTGAAGCCTTTTTGCGGAAATTCGTCCAGAAATCCATAATCCAGTTGTTCGGCAGGCTGCTCGTCTAAACCAATAAAACCTGCTGCCGATTGCTTCTCAAAAAATATTTTTGAGAGGCCGTAATTAGTGCCTATGCTCAGATTCAAATTAACGCCGGAATGCTCATTGAGGTCGGCCAAAAAACCCTGGAAGTAACATTCCACGCCTTGTTTTGAGATATCGGGCGCCGGACTGCGCAAACCCAAAACACCTTGCCCTGGCGAGCGTGGCGCAACGGCAAACCGTGTTTGTGGGTAAGCGGATTTTTGTAGTACCATAAACGTATCGCTCAGCATAGCGATAGAGTCAAGGTATTTTGCTCCCAAGCCATACAATTGGTATTGAGCGTTTGGGTGCGCCTTATTCCAAAAAAGCATTACGGAGTCAGGGCAATTGAACCCGATTTTCATGCGCAATTCTTTGGATATCAAAAAGATATTAGAAATGTACGCATAGCCACCAACTACCATTCGCAACTGTGATTCAGCGAATGTGTCAGGCAGTATCCAGCGTTGCCATCCACGTTGGAGCTGAACGGAGTCTTTGACCAGGCGCCAATCAGCGTTTGGCCCGGCACGCCATTCAATTCGTGCAAAAGTATCCGGAAGATTGGTTAGCCAGCGTAGAATTACCTCGGTATTGGCCGGGGCAGGGTCATTTTTGTAAGGATATGACCATTCAAAATGCTGTAGTGTGTCCCAACTCCATGCAAGGGCGAAATCCTGATCTCCACTCGAAATTTTGGAGCCTGTTACACGGATTTCCCAAAGGCCTTCTGAAGGAAATTCCAGGGTGATCTGCTCGATATTGTTCAAAGTGTCCCGCCCAGGATGGGCCGCCCGGCGCAGTGAATCAGGGTGCGGGAAAGTATTTAAGATCCAGGGTAAATATTCGTTCCCAAGCGGGTCGAGCAGGCTTAGATCGAGGTCGTGGAGCAACGCTTTGGGTGCAAACAGGTCTGGGCTAGGGTCATTCCAGGCTAAGGTGATCTTGAATTGCCTCAGGTTGGAAGGAATGTTGATTGGGATCGAATGGATTTGACCCTCGGCAAGGGTATGCATGCTGAAGTTTTTACTTTCCGACAGCAATACCGCCTTCGGCAAATTCAAATTTCCAAACCCGCTTTCATAATCCGGCCCGGGCGCTCCTATATCGTCTGCCGTGTTGACCATAATGGCTCTGACCAGGTCGGAGCGAGAAAGATCATTGGTCAAAGATTGCTGGATCACTGCGGCCGAACCACTCACCAGTGCAGCAGCCCCCGATGTACCGTCCTGCCCAAAGGCCACCAGATCAGGTTTGGTGCGGCCGTCATAAGCGGGACCCCGCGAACTAAGCGGGTTCACTTGTCCCAATGAATCCACGGCGCCTACCACAAGTATGTTCTTCGCCATCTTGAAATTGCCACTGAGGTTGGCGAAATTCAAAATTCCGGCATAAGTGCCTGATTTTGAGGTACTGTCCCCTTTGTTTCCCGCAGAAAAAACATGAAGCAATCGGGGGTGTTCCTGGGTCGTTCGGTCGTACAGTTGTGCTCCATATCCATACCAATTCTGGATGTCAATGCCGTAAGAATGGTTTTGAACCGTGATATTCAGGGTCGAATAATCGGCATCAGGCTGGAGGCCGACAAAGCTGGACGATACCAATTGGCAGCCGGGTGCCGCCCCGCGACCACGCAACTCGGCGTTGCCGGCACCGCCCACGAGCGATGCCATGATGTTTGCATG
>JBJXGO010000039.1:0-6386 GCA_046160345.1 Saprospiraceae bacterium
TTTGCTATTTCAAGTCTTTGCAAAGCTGTGTTGGCGGTAGAATTTAGAATCACAAAGTGGTGAAGAATTAACCAAGCCTTTTTCATTTCTCCTGCTGCAACACCTCCATCGTACTCGCCGGCAATTGGGCAATGTCCAGGATCATCAACCCATCCAGACAATTTGAAAAATTCGGGTCCACATTGAACGCGATGAATTTGGCGTTTTGCCGCAAATATTGACGGAATAAAACCGGCACTTTGAAATGCGCCGGCTCGATGGTTTCGATTAGGTTTTCCAGAGCGTCGAATTCGCCCCGAAGGTTTTCGGCCAATAGCCGGGTGTCCACCGACTTTATATTGGGCCGAAACGCTTTTCGTGGCGACACTTGCTGGGCCAGTTTTTGGTCGTAAAAAAAACGCCTTACAAACTCGACAATGATTCCTTTGGATGCCTCCGAATAGTCTTTACTGATACTTACCGGGCCGATCAGGTAGCGGTATTCAGGGTGGGCAAGCAAAAAATGCAGAATCCCTTTCCAGAGCAAAAAAAGCGGCAACCGATGCTTTTGATATTCAGCGGTAACGTAAGTGCGCCCCAGTTCCACGGACTGCTGAAGTATTGGGAAGAACCCCCGTTTCATTTTAAAAAGCGAATTGGTATAAAAACCATTCACCCCAAAACGCTCAAAGATCCGGTCGCCAAGCCCCAGCCGGTACCCGCCAGCAATTTGTTTTTTTTCACGATTCCAAATGATGAGTTGCAGGTAATATAGGTCGTGTTCATCCATGTCCCGCGCTTTGCCAGTGCCCTCCCCTTCTGCACGAAAGGTTATCTCTCGCAATCGCCCTATTTCAAACATGGTATTTGGCAAGGCCGCAAAAGGCGCCACCAGCACATCGAACTCACCACGGGCTGCCACCTTGTTTTCGACTGGTAATGCTTCGATTTCTTTCACAATCAATTGAGGGTCAACCGGTTCGGCAATTGGCTCCTGCGCTTGGGGCTTTTTCCCAACGAAATGTTCGGGTTGTACATCGAATGGCGAACCAAGGGAAAATATTTTGGCTTGAAGAAACTTGGTCCAAAGCCTGTTTTTGCCCAATGTTGTGATGTCTTCAGCTGAAATAGCCGTTCCTATCCGAACGCTTATGCGCACCGGGCCAGCGGTGAGATCAAAAGGCAAACCCGGGATGGCTCTTCGCAAAAGCCCCCCTGGCATCCGCTCGGCTTGTAGATGGACAGGGATCACTTTTTGGCCAGATTTACGGATTTGGCGAAGAATTTGCGTCCGCATCAGATTTTTGCCCAGGTGGCTCAAGGGGTTGTCCGAAAAATCGAGCACAAGGCCAACAACATCCCCTTTTTTGACACGCCGTGCAAGCCGCTTGGCAAAATTTAGGCGCAAAAGCCTGTCTTCCAGACTCTTGCGCGTAGGGAGAAGCACAAAAGGTTTTAGTGATTTTTGGGGGGGGATGGGGTATGGATGTAGAATCCGGATATTTTTAAAATGTTCAGCCAGTACGGCCAACAACACCCATTCGTCTAAACCGGGAATGTGTTGGTTACAGACAAAAACAGCTCCTGATCGGATTTTATCCAGCGTTTTTTTGTCGAAATCGGCCAAGTCCAGGGTGACTTTTGACTTGGCGAGTTTGTTTTGAGCGAGGGATAATAGTTCGGAGTTCATGAAATTTGGTATAGGCCTGCCTCAATTAATGCTTTTCTGAAAATGATCCGCTCGACTTGGTTTATCTCTAAAATTTTGATTGTTGCAGCTCCAATGGCTGTTTTTGGAATTATTTCTCCAGAATTCACTTCGAAATGTTGATTCCAACCATCTTTCCTTGGGTTAAAAAGGCGGACAGTCTCATCGTTATTTTCATCTAAAAATGTAGCTACATCGCTGCCCTTGTTCTGATTGCAGTGTGGGCAGGCAAATGCAAGGTTGTCTAATTCAGTATTGCCATCATGCTTAAGGCTTCTGATATGATCAACATGAAAAGTGGTGGCAAGCATACGCTCTGGCACACAGCAATATTCACAACGATATTGAGATCGCTTTGCTACTTCTAATCGTAAAACTTCAGGAATTGAACGACTCATTGAGCATCGACCAATTGAACTGCCCTTGCTTTAGCCAGCCCGATTAGAAGATCATAGGCAAGGTAGCGCTCCAATTCCTCTTTTTCCTCAGGTGTAGCAATGCTATCTTTCTTTTTTTGCACTAAAAGCTCAATGCGCGTCTGAATGGACGGGGCAAATTTAAAAGCTAGCACTCTTTCAGGATTTCCCTCCGCTATGAAAGATGCAATTTGGTCTTGTGCAGAAATGGACGCTTTCATAAAAAAGTAATTAGACCACAAATGTAAGGCAATCTCATCTCATTTCACCCACCAAATGCATCAGGCCATCCACTATAAACTGAACCCCGATCGAGATCACGATAAAACCCATTATTCGGGCAATGGCATTCAAACCGCCTGCACCAAACACTTTGAAAATAAAGGCTCGTTTGAAAGGCGATTTTGTTGCGCTCTGGCCGGGGCCGGTCGCTAGTAAGTGCTACGTAAACCGGAATGGCGCCGGGCGGGTCCACGATAGAAAACAGCGAAAAAAGGGTGGCCAGGAAGAAATCCATCTTATTTCTTTTTCAGGAAAAATAAATATACCGGCAAATGGTCGCTGTAACCGTTGATAAAAATATCGCCGACATAGGTGCGGAACGGATAGCCTCTGAAAGCTCCCTCTGACTGAAGAAGCCATGACTCACGGAACACGTGGGCTTTGTACAGTTGCCATCCCCCGGCGGTTTTGTTTACCAAGCCCTTGGATACGATCATTTGGTCAAACAAATTCCAGGAGTCTTTATATGCCAGGGTGCCGTTTCCGTTTTTGTACAGATCATACATCGGATTGTACAACTCGTTGGTTTTGATGTCCTCTGCCTTGCGCCGCGCTTTCAGTACCTGTGCCACGCTTTTGTTGTCCGGGTCGTCATTCAAATCGCCCATGACAAGTATTTTAGCATCGGGGTTTAAAGCCTGAATACTGTCAGACAGGTTCTTGCAAACTTTTGCTGCCGAAGCCCGCATCCAGCCGGAACCAGCCTCCCCTCCTCGACGGGAAGGCCAATGCCCCACCATGATGTGGAGCGGTTCTCCGTCGAAGGTGCCCACAACGTACAAAATATCGCGGGTAAAGTCCACCACGCCCGTTTTCTGGTCTTTGAGTGGCACAGGCACTGCTTTACTTCCCAGCACCTGAAAATATTTGGGCTGGTACAATAGGCCGCAGTCAATACCACGCTCGTCTGGCGAATCATAATGTACTATTTGATAATGTCGGTCCTTCAAATCAGCCTGCGCCACCAGGTCTTCCAGCACTTTGCGGTTTTCAATCTCTGCGACGCCTAGCAAGGCAAGGCCATCAGGTGTGAGTTCCGTGGCAAGTTGGGCAATCACTTTGGACATGTTGGCTTGTTTCGATACGTATTTGGGTGTATCCCAAATCAGTCGGCCTTGTGGAAGAAAATCCGCATCATTTGTGGTGGGTGAATCAATGGTGTCAAAAAGATTTTCCAGATTGTAAAACCCAATGGATGCTACTTTATAATCCTGCCCCGGTTGGGCAAAAGTCAGATTGGGAGCGCAAACAAATGCAAGGATTGCAATTGATTTCAGAAACAAGTAATTAGTAAGTTGCATGGAAATATTAAATTTTAACGCAAAGGAACATCAATTTTAAGGTTGGCAGGCTTGAAAAAAGTAAAAAACAGCAACACCTTACCCTCCGCCCGGCCGCCTGCCAGGGCCGATTGTGGGCGTTGTTCCGGCCCCTCCGGATGTATTCGGCGTCTGATTGTCTTCAGTCAAATTATTGTCTCGAAAACGAAACGCTACGCCAAAACGCAAAGCGCCAAAGGGTTGTGGATGACCGGCGGTCTGGTAAAACACCTTCGATTTGTCCCACAATGTGGTAAAATTTTCATAGCGAACAAAGCCGCGGAATGACTGAACTTTGAAACTCACAAAAATATCCATCCAGGGATAAGGTTTTTGAGTCAGGGAGTCTTGCAGATGGAATTGCCAGGAAACCGGATGATAGGCATTCGGACTGAATTCGCCATTGATACGGAAGTCCACCCCGGCATTCAACAACATACGTTTTTTGAAAACCTTGCCCGAAAAGTACAGGCTGTTTTTGGAAAACCATTTTGGCAAACGCAACACATCATCTCGATTGGGCTGCTGAAATGCTATCAGGTTATCAAAGCGAACATTGCCCCACTTCAGGTTTTCACGCAACAAAAATTGGGTCACTTGAAGTGGCGAAGTGGTTTGAGCCGCCACAGCATTTTGGTCAAAGTATAGAAAGTTGTTCACTAAATGAAGTTGCGCTGTAGCTTCAAACCCTATCTTTTGCAAGGCATAGCTGGCTCTAAGCGAATTTTCCACAGGTTTGACAAAAGCTGTATCCCAAATCTGACGCTTGCTGACAAACAACCGGTCAAAAAGCAAGCCTGGAGGGCGGATTTGACTGAGCAGGCTGGCCCGAAACGTTCCTGCTTTGCCAAGGCTTAAAGAAAGCGCGCCCTGCAATTGGTATTCACCAATATTTTCCAGCACTCCCAAAGCTCCCTGTGCTGAAAAAGCAAATTTTTCGGTTGGAGTAAGCGATAGGTTTCCGGTTAAAAACAAGTTGGACAACCTGGATTTTATTGGCTCTTGGTTGACGATGAAATAAGAATGTGCCAGTCCAACGGCTAGCAAATCAGAGGGCCTTCCCTGATTTTTTGTTTTGAATGTGTTGATTGCAAATGAATTGTCTATCCTGTCAAGCTGCACAAAATGTCTTATGCCGCGAAAATCAACCAAAAAAATTGGGCCAAAAAAATTTGCGTCCGCCCCCAAACCATCCAAACCCGAGCCTTGATCTGCGAACTTGAATTTCTGTTGATTCCAGGCTAATACATGAGTAGCGCGGAGTGCACGCTTGCCGGTACCGACTTTCCCAATCAGTCGCAGGTGCTGAGTCAACTGAAGCCATTGATCGTCAAGCCGGCTGCGGGCTGCCTCGCGGGGCAACCGAACCTCTGCTGCGATGGGGCCTGCAAACTGGCCTGTTCCAAATACCGTATCGGTTACGATCCCGCCGTTGTCCTGCTGTCGAATCACATTGCGGGTATAAACCAAAAAGCCATCGTAACGCTTGCCCACCGGTACCCAGAGGCCTATATTGAGGGCGTTATGCTTGTCGCGTTGATAACGGTATTGGCCAAGATTGTTGAGGGTAATGTATTCGAGCGAAAAATTGATGCCACCTTCGAACGTGCGTGCGAATCGCGCATTCAGGTTGGTCTCAAACTGGTTTCTCCCCTGAGAAAAAGAGACGTCGCTGAACGTCCCGTTATTTCGGTAAAAACGCAATTGTTCAGGCCGCAACATATACAGATCAAATGCCTGGACACCTACTCCAAACCCTGCAATGGGCTGATTTTCAAACAATAGAGCTCTTGTTGCCGAGCCAAGGTTTCCAAGCGTCCCCCAATCTATATTATGCCGGCGAGCGGGATCGTACATTCTAAAATCCGTATCAGGAAGGGTGTCAGCCGCAGCAGCGCTGCGTTCCGGGGAACCTGAAAGGGTATAGAAAAGAGGTTCTAAAAGTGCTGCAGCTGTTCTGGGAGTAGGCGGGCCAACAGGCTGTTGGGCAAAGAGGAAAACAGGAAAACAAAAAAATAGGAATCTGAGCTTTGTAATACCAACACTGAAGCACGGTGTGACAGGCCCGCCTGTACACCGAACAATGAATTTCCTGATGATTGAATTGCTTTGCATAACCCCAAAACGACTGCAATACCGAAACGTTGCCCCTTATTGTTGAATGAGCACCGGGTTCATGCCCATGGTGGAGAATCCACCATCATGATAAAGATTTTGCATCGTTACATAGCGTGTATAATCGCTAAATAATGCTACACAATAATTTGCACAGTCCTCTGCTGGGGCGTTGCCAAGTGGCGACATTTTATCTGCATAATCGAAAAACTCGTGAAACCCTTTTACACCCTTGCCCGCAGTGGTCATGGTAGGCGATTGGCTAACAGTATTCACCCGCACATGTTTGGCGCTTCCAAGGTGGTACCCGAAAGAGCGGGCAAAAGATTCCAGCATTGCTTTTGTATCAGCCATTTCTGAGTAGTCAGGGAACACCCGTTGAGCAGCAATATAACTGAGCGCTACGATGCTGCCCCAATCGTTGATCGCATCGAGTTTCCAGATCGTTTGCATCATTTTGTGAAATGATATGGCACTAACGTCAATGGTTTTTTGCATCCATTCGTAGTTGAGCTCAGTGTAAGGCTTGCCTTTGCGTGTATTGACCGACATACCGATGGAATGGAG
>JBJXGO010000040.1:0-37679 GCA_046160345.1 Saprospiraceae bacterium
CGGATGTTTTGCAAAATCTGCCTGCCCGAAATGTCAACGATATAGACGACCTGCTGCCCCATCAGTGGGCTATGAAAAATATAGCGGTAGAAGTGGAGGGCTGAGACGGGGTTGCTCGGATGCTTACTGCACGGCGAACGCCCGGCGGTAAAGGTTTTAGCGCATCAGATCATGCCGTAATCCTGTTTGGAGTTAAAACAAAAACCAAACAACTAGTAATGCTATCACGACCAACACAACCCATACATACCAAGGTAGAGCAAGGCAGCCTTTATTAGGTCTGTCTGGACTTTCTGTTACGGTAAAACTGAGATTAGGACTGGTGCTGGAGTGGTTGGCTTTGGTATCTGCAGGGGTATATGTGGCCCTTATGTTGTAAGTACCTTTATCAAGCCCGTCAATTGTCCATTTTGCCTGTCCACGTGTATCTAATTTAACTGGTGCGCTTACTGCTTTGTTGTCAACATAGAAAATGACCGTTCCCTCAGGTGTTAGTCTCCCTGGGGTTATCGGTAAGACAGTTGCCGTGACAAGGAGCGATTGGTCGGTTCGATTTGGCGGGTCATTTGGCGTGACAACTGGCGTACGGTCCTTTTGACTTGGCGGCTCATAGCCTACAATTTGAACCAATGTGCCGCAGAGCCTTAGCTCCTGCGCAAAAAGGTAGCCTTGGGCGAAAAACTCGTCTCCTGTTGTGGCAACGTCGAAGACACAATGATTGTGCAAGTCATCCAAGGTGACAGCACTACATATCTGCTTAGCCTTATCAATCGGCATACCTTGGAGAATCGGGATTTCAGGGAGTTGGAACCCCGGTTTCAGCTCGCACGGAGCTTTCTCGGCAGGCCAGTCATGGTCCGTGAAAGTCTTAGTCGAAGTCCCTGGTGCGTAAACGAACAAGCTCGTTTCGTCGGTCACTCGCCAGGAATCGGCGAAGGTCTTGTAGAGTGCGATATACCGGTCGTGCAGGCTGGCGGGTTTTGGTCCGACGGTCGCGCCGTTGCGTAGCCTGGGCAGCCAGCTGTCTTTTGGGATATGGCCCATGATGCCCACGACAGCACTCGTGTTCGAGACGCTAACGTCTAAGAACCTGAGGCTGTGCCAAGAGTTTGGCGTGACTGTCAGGACGGTCTGATCTTCGTAATCAACGCGAAGCCCAGTTTCACCACTGGGGATGTCGAACGCAGTCACTCGGTGGGCGCCCAGATCGAGCCCCTCCTTCGACAAACGCGTGGGTTTTCCATCGAGGTAAAATTCAAGTCGATTCCCCTCATGTCCCCGTTGAAGAGAGATTCGGTGTGAGCCTACACGTGCCGCAACCGCAGTGTTCATGCTCACGCAGACCGGCAGACCACTATGAGAATCAGCGATCGGATTCGCCGCCGCGACAGGTGTCTGACGAACCTGAATCTCCATCTTATCGCCGCCACGAAGGAGCGTGAACTCACCGGCGGCCTGAAAGTCGTAGTACGTCCCATCCACCGTGCGGATGTGCGGCTCACCAGTGCTGTAGGAGCCATCGGGATTCAGATGAGTCAGCGATCCTTTATGATGAGCGCATAGCTCATCTGAATGAAAGGCAAACGGTATCCATTGAATATTAAAGGAAGTAAACTCCGACATATATGCTACTACACTTGAGCCGGAAGGATTAAAACTGAGATTAGTATCTACCTTGCCATCAAGTACTTCTTTGCTGGTCCAGCCTTGTATAAGAGTGCCTTCTTTTCCAATTAAGGTGAATGTACCAGCAGGATGTGCAGCAATTATAGCCGCGCGTTTAGTCGCGCTTACCCTTTGAAGTAAGTGGTTAATTCGACGCACCAAATTTCGAAGTTCTTGTGGTGTCCCTCCTGCCAAAAGATCGTTGGAAAGCAGGTCAATTCGTGCTTCACTGAATGTTACCAAAGTAGGTAGTCCGAACTCTGCCAATTCAGCAGCTGCGTTCAGCGTCCCTGTAGCTATTGGTCGTGAATCCGGCACGCGTGTTATTTCATTTACAAACGTCGCTTTATGCGTAAAAGGGCCGACGTTTGAGGCGCCGCTAAACATAGGACCAAAGTGAAGCTCAAACAGCGCCATTGGTTCCACTGTATCGCCGAAGAACTCCTCCGGGTCGGGGTCTGCTGCATTGATACTCTTGTTGCCTGCAAAATAGGTGTCTGGTCCGAAATTTACTGGTTGGCCGATCAAAGGGTCTCCTGTGAAGAAGGTCTCAGGGCCTAATGTCGTCGCGCCGCTGATCGAGTCGACGGTCGAAACTACGGCCGCCGCATGTGAGCGCAGCGCTACTGGATTATTCAAGCGGATCACCCGTCCCATACCGGTCATTTCCAGGTCTTCGGGAACATTTCCTACGCTGGGCACAAAATCAGGTTCTCCCTCAAGTGCCCAGGTCCAACCCGGACCAACGTCTTCGGACGTAGCCGACAGGGCCGGGTCCTCATAGATGGGGTTTTGATTATAAAATGTATTAGTGGCAAATCGCGCTTCGAACCGACCTCTAAAATGCACCGTAGGATGCAGTATAGATGTGACGGTGAAGCTCGCCACGACAATTAGACTAGTGTCGAGCACTTCGATGGTCGTATCACCGCGAGTTGCGCTCTGCAGTGTCGCGTGCAATTGTACGATTGTTGGAGAGGTTGATAGGTTGATTGCAGCGGCCGTTGAGAACACCAGGCCGGCGGGGTTCGGTGCAGCAGCCTGAAGCGTGACAATTGCAGTGCCGCTATCTGTCCAAAGGGCAATATCTGCGTCATAGGTTGAACCGACTGGAGCCACGAGGAAGCCATCACTCGCTGAATTTCCATTGACACTAATTAGTACTGCCATGAATTATAAGTTTAATTGTTAAAAAATTTGATTTAAAGATGCTGTTCTGCGCGCTTTACATCACTTGGTCTCAAAGCGGCGAGTCTCGCTTTCAGTAACCCCTCCTCTGCCATCCTCTACAATCACCTTCCAGAAATACGCTTTATCTGGCTCCAGTCCGGAAACTGTTTTGGAACTGATCTTGCTTCTGCAGAAAAAGTGGGCACAGATGACAGCGGCCAGGATTAGAATTGCTGCCAGCGCTAAAAGCCTGGGTTTTTTCTTCATCCCCAGGAAATACAGCAGAACGAACAACAATATGCCTATCAATGCAGCGATCAAAGTACAGGAATTGCCCCAGTCGCCCAGCCAGCTGGTTTGGGAGCCAACCAAAATCGCGTTATTAATATTGGGGGCTTCGTTCACCGGCCATACATAGTGTTTATAGGTCAGTGAATTTCCATCTTTATCAATTGTTTTATTCCATTTAAAGGTTATGGAAGTGCCGAGGTTTTTCATGAAATCCTCGGGATAAACAAGGACAGGAGCTTCGGGATATGAGTTTTGAGCGATTTGGTCTGCCAGCAGGTAAGTCTGAGCAAAACCCGCTTCTCCGGTAACCATTACATCCTGAATGGCATTGGCCTTGCGGTCTGTATCGACAATTTTGGCGCATAGCCGCTCGGCTACCTCGCGTGTCAATGGCGCAAGCGCATTAATTTCATCCGATTCCGGCGCTTCACAACTTTGCGGCGATTCGCCACGGGGCCAGTCTTCAAGGCTAAAAGTTTTGGTTGAAGTGCCGGTCGCATAGTCGAATAGGGATATCGAATCGTTTACTCTCCATGCGTTTCCAAATTTCCCGTAGAGGTCATTATACCTCAATTGTAAATCCTTGGGTTTGGGGCCCATAAATGATCCGTCAGGCAGAGCCGGCAACCAGCTTCCGGGCGGAATAGACCCCATAAGCCCCTCAGTGGCCCGCACATGATGCGCATCAATATTCAGGTACCACACCTTATAATGATTCCACCAACCGGGTGTTACCACAATTACGGTTCCGCCTGGCGCTTCAATCTGGATGCCTCCCGGGGCTGTGGTTGGCATGATTCTCCCTCCTGATGCGAGCGGAATTCCCTGTGGGTTCATTTGCACGAGTTTGCTATCAACACGGAGTTGAAGGCCGGAAGGATCGGGTTCGCCACTCAAATTTGGCTGGTAAGTGATCCGGTGTTTTCCGACCTTGATTGCAACTGCACTATTCAGGCTGACACAGGAAGTCAGGCCGGTATAGGCATTTGGTCCAAGCGCGGAATTGGTTCCAACGGCTTTGTGGCGGGCCTGGATCTCTAAGTTTTCTCCACGCAAGAGGACAAACTCGCCCGCGGCCTGAAAGTCATAGTTCACCCCATCGACTGTCCTGATGTGGGGATCCCCATTCGTGAAAGGACGTGAGCCCACGATCCAGCGGCGAATCGTTTCAATATCGGTTATACATAACGCCGGGCCTCCACAAGGCATGAGTTGAACGGATAAACTGCTACAATCCTCGTTTGTTAGAATAAGTCGCTGGTAAAGGCTGCTGGTCGCAGGGTTGTTTGTAGTGACTAACATCGCCCTATTATTGGAACGCGTAAGGCGGGCATCTCCCGCTGGCGGATTTTCTTCCTCTGAAAAATCCAAGAAGCTGCTATAATTAACATAGGGTGGGTAATCTAAGCCACCATGGCACTCGATACAACTCTTGTTAAAAATTCTTTGTATATCGGTGTAGGTGGGAACCGCGTTTGCCAAAGGCAATGATGCCAGTGTAAGATTGACGGCATCAATCAATTGACCATCATCATTGGGATTCGCCAATCCAGGTACTGGATTGCTTGTCAAGCTGGCAATCAATTCGGGTTGAAAAACATCGAGGTAGGTGTCAAATACATCCGCAAAAGTATAGGTTCTCGACCGACCGCGAACCCCCATCGACCACTTGTCGACGGACACCCCCAGCGGCCCCAAGAAGTAGCGGTACAAAGCGACTGTCTCAATATTTGTTGCAAGTTCCCGATCGACATAAATGCCACCCATTACCGTGCGATCGTTAAACCCGGCGTCTCTAAACCGCCGGAATATTTCTTGTCGGAGGATGCTCATGGTGGGAGTAGCTCCTGCGGAGGTGGCAGCCCCATATTGTTGGATAAGGCCATTCGTTGGTGGCTCGATTGCATTCAAGTAAACATCGTCGGTGCGATCCAAATTTATTTTTTGAAAATCTGCCTTCCTTCTTGGAATGCTATAAGCTCGCGTCTCCGTGTCGGTAACAAAGTTATCGATGGTCAGACCACCATTTCGGGCAGCAAAGAATCCGAGATCAATTGTGAGCGGTTTCAATGGTACGTTACTTACCACTGTCGTTCCGCTTATGCTCAATAGTTCCTTTGTGATAGCCAATGCAATGGGTCGAATATCGATGGGAACACTCCCGGTGGCAAAGCGATGGCTGACCAACTCATCCGCGATTCGTTTTTGGTTTAGATCGCCGGCCAATCCACCAAGTGCATCGAAAAACCGTACGCCGCGCCCTTCATCACTGGTTGGAATAATTGAATGGTGTAGTGTAACAAAAGACCCGCCCCGGGTCACGGACGTTGAGGCACCTGTACTTGCAATACCGTCAAAAGAATAATTTGTCGAGATCGGAGCGACAGAACCTACCGGTACAGGTTCGATCAAAACGGGGGGCGAGACATCAAACACAAAATTAATATGTCCATCGTTTACGCCTCCGTTCGTACGGGTGATGACATGTGCTGGCGGAACACCGGGAGGTTGAAGTTCCAGCTGTTCAATGATGGCCCTTACAGGATCGTTTGTCCTCCAAGTCCAGAGGTTAAAGATCTTTCTGAAAGCGGCGGCCTCTACAGAACCTTGGTAAATACGGTCGCGGTTCAGCGGCATCATCCCTGCCCAACTGTCGTAACTGTCCCAATTGGGCTTATTCTTGGATTTGACGACCTCCGCAGGAGGCACCGCTGGTGGAAGGCCTGTGGTGCCGGGGAAAGCACTTCGGTTGAGTACGTTTTGGGTCGAATGACATTTTGAACATTTGCTATCGTCAATGGAAACTGACCTGGTCCTTGCTGGAACAGAACCCATTACCGGAATGGCGTCCAAAACGATTTCGTGGAATCGGAAATTTTTCTCCGCAGCGTCCCATTGCATATACTCAATTGCAAGAGGATGGGAGCCTGGATATGATGCGTGCGTTGCCAACCCAATGGAGAATACAAATTGAGCGTTTGCACTGGGAAGGAGCACTCGAGGAAATTCTGCGGTGCCAGTCTGGAGGCTTTCTGATCGGGTCATCAAAATCCAGTTCTGCTTATACTCCGTTGGCAATGCCTTGACAAACCGGGCTGGAGTGTTCACAATTGGATTGGCCGTCAGGTAGGCTTGTATCCCCGCTGCCGTAAAGTTGGTTAAGGTAGGAATGGGAGTAGTAAGATCAAAAACTGCCCTCACGGACCGATCTGCACTCATAGTCACTGTTATTGGATTAGTCGCGCCCGAAGCGTCGCCTTCCCAGCCCACAAAAGTTGACCCCAGATCAGCAACTGCCGTAAGGGTCACAAGGTCTCCGGTCGTAAAAGTACCATCACAAGTGCCACCGCAATTAATTCCGGCCGGACTGGAACTGACTGTTCCAGAACCCAGCCCCGTCTTCATTACCTTCAATTGTTCGGTTGGAGGAGGAGGAGGGCTGGCAAATAAAAAAATCGCTATCAGGAATACGGCAATGCCGAAAATAGCCCTGATGATATGAGGACCCCATGTCGATAATACGACGCGAAAGGATTTTATTGTTTTCATGAATATAACATTTTTAGTGAAAATTTATGTCCTAGCGCTCTGAAACAAGCCGCTGCTTCAGAGCCCCATCACCCAGTCAACCAGGTTCTTGATCTGGGCATCAGATAGACGTCCTGAGTAGGGAGGCATCGGGACTCCGTGGGAAACTTCAGTCCAGTTGCCCTTTCCACCATGTTTGACCGTTTTGATCAAGGCATCGCTAGCGTTGAGCTTGTCTTTGTACTGCGCCGCTATGACATTGAAGGAAGGGCCAATGGCGTCCTTATTATCATTATGGCATTTAAAGCACCCACTTTTTTTGGCCAGTGCTTCATCTTTCGGTACTCCAATAGTCTGTGCTTGTACGGCGAAGACGATCGTTAGAAAGACGGCAGAAATGGTTGTCAAATGTGCATTCATAATATTTTCTTTTAAAGTGATATTTATGTCAAACTGAGGAGCAGCGATCCGTTCATAAAACCTTCCGTACCAGAGCTAGTGGTGTACCAATTTAGTAACTAAGTTGGTTCACCACCAGTTCGTCCGCTGTGTCGATGCTAATGAAAACCAATATTTATACAGCACAAAGTTCGCTGTCCTATTTATTTACATTGCCCGCAACACCTATAAGTGGTATTTATATAAAGACTTCGCTTAATAGGCAAAGCTGGATTACCTGAATTATATGTGTATCTACACTTCACCTCGAAATCAGGAACAACTGATCCATATGTGCTTTGGCAGGGACAATAGTAGCCTGTTTTAATTTGTACGATAGCATCATCTGCAATTAATTTCAACTCACAATCAGTTATATTTGTGGGAGGATATTGTTCATCAATGGGGCTTGTCGAGGTTGCTTGATTATGCACGACATACTCCTTGTATAAACAATTCCCAAGAGTGCCTGTACTGTTAGGAGGGAATGGGTCACACTTTTTTACTTGAACTAAATTTACAGCATTATTATTGCAAACTGAGGGGGGGAACGCGGCGTCTAAGTACGCTTTTAAATGTTGCTCAATTAAACTCTGATCACCACTTGAAAAATTCCCCCAAGTATATACACTTTGAAAAGGAGGGCATGTTGGTGGCACAGGATAATGCTCTAATTTAATCATATAATTATCATCATAATTTCCACTCGAATTACCGCTTAATACCAATCCTTTATCTGGTGCTTCACTTATTCCATACATACATTCATGTCGCTTGAAATTCCCCCCCCGATTTATTGGAGAAAGAGGAACATCAGTACAATTTATTGGGTCATCAACATCATAATTTTTTTCCCAAATCACATCCAAATTCGGCTTTAATACTGCCACATAAGCATCTGTATTCCAAAAATTGGTATTTAATGCGCCACAACCATAATTAGGTGCATTACAGGATGAAAATTGAGTTTGCCAAGGTTGCTTTTGAACACTAGAAACCAACCCCAAATTACCATCCGAGAGTTCGGTGATTCGTGCTTTCAAATCAAAAGCGCGAACATCCTCAATTTGTTTATTTAGAATTATATTGTTGGAATTAATGTTGATCGAAGCCACCCAAAGTTCGCCAAAGTTGTCTCCACCCCACCAAACATTATTACATCTATTTATGTAAGATAAAAAAAGAATATTTCCTTTCAATATCATACTATATGAGGTGCATTGTTTATAACTTACGTGAGGTGATGTAAATGTTTGTATTACTGTAGGTGTTGTAGTATTAGTGAAATTTGCTGGTAGTCTGTAAATTACTAATTTAGAACCATTGCCCTGTGTTTCATGTGTAATTGCGATAAAGTAATACCCATTGCCACCAATTGTAGCATACTCAATAGATCTTGCAACAGATCGAAATCCATCTGTGGATTGATCTATAAATCTTTTTGCAAGCACTTTGCCATTGTTATCGATTTTTATTATCGCAGCCTTGCCCGCTTTTCCAATAGATTGATCATTTGTGGCATAGCCAACCACAGCGATATTTCCTACCGCAGTGTTTTCTTGAACAAAATCAATTGCTTGCCCAGTACTAAAATAACATCGTTTTTTATTTTTATGAAAACAATCAAACCAATTTGGAAATGAATAGATTCCATAAATAAAGTTGAATATGCAAAATCCACTTGCCCCATCAAACTTCATAATATCCCAATGCGCTTGATTTTTATGTAAAAGCCCATTTGAAAAAATTTGATTGTATTTAAAATAATTGCTTGGATTGTTTCCAGTTGGATTGTAAAATAATGGCATGCCATTTTTTTTTCGCGTAGAAATAGTATTTCCTACCGTTAAATAAGTGCCATCTGCTAATTGTTTGGTTCTAACGTATTCACCTACTGAATTCATGGTAATTAGATAATCTAGTGTGCCATTTGGATTTATTTTGCCAATTTGGTTGAAGTTCAACCCCTGTTTTCCCGATATTGGGTTCTCTCCATTGTCAAAATCATAATCACATGAACTCGTAGGCACTGCCGGAGCAACAACATAGGCACAGCCACCTTGGTACGTACCACCCACCAATGGCCCTCTTTCGTCATATGTTAATGGACTATTCGCAAAGGCTCGGTATTTTCCAACTCCACAAGTTATATAACCAATATGTCCCGTTTTTGTAAGCGGGTTCTGGTAGCCCGTGCAGTGATCATACCACCAATCGTAGTCACTCTCTCTTTGATTTACCGTTTGCAATGAATTGTAATCATTTTGTATCCAAGAATAGTTTCTCCAATCAACATTGGGTTGGGCAAACAAAATCCCTGACACAAGGGATGTAAAAACAAGCAATAATGTCTTTTTCATATGTATTTTGTTTTAGTTACAGCGAATGTTCGCACTCCCGCCCCTGCCGCCCAAAGCCCGCCCTGCAAAAGCCAACGCAGGGCGGCAGGGACGGGAGTGCGAACATTAGAGGCATTTTATTTTCAAAGTTCCGCTCGGTTTTATTTTTAAAGTCAATCAAATTTAATGGGTGGCCGAGGCGGTTCGACATAAGGTTCCTGCACCTTCATGATTTTAAATTTCTTTGATGCGTTTCTATAATATCCAAAAATAAAACTTGATTGTGACCAGGAGTTACATTCACACCATACACCATACCTTATTTTATATCTTATTCCGACGTAAAAAATGCCAGCAAATGGCGGCCCTACAGGAACAAAGGATCCCCCACCCGGTGTACCTGTGTACCCAAGAAAGTTAGTTGCAACCGTCCACCAACGTGGATAGTTAGAAAATGTAGTTCCTATAATACAATTGCCCACGTTATCAGCTTGGCAAACCTCCCAATAATAACCGCAATTGCCGGTTGTTGGCAAAGAAGTGGTCGGTGTTGCTGTTATGTTATAATTGCTGCTAGTGAGGTTGGATGTGGTCACCGAGAATAAGCTAAATGCTGGAGGCAAGGGTGGCATTTCATTAAGAGAAATATCGTCAAGTGCAAGGTCATTGCCATCTCCAGGCAAAACTTCATTTAGCCAAATTTGAATCGTTAAGGGCTGAACTATTGGGCCAATTGAAACTGTTGTTGTTATTCTTTGCCAGGTACAAATAGGAGATGAAGTAACGTTGACAACAGTACTGGCACTATACCAGGGGTTAAGAATTCGCAGTTCAACATCAGGAAATACATTAAAGGCACATTGTTTTAAGTCTCTAACCCAAGCACAAAATCGGTATTGTGTATTTGGTTTAAGGCTCGTAACTGGGATGGTTTGTGACCAAACCAATCGTTGCCCACTTAATCCATTTGAACCGTTAACGACCAAAAAGTTGTCAGTAGAATTGCAGGTTGGATGGTCTTGAACTAACCATGTTGGGCTTACAGTAGCAGCAGTTCCTTGATTTAGAATTGCATATTGGCCTGGTATTACAGAATTTAGTGCTGGTGTTGCTGTTTGATTAAAATAACCACTTATAAATCCAGAATTATTTTGAAAATCACCATTTACAATCAAGTTTTTTCCGGGACAGCAACTACTTATTGGAATAAGTACTCTGCACCCTCCAAGCATGCAAACTTGGTTAGGAGGAAGCCCTGAAACTGGAGGTGGATTTATAGTTGATAGCGGCGTCAAAAAAGATGGCCATGAAGAAAAAATATTATGGTATGGACCAAAAACAGGTAGAACACCCATTGACGTGCCTGCCGGAGTTGTTGGAGTTGAATTGATTGCTCCCACTAGGGTTGAAACCAATGCTGGTGTGCCAACATTAAAATAACCGTAAGCAATATTAGCAATTGTTGATGAAGATTGGCTTGATGTAGAAGCAAAAAAACCGCCACCACTATTGATAAATAAAGCGATAGCATTCGCTCTAGCACATACCATGTCATGTTCGTTTATTGCACTCCCTGTATTAAATGTTAACCCACCTGAAACTCCATTAGCTGCTGTTGACACAACAACTATCATTGAGTACCCAGAGAATGAAGCAGTTTGGATGTTCGTAGTGCCATTTACAAATGTGACAGTCCTCGTAGGTGTTAATGCAGTTCCTACCTTTGTCCAAAAATCTGTCACCATATCGTTGATGTTTTTCCCTCCTCCTAATACAAGTATGCCTCCGGTTGCACCACTACCGTTTGACACGCAGTTTAGAATTCCGGTTTGTATAACTGAAGCCCACATATTGATGGAACCATGAGATGCAGGAGACGCGTTTGTTGGCCTTATACCAAACTCCGTATCAAGTCCGCTAATTATTACGGGCCCTTGTGCATTTAATGATTGGAAAAATAGGCAGGAAAAAGCTAAAGATGAAATTGTAATTACTTTTTTCATTGGTGCAGATTTTAGATGAAGGTTAAAGAATTAATGCTTCTCAGTTTTTAGGTCTTGACAACTACGTTTTTTCAAACCTCTCCTACTAATTCGAGTTATCTGACTTGAACTCAACACCGCAAGGTCTAAAACTTTATTAACTGATGTTACGCACGGGATTTTTGGAATTTTTCGTATGGGTTGTGCACTTTCGAATGCTTTGCTCTGAAAAAAATCTTCAAAAAGCAGCTGCTGGAAAACCAGTGTTTTCAAGTGCTTGCATAACATAAATTTTAATTCAAAGTCTCGCCGGGTCGCCTCGTTTAATTTATTTCATTTTTTATTTTTGGTTGCCACCGTTCGCAGAATTATTTTTATTATTTAGCTTTTTTCTTTACCAGATATGCAGTACCATGAAGCAACAATAATATGGTAAAAAGCGATGCCAATGAAAAGAAAGTTACTACCAAGTTTTTCACTGGGTAAAAAAAATGAAATATACTAAAAGAAAACCAGCTAAAAACAACCCCGATCAAGTTCAAAGCAATGCAACTTTTACAAGTTCCAAGTTTTTCATAATACCAATTCTGTTCACATTCCTTACAAGGACTGTTTTGCTTAATGCTTGATATTTCATCTGGATTATTATAGACTGATTGTTTTTGTCCACATCCAGTACAACCTTGATTTTGTTCCATACTTACTTACATGTATATTTTGAAGTACTACTGCCACATGGTGAATTTGTCAATTTATTATTTATAAACCCCCATATTAAGATCACAACGAGTAACACCAGCCCAAACCCAGTAGCTGAAGCACCTGTAATTCCCCATACAATCAACCCGCTTAAAATCGCTAAATTTATAGCGGAAATATTATTCATTGTAGTAATGGTATTATTGCCAATCAGGCACCAAACATCGCAGAATGTTAAGGCGCAGGAAGTATGATTCTGATTATACCACACCTGTAACACAATAAATCCTGATGCAATTGAGGCAACCCCAAGAGCGAATGCAACTGGTGCTGGTATTAAAGAACCTCCCGGTATAATAAACATAAAGAGTATAATACCAACACTAATCATAATTCGCCCCCAAGCTCTCGTGAACGGGTCGCATATGCATTTGTCACATTTCGATAGATAAAATAATGCTAAAAAGGTTGCTGCCATACTAAAAAAGCCAACATACACTAAATATAAAGCGGGTAGTAACACTATGGCTAATACTATCCCAACTGTTGAAGAAAGTAGAAATGAAAATTCAAAAAATTCACATAAAAATTTTAATAAATTACTTGAATAGCATGGGCTGTTACTACAATTAACCACAACTTGTTGTGGATCTAATGATCTACCACACCCCTGTGGTGGAGGGAGTACTGCAATGGTTGTTGTATAAATGCCGGGTGAGGCATATGAATGTTGTTCTGTAGGGATAGTGAAAATGCCACTTCCTGTGAAGGTGTGTATACTCCCTAATGAACTATCCCCAAAATCCCTTCTAATAGAAAAAGTGCAACCAGGGTTAGGAATGTTCACAGTGGTGTTAAATGATACTATCTGGCTATTATTATTACATGCGCCGTAGACAATAGAGGTTAAGGGAGTAGGACAACAACATAATAATGGCAAATTGGAAGTAACAGCACAAAAGACTGTAGGAGGAATAAGATTTGGGTCAAAACATGCAGCCGTTGCGGAGATTACAACTGGTCCATAGCCGCATGGTTTTGAGCAATAGATATCCATAGACCAATAAATGCTCCCAGGAGAAAGTGGTGTTCCTTGGTCGCTGCAAGTAGAACCGTCTGGAAATGTCACCGTTACACCAATTGATACTGGTTGGCATGGAGAAGCACTATTGTACGTACCGAAAACGGAGATAGTAGTTCCGTTAACTACTGCTGAAGTTATTGTTAATGTACAAGGCATGATTTATTTATTATTGTTTTTTTAGTTTCAGCGATCTGCGGGTATCTTGCCAATGTAAAATGCCCCCTGCCCACTCGCACAAAAGGCGGAGCAGACAGGGGGCACATTCGTATCAACATTTGGAATGACGGGCATACGATTGATAACAGGATTTGCGATAGCAAATATAAGGGAAAGTTTATACCTGCAAGGATTTGCCAAATATTTTTTTGAATAAATTCAAATTGCTCAAACTTTACGACGACTTTTTAAGTTGTTTTCGAATTTTTCTCAATTTGGGGAGGCTTAGATCCGGGTCCTTCAAAACCAAACCTGCAGGATAGCATTTGGCACAAGCTCCCTTTCTTGTGCGAAGATTTTTTACCGGAAATTTATATAAGAGCGCCCCCTCCCTGTCAGCATGCACAACATGGCTCCAAAAATATTTCCACTTTCTGAAACTGCCCTACTTGTCCAATGGAGCGAGCACATTGAAAACGCCCTGCATCAGAAGGTGTTGGACCTGAACCATTTGCTGAGCCAAATGCTGTTTGCCGACTTTGTCGAAACGACGCTAGCTTATACTTCGCTAGCCGTTTATTATCAGCTGGAGAGGATTGAAAGTGAAGGGGAATCACGCCAGGCGGAAAATAACAATGAAAAATCTTGGCGCTGGCAGCCATCCTATTTCACATTCCTATGCCCAACTCTTCCCCCACCACCAAATCAAACCTGCAATAACCAACAAACAGGCGAGCGAGAGCAAGAAAGCACTTTTATCTTATCCGAAACGCCCAAACAGGGCAAACAACAGGGATATTGGAATCCCAGGAGGTTCATGAGGAGATACTTGCCAAATGGCATCTGAACGTGCTCTCCCATGATACAAATGCTCGTTGATACTACTGGAATCCCCCACCGGGCAGCCTGCCGTTTCACCCTTATCTTGCATCCTTGTATCCGCCTGCGGGTAGATGGTTGACACCAAAGAGTTATGGCCCGATGAAAAATTCACCGGGCCTAGCTCAAAGCACTTCTTCCCGCGTTGTCGAGGGCAGCCAAGTAGTCCAGATTGCTCCTCAGTGCAGATGCACGAATTTGCCCTCCGACGGCACGCCGTTGCCGTTCAGGATAAACAGCATGTAGTAACCACGCGGGGCCATGGCGTGGGGGTGACCGCCGTCCGGTGCGTTCGCGGTGAGTTCCGTGGGGCCGCTCTGGTGGAAGGTCAAGTGCACGATGCGCTGCTCACTGTCCGTCTGATGGGTCACGGCCATCGGGCGAATTAGTACCACCTTTGCAACGCTTGAGGCTTGAGGCGTTTCAATGGTGAATGTACTACCGTGATGGAACTGCGGGGCGTGACTGGACGTCGGCACCTCCCCATTAACCTCTTGTATGTCGGGACGGGCCGCAAGCGTACCGTCCGGGTTAAACAGGTAGGGCGGGCTGAAGACTTCGATGGAATTCTCTACGCTGAGGCTACAGCCTCCAGCGGACGCGCCACCGGCCATCATGACCTTCCCGTTCGGCAGCAAAAGGGCGCACGCGTGGTAGTGGCGAGGGCGGTTCATTTCGTCCATCTCCCGCCAAGCGTTCACGACCGCGCCAGGATCGTAGATCCAGCTTGGGTACGGCGCAGCCTGGAGGCCGCCGCAAACGAAAATTGTCGAGTCCGGCAAGAGAACGGCGCTAACGTTGACCCGGGCCCGTCCATCAGGGATACTGGAATTTGGCCCCCACGTGGGCGACAATGTGGAAAGGTTGATGGTCTGGGCGGTGGAGTTGGTGCCTGCCAGACCGCCGCCGATCACTGTAATGCGAACGAAAGGGTAGGACGGCTGCAGCAACAGCACGGACATCCCTTTGGCCCTATCAATCGTCGGCCCCGGCACCTCCGTCCAGTGGCCGCTGGTCGACCCCATCGGAGCATCAAAGGTGAACCAAGCAGCCGGTCCGTCGGCATACCCGCCGGGGCTGCCAGTACCGCAGCCGGCAAAGCCTGTGGGCGCGTAGAATATCTCTCCCCCGGGAAGCATGTGCAACCCTGGGTAGGTCTGGCTGAAGTGCTTCGTGATCGCACCGTTCACGGTTATTGGTAGGAAGGAGTTGGTGGCCTCCGAATAAACTTCCATGCCTCCGGTGCCTCCGGAACCACCGGCCACGAGGACGCGCGCAGACGCTCCCGTGGGTCCCTGCTCGTCACCCAGCATTAGCGCCGTCGGGTACCACCTCTTCGTGGTCATGTCACCTGTGCGTGTCCAAGTGCGGAGCACGGGATCAAAACGCCAACCTTGGTTCGAGGTTGCGGCGCCGGCGCCGCCACCACCACCGCCCACCACCAAGAATTTTCCATCTGACAGGAAGACGTGACCGGAGCAAAAGAGGTCAGCCGTGAGGCCGGAAGTCGCGCCCGGTATCACGGTGAACAGTGGGGTTGCCTCGTTCGACGGGTCCCACAGGATGGTTTCAGTTCCGCTCTCAATAAAAATCACCTCACCGGTTCGTAGCAATGCTGCGTGCTCGATGGACAGCTCGACGCCGCCTTCCTCCATCTCGTAGAGATAGTCCCAGCGGCCATAGGTGGCCACGCCGAAGGCGCTCACCATATAGTCGAAAAAGCGCGGGTTGATGGCGATGAGATCACGGATGTTCACGAAGCCGTGCAGCAAGTTGGCCTCGAGGCGGGCCTTCAGGATTCGCCCCGCGGTCTTCAGATCCAATGTGCGCTTGTGCTCCGCGTGATGAGGGATGTCGCCCATATGGCCGGCCGCCTCATCCACGACTCGGATGTCGCGAGGCAGCACGGTGAGATCCTCCGGCACCCGGGCAGCGTTCACGAAGCGCAGGATGCGCTGCTGCGTGTGGACATCCGGCTTCGCCTTTGGACGAATCACTTCGGTGGCCTTTGCCTTGTCCTGCATCGGTTCCACCTTCCCTTTGTTGTTTCCTTTTTTATTTTCCATGGTTGTAACTGTTTAGCACCCGCTTTTGGCGGGCTGTGATAGGATAAAGATAAAACGTAACTTAGCCCATTAAAATCAATTGAATTGGAACTGCCCACGACAATCGAATCCTGTCATGCATCAGGGCATGGAAGCTGTTATTGTCATCCTCCATTCCGTTGAATACTTCTTTGCTGGTCCAACCCTGTGATATACCCGTCCGTACAGTGAATAGGCACCTGTGTTCACTTTTTGCACCGCATCGCGCTTGGCAGGCCTCACCGACCAAGCCTCTGAATCTTCTACGGTCCTTTCATAATCTTTGAACAAATGCCGGAAAAAGTTCGCATAAAAGGAATCCTGTTTTGAAATTAAAATAGTATCCAAACAAGCACTAGCACTATCAGGATCAATGCAACCCATACATACCAGGGCTGTGCAAGACAACCCTGGCTTGTTCCACCGCCTGGTTTGTTTGTGTTTTCTGTTACGGTATAGCTCAGGTTAGGGCTGCTGCTTGGATGGTTGACGGTTTTATCATCTGGGGTATAAGTGGCCCTTATGTTGTAAGTACCTTTATCAAGCCCCTCTATTACCCATTTTGCCCGTCCATCTGAATCTAATTGGATCGCTGCGCCTGCTGCATTGTTGTCAACATAAAAAGTGACCGTTCCCCTGGGTGTTGGTTGCTTGCCGATCAATGGAGAAACGATTGCAGTAATTACCCCCATTTCTGTCGGGGCTATTTGTACTGCAGTGCTCCGTTGCCGGATTTCCTGGGTAATAAGATATGCCTTGGCAAAATCTGCATCACCAGTGGTCGCTACATCAAACACACAATCCTGCTTCAAGCCATCATCCGTAATGATTTCGCAAATTTGCTTTGCCTTATCAATCTCCATTCCCTGTGGAATCACCCAGCCAGGAATTTCGAATTGCGGTTGCAGCTCGCAGGGCGGTTCTCCTGCCGGCCAATTCTTATCTGTGAAAGTGCTCGTGGAAGTACCCTGCCTATAAACAAATAAACTTGACTGGTCTGTTAATCGCCAGGCATCGGCAAACGTTTTATAAAGTGTGACATAACGTTCATTCACACTATTGGGCATTGGCCCAACAGAGGCGCCACTTGGGAGTAAAGGAAGCCAGGTGTTTTGTGGAATAGCGCCCATAAGACCCTCATCCGCTTGTGTACGAGCGATGCTAATATTCAGATACCAAACATTGTGAGTGGTCCATAAGAGCGGAGTAGCTATCAACACTGCTTGATGCAAATAGTCAACCCGAAGTGCGGTTACACCATTTACATCAAAGCCGCTAACATGGTGACCATCCAGATTGATACCCTCGTTTGTAAGTCTTGTTTCTTTCCCGTCCACATAAAACAAAAATTCTCCTGGTTCTTTACCCGGTTGTAAAGCGATCCGATGTGTACCCACGCGAGCTGCAACAGCGGTGTTCAAACTTACACATGATTTGATACCTGTGTACGCATCTGTAATAGGATTAGCCGTGAGCACTGGCGTTTGGCGTGATTGAACTTCCAGTCCTTCCCCGTCTCTCAATAGGATAAATTCACCAGCAGCTTGAAAGTCATAGTTTTTTCCATCTACCGTATGAATATGCGGATCGCCATTGTCGGAGCCATCATCAGGCGCGCCGATTTTAAGGCGGAAAACGTCCTGACCTATAAGGCTGAGGGAGTCAGTTCCCGTGATATAGGCGTAATAGATACCGTCCGGGATCACGGGATGTGTCCATGACCAGGTTCCAGGATCGGTGAGCGTAGGCAAGGTGTCAATGGTAACCATTGCTTGGGCCGCGGTGAGGGGAATAAGAACGCCCGCCTGGGAGTAGAGGCTTGCGACAAGGTTCACGGGATAACTCCCGTCCTTAGAGAAGAAGGTTCCCTTCCGTAAGGTAGTTAAGCCCGAACCGGCGTACGCCCACGAGCCGCCTGCATCAACAGTGGGCCTTTCTTTTCCGTTAGCGTCCGTCACCACGAACTCGCCGATCATGCCCCGATGGTGGTGCCAGAAGATGTGGCAGTGGAGCAACCACCGGCCGAAGAAACCGCCCGGCGTCACGCCATCAACGAGCTCACGATCGTCGAGTCGAATCCTGAATGTGAGGGTGTGATCGGCCGGCACATCGATGCTGTCTCTGAACTCGCTATACCCCCAAGTGAAGGTCGGATTGGCTGGCCTTGTAAGCGTAATGGGCTGCATCGAAAAGCCGTGTAAATGGAAGGGATGGTGCGCATTGGTCGCGTTCGTGACCGTAAGCTCCAATATACGGCCTGCTACTGCGGCTGCGTAACGAGATGAACCGATGTGCAGCGTGTTGGGATAGCCCGGGTCGGGGGATTCACCATGAAGCTCGTGTCCCGTGATACCATTTATGCTAGGGGTGCCGCTGGACAGTACGATGTCCGGGTTGTCCATACCTGGCTTGGATGGTACAAAGCCCGAAGGGGTGAGTAGCATGGGGGGTGTCGCTGCTCCGAGCGAAGACACGAGTGGACCAGGAAATCCGATCCTTGCCCGAAGCGGGGTGCCGCCGGCCCCGTTGGGGCCTCCTAAAATCGAATAGGCCGCTGCGGCCACTATACCCGTGACCTCCAGGTGCATCACAGGAACGCTCGGGAGCCTCGCCCATGGTCCTCCCGGCCCGCCTCCCGAACCAAGTCGTTCAAAGTCCCGCGTCCACAGGGTCAACACAGTGCCGACCGCTAATCCCGCAGGGATGGCCACAACAACATCTGCGCGAGTGGATGGCGGAAGAAGTATCTCTCCGGAGTCGTACTTGGGATCAAAAGTTAAGGGTGGTACGGTGGTTAGGCCTTCTAGGACTGCGTTGTCGAGCAGCCCCCCTTCACCGCCAACTCGCACCAAAGGCACTTGTACTCCGGCACCGTCAGTGAGCATGAGACGGAAATATCTGGTGGTGGCGCAATTGACGATTTGCAGCCGGAGTCCCTGTCCTGACAGGACAGGGAGCCCATGCGTCGTAATACCATCTATTACCACCGTTCCCGGCGCAGTGGGTGAACCCGCGCGTGGGCCGACGTTCACGCCGTTGGTGAGCACGGTCTGCCCCTCGTTGACTCGCCCCGCCGCTATCATAAGGCTTGGAACATCCCCAGCGGCGTAGGAAGTAGCTGGAATACCGCCGTGGTCGTCAACTGCGGTTGGAAGCTCGCAGAGGCTAAATGGCGTGGGGCCTGGTTGCGGACTGGTTGGATTGGGGCCTACTTGCACAGTTGGAGTACTGCCCAACCATTCCGTCCCTGCTGGTGTGGGGTAGGTCGCGGGGTCGTTGGTTCCTGGGGTCTTGCACACCGTGATATCGCTCAACACAATCTGTTTGGTGTCAGCAGGAAGGGGAAGCACAATACCATCTGCAAGCGAGTTCTCGTCCGGGTCAGTGACGACTATCATTCCATACATCCCTTTGAACACCCTGTTGGTGGAGTTGTGGTGGTGGGGGTGGTACCAATAAATTCCTGGCCGCGTGACCTTGAACTTATAGAGGTAAGTCCCGCCAGACACGGCACCATTTGGTATTGGGCCACCGAGGGCTCCATTTTGTGTTACCTCGGTTCCATCGGCAGAGTTCGACAGTTCAATTCCGTGCCAGTGAATGCCTGTCTCATGTGGAAGGTTATTGATCAACCGGACAATCACGGTGTCGCCCACAGTCAGTCGGAAGGTCGGACCAGGTATTGCACCATTGTATGTCTCGGCGTTAATAGTAGTGGTGCCTGAAACTATCGGGAGATAAGAGGCTATGAGGGTTGTTTCAATAACTCCCGGAACGACAGGACCTGGCGTTGGTACTATGTCTGGAGTTACGTAAGGGTCTGAGAGGATTAATCCGATTTGTGTCGACATGATAGAGTTTTTTTTTAGAGTTATTGATTTTTTCCTTTTTAGTGGAGGGATAGAAAGTGTTTGCCCTTCCACCCTGCCTCATTGTCTATATCTTTAGCTCAAACAGACATTCGTGCTATCTGAATAATTTACCGTTTCAATGACGTGCCAATGAATACTCGTTGGATAAGGCATGTCATTGATTATCCTGACAATTACGGTCTCGTCAACATCTAAAATCTGGCGCATTTGTACCGTGAATCCGCCACCTGCGTTCTTGCGGGCGACTGCTCTGAACTATCCTCTGCCAAGCACGCCCGATTTCGCCAAAAGTCGCTGCTGATCAATATTTTATCTCGAGATCCCGCTCAATTATTTTTGCTTTTCTCTTTGGTGCTAACTCTGCGTGACTGCCATACCGCCGCGTTCAGCGAGCGGTTGGCAGCCACGCAGAGTTAGTCGTTAGATTTATTTTTTTATAATTTTTTTTGTAATAGAACGACCTTCTTGATTTTGAATCTGAACAAAGTATATTCCGTTAGTGAAATTGCTCGTATTTATTTCCTTCTGTTGAAAAAGAGAATCTTGGTAAACTAAATTTCCTTCTGTTGAAAAAATGTAAATTTTATACATTTTCAGATCCCGTACTCTAACTTTTAGTCTGCCAGAACTTGGATTTGAGAAAATCTCAACATCAAAATCTGCGGGTAAACACTTGGTCGAACTTGTATTTGAAGATGTAAAAGACAAACTATCTATTGATAGAAAGTTGCAATTCCCATTGCCATCTCCATTACAATTAGGCCATTCTTTTAAACTCGAAATAAAAGAACAAAATATTGTATCTGGCATTGCATTCGACACATAAGCTATAGGACAGATAAATGCGGTATAGCCTGTTTGGGCTGTAAAATAGTAAACACCCGATCCTATAGTATCCCGCTTCATCGAAATGGTGTTGTATTTTGATAACCAAATCTGAACATAACCCGAATCGCTCACACCATTCATTTCATTTACCTGCGTAAACTTATAAAAACCGCAGAGCGATTCGGGGCGTTCAAATAATGGTTGCCCGGCAAAAGGAAATTTGTCGCCGTACACAAACTCGGAATTAGATTGACCATAATACCAACTCCAGAGCTGCACGGCATACGCTCCCGCATAAGCATCATCGGTAATCCGCATTCCGAGGTCATTTACAAAATACCAATTGTCGGGGACGGCAATGGAGTCCTTTGAAAAGATTCGTGCCCTGATGGTATTTACTTCGAAGTTCCCGTTTAATAGTTGACCGTAAACAACGGTTCCAGAACCTAAAAAAAGGAAGAGCAATAATTTTTCTATTCGCATGATTTATTATTTCAAATTTGTATGACCCCAAAACCTATAATCATGTTTTGTGAAATTAGATACACATGATTTTCACCTTCTACAAATCTGTGTTTGATAATTGAAGCCGATGAACTACCTTCCCGAACCATGTAATTGTGAACGATGTCACTAAACGGATTAAATACCATAATGATACTTTCCGTCTTTAGCGGTTCGGGGAACAGGATTCTGAAATAATCGTTCTTTTTAAACAGCGTGTTGTTAAGCTCTTCAAGTTTTATAAGGCTGAACACAGATTTATTCCGGTTTTTAAAAATCCGGCACCTTCGTTCTTTTACCGATTCATACTTCAGGGCAGCGAGGTTGTTGGCAGAAGGAAATTCCACATGCTCTAATTGTTTGGCATCAGCATTCGGGATTAATGCTTGGGGAAGTCCGAAATGCGATTTTGTGGCAATAAGTTTGCCATCCCGTCCATACCAATTGAAAATGCCATGGTGACAATATTTGGTAGCGTTCAATATGAATTTTGGAGGCTTTTGCTGCACAGAATCTTTGCCACTTGGGTTTAAAATATAGGTCACACCTCCAATGATCTCGTTTCCCTGTTTCTGGATAACGTTAATATTAACTGGAACGTTGAAGTTCAGCGCGTCACCGGTTTGCAGGCCCAGGTACATTTGCCCGCGCTGTCCCGGGGCAAGTTTGAGAGCAGGAATTCTGGCCGGCAATCCGGTAACCAGTAATTCCCTTTTTTCAGCATTGCAAATTTTCAAATGTTCGAGTTTTCTTTCGGAGTTTCCAATCGTATTCCATAACCCCTCATCTACCCGGAGCACCATGTTCTCAGCAATGGCTTTTTGAGCAAAGGCTTGATTCCGATCCAGCTGTATTTCAATAGTATGTGGAAGGTCATTTCCAAGTAGGTTCTCCACATTGAAAATGCCACCTACAAGATTCAGATTAAGCACGTTATCAACTACGCTAATGTTTTTCCAAACTATATTGTTATTGTTCTTTGTGTTTGTACCCACATTGGCCCCTTCTGCGAAAGTCATGGGGTCGTTTGCGGAAATTTGCCGGGCAAGCAGGCAGAAATGCCAAGGTTCACTGTTTATGGAATTGAAGTCAGCCGGATTTGGTGGTGACCAGGGAAATTCCATAATAACCGAATTGCCAGGCTGAATAACAGGAATGGTTTGCGTCGGTAATGCGTCGCCCATAAGGGCTGGTACGGTGATTGAGCCATCCCAATGGCTTGGCCAGGTCAATGCCGTTGCGGCCTTTGCCCAATGAAGGGATAGTGTTTCCGTGCCAAGAGAAGGTTGACATCCGCGGTTTCGCACCCGTACATATACATAAACTTGGTTGCTCGCGCTATATTCCGGGTTTTGGTGGACGTCCGTGCTACCGCCATCCGGCTGGTTGCGCACCCAAATGTCCTGGCTTCGCCACATTGGGCCCGCATCAATATTGGGTTCTTCGCCACGATCTCTGTAGTTCTGCATGACATAATGATTATCTTTCATGAACAGGTCCACACTTTTAGTTGTGGATTGCGGGCAATTGCATTCCCATGCTTTCCACCTGTCGTCGAAGAACGCGTGCCAACACCAGAATATTGGAGAGGATGGCGAGGCGAAATTCCCCATGTTCCCACCCATGCTGCCATGTCCGCTGTTGTGGTACGGGGATTCGAGCCGCTGGCTCAAACCAGTTGCGTCAGCGCCGCCTGGTATGGTAGGCGAAAAGGTATGATCGCAGAGGTCATTGTTGATTCCCGCTTGTACCGGTAAGGTCAAATTAGCGGGCACTACCAAACCAGGGCCCCAGTTAATTGAATTGCTACAATATTGCGCTGGTGTTTGCGCGCCCACCCCGTTATTACAGATCGTACTCAAACAATCGGCATCGACAACTTGAAATTCCACTGGTGTCGAGGCGGTACCATCCCAGACAGGAAGGGGAATAAATTGCGGGAAACCTTTCAGCCTGAAGAAATCTTCCATGCCTTCAATGTACACCCGGTGAAATGGCAGGAAATTAAAATCATCATGAACATCGGCTTCTCCGGATTGAGCTACATAATCGCAATGGTTTTCCACAATATCTGTGGTTATGTAGACCTGCATTAAGGAGCAAAGGGTTACTCGGTCAGCCGGGCTGAAGTCGGTAATTAAATTAGGTCTGACTTGTCCGATTGAAACTGAAGATAAGAGAAGAAAAAGAAGAACAAAATGAATTGAAATGGATTTCATAATTAATTTATTTAAGGTGAAACTTTTTGGCTCGTGTAAGCATAAGGCTGAAATCTATGGGAACCACTACGTATAGGTATCAGTAATCACTTCCCAAGTTGTTTCAGTGATTTGGGGCTTAGTTGCAGGAACATTTTTTCTGCTTGCCACCAACTACTGGTTCCCCGCAACGGACGAATAAGTTAAAAACCAAAATTCACTTAGTCGTCCGTTGCCTGCCTGTCGACGGGAAACAGGTAAGCCGCCAATGTAAAATGCCCCCTGAACACTCGTGCAGGCGCACGAAGCATTCAGGGGGCACAGCCGTTTGAGCATTTGGAATGACGGGCATACAATTGTTAATTGGGTTTGTAGAAGCAAATATAAGGGAAAGTTTATACCTGCAAGGATTTGCCAAATATTTTTTTGAATAAATTCAAATTGCTCAAACTTTACGGCGATTTTTTAAGTTGTTTTCGAGTTTTTCTCAATTTGGGGAGGCTTAGATCGGGGTCCTTCAAAACCAAACCTGCAGGATAGCATTTGGCGCAAGCTCCCTTTCTTGTGCGAAGATTTTTTACCGGAAATTTATAAAAGAGCGCCCCCTCCCTGTCAGCATGCACAACATGGCTCCAAAAATATTTCCACTTTCTGAAACTGCCCTGCTTGTCCAATGGAGCGAGCACATTGAAAACGCCCTGCATCAGAAGGTGTTGGACCTGAACCATTTGCTGTGCCAAATGCTGTTTGCCGACTTTGTCGAAACGACGCTAGCTTATACTTCGCTAGCCGTTTATTATCAGCTGGAGAGGATTGAAAGTGAAGGGGAATCACCCTTTCAATACGTAAAAAGTCATTTGGAGGCATTATTGGGGAATGAAATCGCACAGGTTTCGCAACCCAAAAACCTGGTGTCCATCCCGGTCTGCTACGACGAAAGATATCTTGGTAGGGCGGGACTACGCACCGAAGTGGCGCTGGGTCAAAACTCAATTTGTTTTCAGGCGTATTTATTCTCTGACAAACTCTATCCTACAAATGTCCTTATTTGACTTTATTACTTTATCTAAAATTCTTGTGATTGGTAAAGTTATCGTTTGTAATACTTCCGATACAAAATTTAGTCTTTCTCCTTCTTTCCGATCTCGTCGATTTAAACCTTTTCTTATTATCCCGCTCACATAATAACTTACTCTTATGTTTATATATTTTGTGCTTTCTAGTTTAAACCCACTTTCTTTTAGCAACGTTTCATAATACTCAACTGGCCGACCTTGGCAAAGTTCATCTCCTTCTATTTCTGTTTCTACTCGTTCAAATAATATAACCCTGCTTTTTGAAACTCTTGACAATTCCTTTACTAGCTTTTTTAGCATATCTTCATCAGTATTATGCTGCAAAACCGTTGCTGTAAATACTATATCAAATTCTTTGTCTTTAAACGGAAGCGATTTTCCATCTATCTTTATCACCTCGACTTCTTTTGATACTTTCTCTTTCGCTAATTTTACCATCTTTTCAGATATATCAACTCCAACCAACCTTGATGGATTTAGTTTATATATTTCTACTAGATTACCACCGGGTCCATTTCCAATTTCAAGCACTGATTTATCTTTGAAATCTACTTCTTTTAATAGTTTCAAAAATTCCTCTCTTTTGTAGCGATAGTATGGTTCATCGTCTCCTGCTACTACGTTTTTTCCTTTTCTCTCTTCTATGCGCTTCCCTACTTCACTCCAATATTCTTCAGGATGATAATTTGATGTTTCCATACTTTATTTACTTATGTTATTTTTTTGGTAATGCTTTAATTCTGTTGAAATTGTAATTTTGCCACATGGTACTAAAAGCAATTAAATGTCCTCATTACATTGAGGGTATTTTATTGCTTCGAGTACAAAGGCGCAAAATTACACAATCACCAGGGTTAAAGCACTACCAGAAGTATTATTTTTTTATTGTCGTCTTTTACCTGCCTGTCGGCGGGTAAACGGGTAACTTGCCAATGTAAAATGCCCCCTGAACACTCGCACAAAAGGCGAAACAGACAGGGGGCACGTTTGAATCAGCATTTGGAATGACGGGTATACAATGATAATAGGATTTGTAAAAACAAATGTAAGGAGATGAGCATACCTTACTAAAAATCGCCAAATATATTTTCGTAGTAATACAAACTGCTAAAACCTTACAGCGGGAATTTAGCCTCCATTCAAGTTTTTTACAATTTGAGGAGGCTTGTATCGGGGTTCTTAAAAACCAAACCTGCAGAAAAGCATTTGGCACAAGCTCCGTTTCTTGTGCAAAGATTTTTTACCGGAAATTTATAAAAGAGCGCCCCCCTCCCTGTCCGCATGCACAACATGGTTCCAAAAATATTTCCACTTTCTGAAACTGCCCTGCTGGTCCAATGGGGCGAGCAAATTGAAGATGCCCTGCATCAGAAGGTGTTGGACCTGAACCATTTGCTGAACCAAATGCCCTTTGCCGGCTTTGTCGAAACGGTGCCTGCTTATGCTTCGCTTGCCGTTTATTATCAGCCAGAGAAGATCGAAAGTGAAGGGGGATCACCCTTTCAATACGTAAAAAGTCATTTGGAGGCATTATTGGGCAATAAGATCGCACAGGTTTCGCAGCCCAAAGATCTGGTGTCCATCCCGGTCTGCTACGACCATGCTTTTGGACACGACCTCGATCAGGTTGCAGATGCTCACGGAATCAGCCCTGAATCGTTGATAGCGCTGCACCAGCAGAGGGAATACAAGGTTTACATGATGGGTTTTCTGCCCGGTTTTGCCTATCTCGGCACCCTGGATGCAGCCATTGCCACCGCCCGCAAACCATCGCCCCGTGCAAGGGTGGAAGCCGGTTCTGTGGGCATTGCCGGAAACCAAACAGGCATTTATCCGCTTGCCTCACCGGGCGGCTGGCAGATCATAGGAAGGACGCCGTTTTGCCTGTTTGACCCAGAAAAAGCCTCTCCTTTTTTACTCAAAACAGGCGATTCCGTTCGATTTTTTGCCATCTCAAAGGAGGAGTTTCAAGAGATGTCCCTGACAAAAAATGAAGTTCCCATTCCGACCGATAGTCTTCCTCAGGCAGATGCCCAGCTGCTCAAACCGGGCATATATTCCACCATACAAGACCTGGGCAGGTTTGGGTTTCGCGCTTCCGGCGTACCGATCAGCGGCGCCATGGATCTGCCTGCGCTCTATACCGCCAATGCCCTGCTCTGCAATACCGAAAACGCCGCGACCATCGAATGTACCATGGGAGGCCTGCTCATGCAGTCCAATAAAAACACCCATATCGCCTTGACGGGAGCTGGTACGGCTTTGATCAACCAAAGTAATGTTCCCTTGTACCAACGGCTTGCGGTTTTCAAAAACGATGTGCTCGAAATTCGATACAACCCTTTGGGTATCAGGACTTATCTGGCTGTTAGAGGTGGCTTTCAGGCTGCAAGCCGGATGAACAGCAAAAGCGTATGCCCAGGCGCCGGAATTGGATCGCCCCTTAAAAAAGAAGATGGCTTGTGGTTTGACAAGGAACATCGAAGTGAGTTTGGAACGGTGGCACCGCTTCAAGCCGCGCCACATTTATCCTGCATCCGGGTCTGCCCAGGCCCGGAACAAGACTGGATGAGCACCGAAAGCGTCCGGAGATTCTATGCCCAGCCATTTACCCTCAGCAACCGTTGCGACCGGATGGGATTCCATTTGCAGGCAGACCCGCTGCTTATGAACGAGCCCCGTGAAATGCTTTCCTCGGCAGTGACAAAAGGGACCCTGCAACTTACGCCCAGTGGACAACTCATACTGCTCATGAACGATTGCCAGACAACCGGAGGATACCCCAGGGTGGGGCAAGTTGCGGCCGTTGACCTTCCCGCTGTGGCACAATTAAGCCCGGGCGAATGCATTACATTTACCCCTGTTTCTTTTGCTGAAGCAGAAGCATTATATTTACAACAGCAAAAAGCGATGCATGCATTATTCAGTTGACCTAAATTGTGATATGGGCGAAGGCATGTCCAACGACGCGCTTTTGATGCCTTTGATATCCTCGGCCAATATTGCCTGCGGCTATCATGCCGGCGATGAGCAAACCATGCAACAAACGATCGAACTTGCTCTGCAGCACAGAGTAAAGATCGGCGCACATCCGTCCTTCCCTGACCGGGAAAATTTCGGCAGGACCAATCTGAATTTTCCCGCCCCTTCAGTAACCGAAATGGTAAAAAAGCAAATTGAATTGCTGGCTGGAATTGCCCAGAATAACAATGCCCGGCTGCATCACGTCAAGCCACATGGCGCTTTGTACAACATGGCCTCCAGGGATAAGGAACTGTCAGAGGCTATCTGTACCGCCATCCTCGAGACAGACCCTTCCCTGGTCGTTTATGCCCAAAGCGGCAGCATGTTGATCGCCGTTGCCGAATCCCTGGGCCTTAAAACCTGCAGCGAGGTTTTTGCCGACCGAGCTTACCAACCCGACGGTTTCCTGATACCCAGAACGGCGCCCAATGCCTTGATCCACAAGGAAGAGGAAGCAATTGCACAGGTATTGCAGATGGTAATACAACAAACCGTAACCGCTGAGGGCAAGGCAATTCCGGTAAAGGCTGAAACGATCTGTGTGCATGGTGATGGGGCACATGCGCTGGAATTTGCCAGAGGTATTTCCGAGGCGTTCAGGTCAAACAACATTTCGATACGCTCATGAATGCTAAAAAAAGTTCGGTGTTTTATGGTGCCGCGTTTTTGATGGCCACCTCTGCCATTGGTCCTGGGTTCTTGACCTCAACGGCTGTTTTTACCACACAGTTAATGGCGAGTTTTGGGTTTGCTATCCTGGCTTCCTTTATCGTGGACCTGGTGGCGCAGCTCAATGTGTGGCGCATAATTGCCGTGGCCAAAATGCCCGCTCAGGACATCGCTAACCAGCTCATGCCTGGATTGGGCGCTTTCCTTTCTTTGCTCATCATTAGCGGTGGGCTGGTATTCAATATTGGAAATATAGCAGGCTGTGGCCTGGGTTTGAACGTTTTGTTTGGCACAGACATCGTGACGGGCGCCCTGATCAGTGCGGGGCTGAGCGTACTGTTGTTTTTGGTAAAAGATGCTGGCACGGTGATGGACCGGTTCGCCAAAACGCTTGGGTTTGTCATGATCGGCCTAACCGTTTATGTAGCAATCACCTCACAGCCGCCTTTGGCAGAGGCGCTTCAAAAAAGTTTTTTCCCGGATACCATAGATTTCATGTCAATCGTGACCATCGTGGGCGGCACGGTGGGCGGTTATATCACCTTTGCCGGAGCGCACCGCCTTTTGGATGCAGGCATAAGCGGCGCCGAAAACACCCGGCGAGTGGACCACAGCGCTCTGGCGGCCATTGGTATAGCGTCTTTAATGCGCGTGCTGTTGTTTTTGGCGGCCTTGGGTGTGGTTGTGAAGGGCTTACAAGTGGATGCAGGCAATCCCGCGGCCTCTGTTTTTCAGTTGGCTGCCGGAAATGTCGGTTATAAGATCTTTGGCATAGTGCTTTGGGCGGCCTCGGTAAGCTCGGTGGTGGGCGCTTCGTTTACCTCCATATCGTTTGCAAGGTCCTTTCATCCCTTGATCGTCAAAAAACAGCCCTATTTTATCATCGCTTTTATCCTTGTCGCAGCGCTTGCATTCGCGGTATTTGGCAAACCCGTTAAAGTGTTGATCTTCGCCGGAGCATTTAACGGGTTTATACTTGCTTTCTCCCTGGGCATCATGCTGATCGCGGCCACCAAAAACCGTATCATGCAGGATTACAATCATCCCCGCGCCTTGATGTTCGCCGGGGCTTTGGTTGCGCTGACCATGCTGGTTTTTGGGTTCTGGACAATGGTAAGGGAACTGGGGAGGGTGTTTTAGGGCGAGGAAGCGGGAACACCACGCGAGGCTAAAAACTTCCTGGCTATGAGTTGTAAGCGATTGCTTTCTTCTATTCAAACGCATTCAAAAACCAGCAGGTTCTACACCTCCGCCAAACCAATCCGCTCCCGCAGGCCCTTGACCGTTTCCCTCATAAGCGACTCATAATCAAAATCATAATAAAGATTGGTCTTTGTCCGCCATCCCCGTTTGAAGGCTCGCCATACTTCTTTGGGACAAATAAACAGGCCGATCAAAACTCCGACGCCGTTAAGAAACCAGGCTACAAAGGAGCTCCGGCAACCTGTGGCAATCTCCCAGGCACCGATCTGCGCCTCCCCCCGCCAGTTGGCCGGATAACCTGTCAGAATGTGATGAATGTCGTGAAACTTTGCTACCCGGACCCGGCTCGGGATATTCGGCAATGAAATGAGAAATTTTCCAACCCCCACGACAAACCATTTCGCTGTGTAGGCATCATCGGGGAAGCCAAAGCGCCTGAAGAGTTCAGCAAGGGCCGCTTTGATGCTGAGGTTTTCGTCGTAAACTTCCATAGGATTTATACTCTTATTACCATTATTGAACTATTTCTTCCGTCAGAGAATGTAATGTTAAAGAAATAAATTCCCTTATGTTCAGGAAGCCGATAACGAACTAATTCGGTCTCCATCACACTTTGGGTTCCAATCAACTTTCCTATTTGATCAAATAAGGAAATTGAAACTTGTCCTTGAATGACACCGAAGTCTATTTGTACTTCCCCATCAGTAGGATTAGGAAAAACGAGCAAATTCTCTTTTTCTAATTCCAACAAATTGCTAATCGTGTATTGAACCGTAGATTCACACCCATCAAAATCTACCACTGTTACGGTCTTTACATTTCCAGTTGTGTCTATTGAAATACCATAGGGTTCTACGCCTCCCGTTACAATGACTTCTTCGTTTACCATGTTGATGTTTAGAGTGTCCAGCAAGCAGCAAACGTCTGGATTTCCATTGCCCGTAGGCGCACCATTGGGGAAATAGAGGTCTATGATGGATTGAAGGATAGCAGTCCGGTTCTGGGCTTCGGCTGCGTCGTAAGTCAATGATTTCAGGTAATGCCATCCTACTCCATATTCAGGGGCTTCTGTTGGACCATCAGTGTATAGATTTGGATAAACAGACAGGGCGTAATTGACGAACGCCGTGTTATCTTCCGGAATCAGGTCGAGATAGTCTTGCAACCTATTGTAAATTGTGAGAGAAGGAAGAACGCCTATCTGTGCCAACGTGTCTTGTAGCGCAATTGAATCTTGCGGAAGAATTCCAAAAACATGGAATAAGGGGCGCAAATCTGCTTGTGCGGCAACGGACATTCTGAGTATCCTGCTGTCAATGTTCTGGTCATTGATGCCATGGTTAATGCCATTCTCAAAGTCAATGGATTCCTGCTTCCAGAAATTCCTGAGCGGGCACCATCCAAGCATATTGACTATCTCAAAATAATGCCCGTACCCCCTGTGCTGGTAGCGTACTTCGTCATTTACAGTATTTGAAATATTTCTTTTCGAACCAAATGTATTAGAAACCATCCGATGGGTAGCGGTTTTGTCTATGTCAAATGTATTTGGGACAAAGCTGTAATTCACCGCTTCATTCAAGTCCACATTCAGACCATAATTCATGGCCATGATGTATGGGAAATTAACCAAGGCCTCCTCCTCGCCCGCAAATTTAGACATCGCCAATGCGTGTCCGGTTTCATGAAAATTCACTTCATCATCAGGTCCCGGGCCGTCAATAAAGTAAGCTGGGCCAGGCACATCGGTATATTTCAGCGGTGTGTTCGACATCGGGTAACCGATTGAATACGCCCCAAACCTTATATCCAAATCAGCGATCATGTACATATTGTGTTTATCGGGAATAATCTGTCTGGCCAGTATGGAATTGACACCCCGTACAGCCGACTCCCAATCCAACATGGCTTGCTTGAGATTATATTGTCCGGGGACAATGGAATGTTTGGGAATGGTGAACATCACATTGTCTGTTTCAAAGACAGCCCAAGGTCCAGGCTTGTTCAGTTCTGCGTTGAAGTTAGGTGTTTCATAAAATGACTTCAGCGAATAGAAAGGGGCTTCCACACCGTTGCTCACGCTGACATTGACAATGCCATCATTGGCTCCGAAGGGAACAAGAACCGAAATCGCTCCACCAAGCGGATTGAAAACCGCTATCGTCGTTGAATCAATTGGAAACTTTTTCGATATCCGGTCCAATCGATAGAAATGAGCTCTGTCGGTCAGATCCCATTCATGCGAACCCAACCTGACAAAATAGCCTTGGCCAACCAAACTATCCGGTACAGTAACACTGGCCACACTGCCGGGAGATAAATACAGTCCGGTAGGCCGAAGGGCATGACTGGTTCCATCTCCATTAATATCGTAATAGGGGTTCATCCCATCCGGGTCTTCAAAATTTGCACGGATCAGTACCTGATTGCTTTCGGATGAATCTGCTGGCGGGTCAACATATCCCGGGAAAACAGTACATGAATTGAATTTCCAACCATTAATGTGCTGCGGATAATCTGCATAAACATTTGGGGTGAATACATAATCGAATATCCCTTGCTGAAGCGCAAGCATTGCCCGTTCTAATTCCAGTCCGGGAGCAGAAGCAGGGTTTTTGGAAAAGCCGTATTCTGTGTTGGGTGTTGTGAAAAGTGCCCCGATTTGATTGTCATAATTTTCAACCACGCTTTTAGCAAGCACTATCATAGACTCACTTTCGGCGAGACAATACGAGAATTTGACGAAGGTATTTCTGATCTGTGTCAGTTCATTGGCGGACAGCGTGTTTGTTCCATTGATGTGTCCATTAAGATCATTCAGCGCATTAAGTGTCATGTTACACGCATTCGGGCAACTTGCAATTACTGCGGCATAACTTTTAATGTCATCGGCACCGCTGGAAACAAGGATTTCGTTCACATAGAGCTTATACCCGTTAGGAGCAAAAATCCCGTCCCCGTAAGTATCATAGATCTCAAAGAAAAAGCAACCGTCAGTAGAAACACAGATACTGTCTACGTAGCTGCTGCTGTTTTGGTAAACACCTCCTTGGCCACCTTGCATGACCACCGTGCCTATTATATCGGTCAAGGTCCAATAAGTTTCGCCCCCATAAACATCGGTAGTGATCTCGACCCTGACTTCTACTTCGTTCACGCCACATTGAGCAAATGCGTAGTCGGTAAAAAACGTCAGAAGTAATCTGATTAATAATAGTTTTTTCATTTTTTTTCAGTTATGTTGCATTGAATGTGAGCGTAGCTGACAACCGGGCACTAAACTCGGCTGTTTGGCAGCCACGCTCACAATGTAAAATGTCCCCTGAACACTCGTGCAGGCGCAAGAAGCATTCAGGGGGCACAACTGTTTGAGCATTTGGAGTCGAAGGCATCTTGGTTTCGGATTGAATTCTTGCGAGCAAATGTAGGAGGACGCTCTAAATAAATCAAACCATTAGCCCAATTTGTTTTCGTAAAACCATGTATGTTCAAACTATCCAGCGGGTTTCAGACTACATTCAATTTTTAGTCCGCCGAGCGTGGATTTCCGCCCAGCCGCCGCGCCAGGGTCTTTTGACCCAGCGCTACTTTGGTGGGCAGTCAAACACGGCGCTGGGCTTTGATTTTGAGATAAAGGAGGGGAAGACCCTGCGAGGCGGAAAATGTTCCTTGTATGTTACCCAATCGGACTTTGGGTATAAAATTGAGGCCTATAACGTGCTCGAGTTCCGTCCTTCCGACCCTACGAGAGGCCAAGCAGTTGCTTTTTCGTCCACCTCGAGCGGAACAGCCAGTGCCTCCCCCAACCCTTTCTCAGAGGTGCTTGAAGTATTCTTACCGGCGTCCGCTGCCCAACAAATATCCCTTCAACTTTTCAACCTCAGCGGCCAAAAAGTCCTCGACCAACGCTTCACGGGTGGTCAGGAGCAATACTCCTTGTCCACAGAAGGACTTTCCACTGGTTTTTACCTGCTCCGCATCGAAGCGGACGGCGAAGTGCAGACCTTGAAAGTGGTCAAATCTGAGTAAAAAAAATCCATTGAACATATTGTAAGCCACGATCCCGGGTACGGGGTCGTGGCTTTTTTGTTGGCGGATAAAGCGAAGGCGCGGCATTGCGCCGCGCCTTCTGGGGGAAAATAAACACAAAGAGTTATTTAAGAAGGGAGAATCAATTTTGATTTTGAATCAACACAAATTTTGACAAAAAGAAGTCTTGACCTTGTACAGTCAAAACGTATTGACCGGTAACGATATCAGAAACATCCAAACGATCTGTCCCATTGAGAGCAAAAGACTTCAGCATTGCTCCTTGTATTGAATATAGATTTGCCGTTGCATGCTCTAGGGATTGAGACATCCAGATATACCCAGACGACGGATTAGAAATTCGAAGTGCGGTTCCTTCTTTTTTTCTTACGCTGTCACGATCGCTCCCAGGGCCTTGGAAGCACTTGATGTCAAATGAAACACACTGCTCAATGGGTGGGCAGCCTGTTTGGTAAACAGTAACGCACATTGTATGCGAGCCATTTGCTAACCCGTTAGGCCCCATCAGTAGGATGGTATAGTCGGATACAGAACCCGTTTGCACTTCTGTCCCATCCAGCTTAAAAGTAAATGTTGTGGCAGATTGTAGGCCAGAAGAACCGGTTGGCAGAACCGAAAAATATGCTATCTGACAAGGTTCCATGGACAAATCCAAGACCCAATCATCGCAGGGCCCTTGGCATACACCCACACCATTTCTGGTATTGATCAAAAACACTTGATCTGCTTGTGGGGGGCATCCGGGAGGATTTCCAGGGCTAAATACTAAAAGATAGCAATCCGATCTCCAAGGCAGGGTAAAGCTGGTATTGCTAAGCCAGCTTATAGGCACTTGCGGGCCAAGATTTGCAGAACCGGTTCCACCCGTACAACTTATTGCCTTAAAAAGTCTCCACTGATTTTGTAATACTGCGCCACCATTAATGCTGACAACCACGTTTGAACTCCCCGGATAAAGGCAGACCGAGGTGGAATAAGTAGGTGTTTGACAGGGGTCTTCCACACATACCTTATCCAAATACAGATGAGTAAAGGCTTCTCCGTTAGGGGCTGGCGACGTGGCTTTAGGCCTGAACCATATTTGGTTAAAATTGGAAGAAGGAGTCCAGTTGATTGTAAAAGTGCCCCATGCATTGTTGGGGATAGCTGCCCCAGCAAGCGTAAGCATTGTCTCACTATTTGCAGGTATTTCAGGAAGAATATCAAGCGTATTTTGACATCCTGGCTCACCTCCAGGACCACCAATATTGGGCATGTTGTTTACCAAGATAACCTTCAGTTCGTTGGGCGATGGCAAGCCTCTAGCGGCAAAAGTGATTTTTACGGGCACACCTGCAATGAAGTTGCCCTGAAGAATTATCCCCTCCGCATGAAATGTATTTGGGTTGCTCGGCTCCGTAAAGCAATAGTTTGCGTACATGTGGGCATACTTTGAACCAGCGAATGGAGGGACAAATGGGCTACCAGCATTGTCTGGTGTGCCACTGGCAGATTGAGCGTTGGCAATGCAGCCTAGGAAAAACGAATTGCTTGGGTCGCTACACCCTTCTTCAAAATCCCAACAACTTGGAAGAACTTGGCAAAAGCCATTCATGGCAAAAAATGTCATGAAGATGCTCAACAAGAGCGTTCTGTTGAACGAAAGTCGTTTCATAATTTAAGTGTTTTTGTGTGTGAAAAAATGATTGTGAAAAGTAGTTTTTATGTTTACTTTTTGGATTGGGATAAGATTTGGACGCCCTACTACAGATCATCTGACAGTGAGCCTTTGCAGTAGGCGTAAGCTAATTTTTTCACGTTGATGAAAGTTTAAGTATGAAAAAGAATGATTGAATTTGTCGCGCTGCTGAATTGCAGTGCTGGGACAAAGGTGTGCCTCCCCTTTCCGGTCGGAAAAGGACAGTTTATTTGGGGTTTTCAAAAAAAAATGGGAAGTTGGTAGCTGAGAACGCTACTCAGCACAAACAAAAAAGTCGCTTTTTTGCGCTGTTGCGACAAAAAGCGACCTTAAAAAATGGACAGAAAATAAGGGGGTTCCAAAAACGAGGCCTCGAATAGGTTAATATATCACCCCAATTCTTTTGCCTTTTCGATCAGCCATGGGCGGTCGGCGAGGAGTTTTTTACCATCAATACGGCTGAGCAAACGGGCTGAACGGGCTTTGTCTTTTAGTGGGGATTGGCTGAGTTGGGTGAGGATGTTGAGGAAATTGAGGTCCATGGTTCGGAGGTTGGCGGCGATGGTCTTGATGGCTGTTCGCATGATGAATTTTCGGAAAGCGTCTATTTTATACAGTAGTAAATCCGATTGCAATTCGTAGAGTATCTTGAGTTCCAAGCGGCGAACCATGTGATGATAGTGTGAACTGGAGGGGGCTTCGGGCAAGGAGTTCAACGCTTGCTCAAAATAACCTTCCGAAAAAAAACAAAGCGAAAGATTGAAAAGGTAGAAAAACTTCCCTGGATCGCCCCCCACAATCCGCCCTTTATGGCTTTCCGCGAACTGCCTGGCCCAATCAAATTCTTTTGCCCTTGTTGCCAGATGCACCAAATTCAAATAGAGCGTCGAGGTAATTTCACCATTTGTATAAAAGTGCCCGCGTTCAAAATTGTCTTTGTAAATTTCAAGGAGAACCGGGACCAGGTCGAAACTACCATTATTGATTAGCACTGTGCATGCATTGCGCAAGTAGGTGTAAAACTGGACGAGTGTCTGGAATGGGAAAGCGTCTTCATTTTCATGTAAAAATTTAACCAATGCCCTTAGTTCATCCGCCGAGCGCAGTTTTTCTCTCAAAAAATCATTGATTTTTTGAGAAATCTGTAATAGAACACTTTCTCCTTGGTAATAACCCAGCCCATTCTGCTTTGCCTCCAAATCTGGCAAATGCGCCCCTGTTTGTTGCACAAGGTAGCGGTTCTCAAGTTCAATACGGTAATTGTAATAAAATAGATCAAGGCTATCCATTAGTTGGAGAATGCCTATATCTCCGCTGAACTGATTGTCCATTGATTTCCACTCATGTTCTTCTTCAGCCGCCAAAAAATCGCTGCGATATCGCTCTAAGGACTCTGTTTGCCTGTAGTCGCTTTTGTTTTTCAATTTTAGCAAGACCTTCCGAGAATCCATGGCAAGACCATTTACCCGCAGCCACCTGGCCCAATTAATTTGTTGTGCTTCAAAGGTAGTTTCCAAAAGGTATTGGTCTATCAGAATATAGGTTTGCAAAAGTTTGCTCAGTTCAGAAATCAATCTCTCCAATCTCCTTGGTTCAATGGTTCCCTCGGAGAAAACTTTGAAATATACCCCTTCCTTTTCAAGCGTTTCCTTGGAAAAATCTGGGGCTGCCGCTAAAATTATCTTGTACAAGCATACAATCTCTTGAGCGTTTCTTGCTCTATTAAACAGAGAAGAAGTCAAAAAAAGTCCAAATTCCTGCCTTTTGCTAATATGTAGTACCTTGATGACCTCTAACAAATTGGTGTTTGTCATAATATTTAACTTGGAAACACGCTCAAAAGTGTCCTTTTTTTAAAAAAACTACCCCAATAAATTTGCCCCAGTTTTTAACCTAGGCGTCTTTTGTTTATCAACATTCTGCCCAAGTGAGGCCGGGAGTTTTATCTTGCTGCCTTACTTGCCGCAAATTTTCAAAAGTTGCTTGCAAAATAAACACAGATTTATGCGAATTAAATTTCTTTTCCTTTTCGTCAGCCTTTTTACCTGCAGCTACCTAAGCGCAAACAAGGCCCCTACTCCTTTACATTGGCCTATACATTCAAATCCTGACATCCTTTCCTGCGAGCTCCCGCCCAACCCCATTAAGTTAAGGGGAGTAAAAACCAAAAGCCGAATTACCACAATTTGAATCATAGCGGATTTTCGGTGATAAAAACAGCGTACCTGGATTTAATAGCAGCAAGGGCTCAAGGTTTTTCAG
>JBJXGO010000041.1:0-5573 GCA_046160345.1 Saprospiraceae bacterium
CTTTTTCTAGGAGCCAGCGCCATTCGGCGGATTGTTTTTTTCCTTGGATGCGGGAGATGACCCTGTCTGCCCGCTTTTGGTCGCCTTTAATGGAAGTGCTAATTTGGGTGAGGAGATTTGCAAAGTCAACGTTTAACTGTTTCTGTGTATTTGAAAGTAACTTGGGGGAGGTCCTACTAAGGAACATTTTGAATGCATCAAGTTTGTAAGAAAGGAGCTCAGATTGCAATTCGTACAGAGATTTTAACTCTAATCGTTTCCCGATAAGTAGGTAATCAACAAATGGGGAGGTAAAAGGAATATTATCTAAACAATCTGAAAAACGACCCATTCCAAACAAGTAGAGCGCCTTGTTGAAATGGTAGATGTCTTGCTGGTCATTATCTCCCATGATTTCGTCCTTGTACTTTTCAATGAATCCAATCGCCCATTCAACTTCTTTCACTCTTACTGCGGTTAGAGAAACTGCCAAATATGTACTTGGGTGTAATTTCCCTTCAAAGTGGAGATATCCGCGCTCCAAATTGTCTTGATAAAGATCAAACAGCGTGACTCGAATTTCTTCGTTATCTAAGAATATATTGGACACTAACACACAGAGGTTCCGCAAATATGCATAGAATTTTCGAAGACTTTCTTGATCCAAGTCTTTCTCGTGCATCAGTAATAAGTCATAAAGCGATCGAACATCAGATGGTTCAACATATTCCCTTTTTAACATGCTGAAAATTTCATAGTTGATCTTAAGCAGCGAGGATTTTTCCAAATACCTTTTAGGGACAGAGTTTTCGTACAATATTGTTTTAATAGGTTCTTGAATAGAAACATTGGCTGCCTTTTGCTGCACAAGGAAATGGTTAATTAGTGTCAGCCGGTTAAGTTGGCAGTGCATTTCTAATGCCTCTAGTGCATTTGGGACATTGAGGTCGCCACGGGTCTGATTTTGCAAACATTCCTGTTCGTATACCGCGTATTCTAGGAGGAATTGGCGATGAAAGTAAGTGCGGTTTTGCCAAGGAGATTCCTCCTGAATTTTCTGAAGTTTTTTGATTAATTGTTGATGACGAATTATGAAACCTCGCTTACGGACGATTTCGGAAAAGTCAAAATCCTGATGAAACCCATTTTCTTCTTGAAAGTAGTTTTGTGTCAGCAAAAATGCGCGAATAACTTTGTGGGCTTCCACCATTACTTTTTCCACCTTGCCCTCCACATATTCTTGATTTGGGAAAAGAAAAAAGAATACTTCCTTTTTTTTCAATCTTTGCTGGGGGTCATCCCACTTATGACTCAAACAAAGTTCAAGCAGCGGAAAGACCTGAGCCTTCATCCTTCCGTTGTTGAAGAATGCAAGGGAAGCAAATTGTAGGATTTGATCTTTTTCCTTTGGTTTTAAAGATTGGATCAGTTCGATCAAGTTGGTCTGCTCCATGATTTTCTTCTTTGTGGAATACTTGCCAAAAAGTGTTATGAATTTTTTCAGGCCGAAGGAATGACCTTTACACCAATATTTTTGGATTACTTAACAAAACACCTTGATTATGGCTAAAAATTCTATCTTCTTGCTGCTCATTTGCACCCTTATTTCTGGCATTGCAGGGCTCTCTTCTGCAACCGAGCGAACATTTCTTGAGGACACTTCGGCAACGGTAGAAAGTTGTGACGCCCCTGCACCTGACAGTTTTCATGTAACAAATGCTGGAACTAACTTTGTTAATTTGATATGGCAGCCAGCATGGCCAAGCGCAACACAGACTTTAGTTATCTTAAAAAACGACACTTATACTAACGCATGGGTGTCTGTGGATACCATTTACAACCTTTCTGGGTCTTCATATACTTTTTCAAATGCTCAATATGGTTCAACGTACAGGTTTGTCATTGCAACCAATTGTTCAAATGGCGAGGTCAGCGAAAGAACGGCAACTATTGACCACATTGAACTTATTCTTGATCTAACAATCGCTGGCCTCACACCAATTAACCCTGTAACTGTACCAGGGGTTTGTCCTGAGATTGACTATCCAGCTTACAATTGGGTCGGTTTCAAAATTCAGAATTTTAACGAATTTGCTTCTGCATCAACCTTGTATGAATTCAAGACGAACACGGAAAATGGAAATTTATATCCGGTTATAAAGCGAGTAAATTACGACGGCCCTATGATGGCAGTTGCCAAATCCTTTTTGGGAACTGAGCTTAAATATCCCACATGGGCAATACCTATTATTAGAGTGTTTGGCTCTTACTCTTTCGTCGTTCGACAATATAAGGATGAAATCAACTACATTACAGTTGGCAAAGTGGAGGTAACCCTTCAACAGAACCCTGATAAAGTAAAAATATGTATTGATAGTTCTGAACCCTGGAACCCGAGTTATATTATAACTCCCCTTATTGCTGAAATGGCAAATGGCTTTACCCCCTCAGGAAATGAATCGCAAACCTGTATTAATTGTGGCCTTAATGAAGTAATTAAAGCGCAAAGCCCGTTCAAGGACATCCTTAATGTGTTTTTACCTCCAAGTTTTGTAAAAAGATTGCCTATTAAATTTCAAATGCTTTCCTTGAATGGGGAAGTCGTTATAGAGCACCAATTTGAAGCAGTTTCTGATCCCATTTCAATCTCAACGGAAATGCTACCCAGAGGCTTTTACATGCTTCGGATCGAGGCAAACGGTGAAACTCAGATACTGAAAACAATTAAGGCTGATTGAATGCCAGCAAACACTTTTTTTACTGCAATCTAAAATAATTGGGACGGTTTCGAATCATCCTTCGAGTCAAAAATTACCGCAAATGAACAATTTTATAATCACATCCATATTATTACTCTATATAGCCGCGGCCTCAGCACAACCCAACATCCAGTGGCAAAAATGCCTTGGTGGGAGTAATTTCGATATCGCAAGTTCTGTCCAACAAACAAGTGATGGAGGATACATAGTAGCGGGATTGACACAATCCAATAATGGCGACGTTTCGGGCAACCACGGTTCAGTTGATTTATGGGTGACAAAATTGAACTCGAATGGCGAAATCCAATGGCAAAGAGCACTGGGTGGGAGTAATGTAGACGTAGGAGGAAAAATTATTCAAACCAACGATGGAGGGTATATTTTGGTAGGTTTTGTCCTCTCAAATAATGGAGATATATCAGGAAACCATGGTGAAGCAGACTTTTGGGTAGTCAAGCTGAACAGTTCTGGTGCCATCCAATGGCAAAAGACGCTGGGCGGTAGCAAAGGAGACGAACCTCAGGCCATTCAGCAAACACTTGACGGTGGATTTATTGTAGTCGGCTATACCAATTCAAACGATGGAGATGTCTCAGGCAATCATGGACAATATGATTTTTGGGTCGTAAAGTTAAGTAATGTAGGGGCAATTGAATGGCAGAAAACACTTGGGGGGACGGGCTCCGACGAAGCTTATTCCGTCCAACAAACCACTGATGGGGGATATATAGTAGCAGGCAAGACATTTTCAAATGATGGTGATGTCTCGGGAAATCATGGTGATATTGATTATTGGGTGGTTAAACTTAACAGCATTGGAGCAATAGAATGGCAAAAGGCCTTCGGTGGAAGCGGAGCAGATGATGGCGGCCTTGTGTGTCAAACCATGGATGGAGGTTATGTCGTTGCTGGCGGAACGGGTTCCAATGATGGTCAAGTTTCTGGTGTTTATGGCAAGGGTGACGCATGGGTAGTTAAACTTGACCAGGAAGGAGAATTGCAATGGCAGAAAACCCTTGGCGGCACAGACCAAGATGGTGCAAGTTCTATCTTTCAAACGAGTAACGGGTCTTATGTTTTGTCAATCCTTACAGAATCAATGGACGGGGATGTTGTAGGTAACGATGGCGGTGCAGATGTCTGGGTTGTGAAATTGTCTGCCATCGGGGATATATTATGGCAAAAAACTTATGGCGGTTCACAAGCAGAAGTGCCTGGTGATCTTAATCCGACAAGTGACGGTGGATTTGTCTTTTGTGGCTATACCTCCTCAAACGACGGTGACGTCGCTGGCAATCATGGCACACTAGACTTCTGGATCGTAAAACTCTCCCCCGAATCCTCCCACACCTCAACACCCGCGTCCCTTCCTCTTGAAATCTACCCCAACCCAGCCACCCATACCATCTCAATAAAAACCCCCAACGAAGAACACGAGATAAAAATCAAAATTTCAGACCTGTTGGGTCAGGAACTTAGACAACAAACCTTTCTGAATGGCGGAGATTTAGATATAACCGCATTCCGAAACGGCCTCTACCTCCTCACCGCCACCACACCCACAGGCAAGGTCTATTCCGGCAAGATCACGAAGCAGGAGTAGGAGAATACAATTGACATTCCCTACCCCTTCCAATCCGGCCACCTTCCCGGTGTAGCCGGCGCGCCGCCTTGCTCCAGTCCCTGCTCTATGCGCGTTATCTCACGGTCAACGGCTTTGAGTGCCTCCAGTATCGGTCCGAATTGCCTGGCGGCGATGTCGTAATTTTCTACATAAAACTGTGGCGGCGCGCAGGTGGTGCTCCACATGCCTCCTTCGCACAGGCCTACGCGACCGTTGATAGAGGGTGTTGTTTCAAATTCCCGGCGACCGAGCGTGGCATCACCGTTGAGCAACAGGCCGGCTGCATTCAGACGCGCCTTGATCGCGTAGGTGTTTTTCAACAATTCTTCAGGAGCGGAAGGCATGTCCTGGATGGCAGTTTGTGCGTGTCCAAGCCTCGTATTGAGTCCGTTGTAAATAATGCTCGCAGCGCTGACGGCCTTGCGGAGCCGGCTTACTTTTTTGCAAAACTCAAGGTAGGCCTGTTTGTCGGTCGCGGGCAATGTGGCATTGTTCAATGAATTAACCGTAAATGATACGGGCCCGGCAAGCAGGCTCAAGGCACCATCCTCATATTTTTGAAGGCTAACATTGTAATTTCCTGGCAGGCAAAGATGGCCTAGTTCCGAATCGCCAAAAAGCTGGTCGGGTGCAGGAGTGAACCTACCTGTCACTGGAGCCGGCGTATTGTATCTAAAATCCCAGACCAGTCGTTTCAGGCCGTTGTTGGGCTCGGCTTTTATATGGCGCACCACCTCGCCCGAAGCATCCTTGATGCTGAACAAAAGATAGGGTTCAGGTTGCTCGTCTTCTTTGCGAAGGGCTTCTATATCAGGATAATATACGGTTTCTTTTTGCTCAAATTTTGCTTTTTCGGCCTCCTGACGTTTTGCTTTGAGGGTTTTAATATCCTCCTTGAGCCAATAAGTGAATACGGCCCCGACGGGCGGATTGGCCGCAGCGTAATAGCTGCTTCCCAGGTGTCCTTTGTCGCGCAGGCCCAGGGGCTGGTTGGGTATGAACAGCCAGGAATCCTTGATTGGAAAAATATTGGCTGATCTTTCAAAAGTTTCAGGCTTCAAGTTTCGAAGCGTAGAATAATCGTCAAGGATATAAAAACCGCGACCGAAAGTGCCCAGCACCAGGTCGTTTTCCCGGCGTTGGATCTCAATATCGCGAACGGCAATGGTAGGCAAACCGGATTTGAGCTGCACCCAGTTCTCGCCACCGTC
>JBJXGO010000042.1:0-21428 GCA_046160345.1 Saprospiraceae bacterium
CTTTGCCCGAGTACTTGCACTCGCGGGCACTCAAAAGGGCAAATACTCGGGCAAAGCGCACTTGATGCGGACAGATCCCGTCAGGAAGACAACTCACGTTGATCTATAGATAGGAAGTGTTTAAACAACTGGACTCTATAATTACTTGATTTTCACAAGAGAATGTGGGCAACCGTAGCCCGTTAGCGCCGAGCGACAGCCCGATAAAATATTTTGTGTTTTTGTTTTGAAAACAAAACAAAGTATTTTAAATTTGCTCTTCATTTGGCCTTGCTCATTGATTATCAACTCGCAGCAATTCTAATAATAAAACACGCGTCAAACCATGCCGAGCAAAAAAATACAAATCCGCAACAGCACCGCTGAGTTCCTGATTTTCAGTACCCAGGCGAACGAAAACACCATTGAAGTCATGGTGCAAGACGAAAGCGTTTGGTTAACGCAAAAGATGATTGCTGCGCTATTTGAAACCACCAAGCAAAACATTGGGCAACACCTCAAAAATATTTTTGAAGAAGCAGAACTTCGGGAAGTGGCAGTTGTAAAGAAATTCTTTACAACTGCCGACGACGGCAAGCAGTACGACTCAAAAGATAACCGACATCTACGCCACCGCGATGGATTACAACGCGGACGATGCCACGACCCAAACCTTTTTTGCCTCGGTGCAAAACAAACTGCATTTTGCCATTCACGGAAACACGGCAGCCGAATTGATTTTCAATAGGGCAAACAGCAAAAAAGCGCATATGGGCCTGACGACCTGGAAAAACGCCCCGTCAGGAAAAATCATCAAAACCGACGTGTCGGTCGCCAAAAATTATTTGACCGAAAAAGAAATCAAAAGCCTCGACAGGTTCGTGACAATGTATCTGGATTATGCCGAATCGCAGGCGGAAAAAAACATCCCGATGACCATGAACGATTGGGCAAGCAAGTTGAACGCCTTTTTGCAATTCAACGAAAAAGAAATTTTAGGCAACGCAGGCAAGGTGACCCAAGCGATAGCCAAGGCATTTGCCGAAAGCGAATTCGAAAAATACCGCATCGTTCAAGACAGACTTTTCGAAAGCGATTTTGACAAAGCCGTAAAAAAAGCACTCAATCCGAAAACCTCAGGGAGACATAAAAGACAAACACCCGATACCGCATGAGGCGCGGGAGTGGGGAGGAGGAGTGAGGCAAGCGAGCACTTGAACGTCTAAAATCCAAGCAGTTACCGAGGAATCGTCGGCAACTATTCGAAAAACTCGAACAGTTCAAAAACAACAGAAAATGGCAAATGCATCGCAGATAATCATTTACCAAACTGAAGCGGGCGAAACCAAATTGGAGGTTCGGTTGGAAAACGAAACCGTTTGGCTCACCCAAAAACTCATGGCGGAGTTGTTTCAAACAACTCCGCAAAACATCACCATCCACCTCAAAAACATCTTTGAGGAGGGCGAATTAGAGGAAGCGGCAACTTGTAAGGATTTCTTACAAGTTGGAAAAGAGGGCGAACGCATGGTGGAGCGGAGCCAAAAATTCTACAATCTGGATGCCATCATTTCAGTTGGCTACCGGATAAAATCTGCAGTCGCTACCCGTTTTCGACAATGGGCTACGCGGCACATCAAAGAATACATCGTAAAAGGTTTTGTGCTCGATGATGAACGGCTAAAAAACCCGAACCTGCCGTTTGATTATTTTGAAGAACTGCTCAAACGCATTCAGGACATCCGAACTTCGGAAAGGCGTTTTTATCAAAAAATCACCGACATCTACGCCACGAGTACTGATTACGACCCGACCTTGGAGACCAGCATCCTGTTTTTCCAGACCGTCCAGAACAAAATGCACTGGGCAATTACCGGCAAAACAGCCGCCGAAATCATTGCCGGCCGGGCCGACAGCAGCAAACCAAACATGGGTCTGACCAGTTGGCGCGGTGCAAAACCCCGGAAACAGGACGTCGGCATAGCCAAAAATTATCTCGCGGAACCAGAGCTCGCGGCCCTAAACAATCTCGTGGAACAATATCTGGTATTTGCCGAAGGCCAAGCCATGCGGCGGATTCCCATGTACATGCATGACTGGATTGAAAAACTGAATGGTTTTCTGACCTTGAACGATAGGGACATTTTGAACCATGCCGGAAAAATATCGCACCAATTGGCCCTCGAACACGCTGAAAAAGAGTACGAAAAATACAAAATTGTGCAGGACAGACATTTCGAAAGCGATTTTGACAAAGCAGTAAAAAAAGCGCTCGACTCCAAAAACGAAAACCCAACGGAGAGATGAAAGACCGTCCGCGCCATAGCCAAATGTTGAACCATTCAAACGGTAAGATGAGCAATCGTGACCACCCTATAAAAGAGTATATGGGCAACCTGTCCATTCTGGAACAGCCCAAAACCACCTTTCTCTGCTCCCGCCAAGTCCCGGCAGATGCGGTGTTGAAATGCTATGATTGGGCTATTCAGATGCGGGAGGCAGGTCGTTGCGTCATCAGCGGTTTTCACAGCCCGCTGGAGCAGGACGTGCTACACTATCTCCTAAAAGGAAAACAACCCGTCATCATGGCCCTGGCACGGGGACTGAAAAGAACCTGGGAGCCGGAGATCCAAAAAGCATTGGAAGAGAAAAGGTTACTCATCATCACACCTTTTAGTGAAAGCGTAAAACGCGCCTCGGCAGACACCGCTGCCGTCCGAAATGATTTGATGATAAAACTGGCCAATGAAGTGGTGGTAGGATATGCTAATTCTGAGGGTATTTTGAGCAGACGACTTGGTTTGGAGCACGAAAAAAAGGTGGTGTTTTTGACATGAAAGCAAGTTGAATCCGCCCAATGCCCAAAAGAAAACAGCCTTATCTTTACCCGCACTATGGATCCACAACTCAACAACCCCCTGCACGGCAAAACTTTGCAAGCCATATTAAAGCACTTATTAGACACCTATGGTTGGGAAGGGCTGGCCTATCGGATAGAAATCAATTGCTTCAAAAATGAGCCTAGCATCAGTTCCAGTCTCAAATTTTTGCGCAAAACGCCCTGGGCAAGGTTGTTGGTTGAGGAATTATACCTGCATACCTTGGAGAAGGGCAAATCCATGTAAGTCACCCAGCACCCTGACTTTCATCATCCACTATGTCTATGCCTTTTGAACACCTTTGTGAGGAGCTAAATCATATCGTTATGCAAAACACCACACCGATCTCTAAAATCATGACCCGAAAGCCAGCCACGGTTGCCCCCGATGACAACCTTGAAACCGTACGGAGCATTTTTGAAAAGCACGGTTTCCACCATATTCCGGTTGTTGAAAACGGCAAACTTGCCGGCATTATCAGCTACACCGATTATCTGCGCATTATCAGCGAGTTGTACGGAAATGAACAGGCTGAACGGAACAATGTGCGGTCGCTTCACACCATATTGGTAAGCGCAGTTATGACCGAACATTTGGTGTGCCTGACACCAACTGACACGGTAGAAGATGCACTGCGGATATTCAAAACCAATCACTTTCATGCGGTCCCGGTTATAGAAGGCGATCGCCGACTGGTCGGTATCCTATCTACGCAGGATCTGATCAAAGTGTTGGAGCGGTTGTTGGCGCCAGAGATTGATTACGCTTCTTGATAAATTTTTCGAAATTTGTCTTGTCGCAATCTTTCAAGGTTCAAAACCTTACGAGCCTTCCAACAAGATTTACATGTATCCAAATAATTCAGACCTTGACTGGGAGCAAATGCAGCCCTTGGGTTCCGCAGCCTCTCTTAGCGGGCTGACAACGGATGAAGCTAAAAACCAGCGTCAGATTTTTGGCAAAAACGAAGTAGATCCCGCGAAAAAACATCCTTTTTTTAACCGTGTCCGGGGCATCGTGACGGAGCCGATGTTTCTCTTGCTCTCCCTGGCCACGGTACTTTACTTTCTTATCGGCGATTTCACTGAGGCCTTTATGATGGTTGTTGCTATCGGTTTTGTGACAGGCATCGAGTTGTATCAGGAAACAAAAAGCGAACGTGCGCTGGACGCCTTGCGCAAATTGACCCGCGCGCAAGTTCAGGTGCTGCGAGACGGCAACTGGGTAAATCTCCCTCCGGAAGACCTGGTTCCAGAAGATCTTGTGAGCATAGAAGAAGGCGAACGCATCCCTGCCGATGGCATACTCCAGCTACAAAACGACTTGTTGGTGGATGAATCGCTGCTTACCGGAGAGAGCATGCCAGTGGAAAAACTGGTGTCAAACCATGAGCCAACGAGCAGCGAGATCTTCCAGGGCACTACGGTTGTCACCGGTAAAGGGTTGTTCAAAGTCACTAAAACAGGCCTGCACACCGAGTTTGGCAAATTAGGCAAATCCATAGATTCTATAGATATTGAGCAAACCCCCTTACAAATCCAGATCAAACAGTTTGTGCAACGGATGGCCATCCTGGGAGGATTGGCATTTGCGCTGGTATTTGTGCTGAATTTTTGGATTGAAAATGATTTTTGGAAGGCTTTGCTCTTTTCGCTCACCCTGGCTATGTCCGTTTTACCACAGGAAATTCCCGTTGCATTTAGTGCATTTATGGGTTTGGGCGCCTTTCGGATGATCAAATTTGGTATCCTTGCCAAGCGGCCCAGCATCGTGGAAAGCCTTGGGTCGGCCACCGTAATTTGTCTGGACAAAACAGGCACCATAACTGAAAACAAAATGTCGATTGCGGAAGTAAGCGACTTTTCAGGACTTGGCCGTACGCTGGAATACGCACTTTGGGCAAGTGAGCCTGCACCTTTTGACAGCATGGAAAAGGCCCTGTTAGCGTTTCAAATGGCCGAAAATCCTTCAAAAAAGGATCCACGGACGGGTTTTCACTTGATTAAAGAATACCCGCTCGCTGGCCGGCCTCCGATGATGACACATATTTGGGAAAAAGACGGAATACGCCACATTGCCTGCAAGGGTGCTGTGGAGCGCTTGTTGGCCATTTCGAAAACTAAAGGATCTTTGAAAGAACGAATTTTATCCAAAACCGAGGAAATGGCCGGAAAGGGTTACCGTGTACTTGGTGTAGCGAGTGCAACACTACAGGGCACCGTTTTCCCAATTGAGCAGGACGATTATCCATGGAAATTTGAAGGCTTGGTTGCCTTTTTTGATCCGCCCAAAAAAAACGTTGCGGAAGTATTCAAACAATTCTACCAAGCTGGAATAAGGGTAATGATGATCACCGGTGACCATGTTGAAACCGCCAGAAATATCGCCGCCAGTACGGGCTTGAAATCCTGGGAAACGGTGATGACAGGCCAGGAAATTATGAAATTAAGTGATGAAGCGCTGCGCGAGACGGTAAAAAAGATCACGGTATTTGCCCGGATGTTCCCCGACGCAAAGCTCCGGGTTGTGAACGCACTAAAAGCAAATGGTGAAACCGTGGCCATGTCCGGGGATGGGGTAAATGATGGGCCGGCACTCAAATCTGCTCAGATTGGAGTGGCCATGGGTAAAAAGGGCACGGAAATAGCCAAAAACTCGGCCTCGCTGGTATTGCTTGACGACAATCTGGACGCGATGGTTACCGCTGTCCGAATGGGTCGTCGCATTTACGAAAACCTGCGAAAAGCAATCCGTTACATCATCTCCATCCATTTGCCAATTGTGCTGATCGTACTGTTGCCGCTGTTGTTTGGCTGGCCTTACGTTCATATTCTGCTGCCTTTGCACGTCATTTTTCTGGAATTGGTGATGGACCCCACGGCAGCCATTGCCTTTGAAAATGAGCCCATTGAACCCAACCTGATGCACAAAGCACCCCGTCCGGGCAAGAGCCCACTTTTTTCATGGAATGAATTGATGCTAAGTCTGTTGCAAGGACTTGTCATTGCTATAGGCGTGTTGTGGATGTACCATTTTGCTATTGGGCAAGGGAAAAGTGAAGCAGGTGTGCGATCCATGGTGTTTGCCACTTTGGTGTCGGCCAATTTGTTTTTAACCTTGGCAAACCGTTCTTTTGATTATGCATTGCACAGAACCCTTCGGTATAAAAACGCGATGCTGCCGATTGTTTTAGGCTTGTCTGTAGCGATGCTGTTGGCCATATTGTACATCCCCTTTCTAACAGGTCTGTTTCAAATGGAAGCACTTTCGGGACTTGCTCTGGGCGCCTGCGTTTTGGCGGGTTTTATAAGTGTAGTTTGGTTCGAGGTGTACAAATTGGTGCGGACATTATACTTCAGGTAAGAACCAAGGCCTTGAATAATCAGTAGCAGCAATTGTCAGGCTTCATATCCACGATCTAGGAGAGCAGCAACTCTTTAAACCGCTCGGCTGCTGCCTTTTCCAGCGTTTCCCGATCCTCAGGGTGGGCAATAGATATCAGGGCTTTGGCGCGTTCTCTCAGGTTCTTGCCAAACAAAAATACCGATCCATACTCGGTTACAACGTAGTGGATGTGTGCGCGGGTGGAAACAACCCCTGCGCCGGGTTTGAGCATTGGCACAATACGTGGAATGCCCTTAGCGGTGCGTGAGGTAAACGCAATGATGGGCTTCCCACCATCCGAAAGTGCCGCGCCTCGCATAAAGTCCATTTGTCCGCCCACACCGGAATAGTGATATGTGCCAATTGAATCTGCGCAAACCTGACCTGTAATGTCAATCTCAATGGCGCTGTTGATGGCCACCACTCGTTTGTTGCGACGGATAACCGCAGTCTCGTTCACATAATCAACGTCCAAAAAAGCAACTGCAGGATTGTCATCCACATAATCGTATAAACGCCGGGTACCCAATGCAAAGGCAGTCACTGTTTTTCCAGGATGGATTTTTTTATACCGGTTCGTTACGACGCCTTTTTCAAGCAGATCTATCAACCCATCCGAAAACATTTCGGTGTGCACGCCTAAATCTTTGTGCTGCTGCAAACTCCGCAATACTGCATCCGGGATGGAGCCAATGCCCATTTGGAGCGTGCTTCGATCATCAATCAATTCGGCTATGTTGTGTCCGATTTGAATTTCTGCTACACTCAATTCTCCTCCAAAATTTACTTCCTGGAGCGGGGATTCATGCCGTACCATGGCATTAAAACTGTTGATGTGTATCATGCCATCGCCATGGGTACGAGGCACCTGTGGGTTTACCTGCGCGATGACTTGTCTGGCTGCATTTACCGCAGATCGGGCAACGTCCACCGAAGTCCCGAGGGAACAATAGCCGTGTTTGTCTGGCTCTGAAACTTGTACGATGGCCGCATCAAGGGGTATAATGCCGCGTTTGAACAATTCCGGGATCTCGCTTAAAAACACGGGCACATAATCCGCACGCCCTTCGTTCACTGCCTGCCGGATACTTCCCGAAACAAAAAGAGAATTGAAACGAAAATTTGGATGATACACGGGTTTATCGAGCGTAACATCACCATACAGGCTGATGGAAACCAATTCAACATTGCGCAAACGCGGTGCCTGTTCGGCCAATTTCCGGAGCATAAAAGTTGGGGTACATGCACTGCCATGCACAAAAACACGCTGTCCGGATTGAATGATTTGAAGGGCTTGTTCTGCTGAAACGTAGGGCATCTTCTCTGAAAAAACACAAAGATAGCCCTATTGAAACACCCGCACATAATCCACCATTATCCGCTGTGGAAAACTAGTGCTCCCTTAAAAAATATTCATCATCCCTTTCAAAAGGCAAAGTGCCCCTAAACTGGTCAGGACATACATGGGTATATGGAAATCTACGCCACATTGAAAGCATAAAAAATTGATCCCAAAACTTAATACCAGGGTGATTGCACCGGCGCCTATCCACAACAGGCCATTTTTAAAACGGCGCTCATGTTTATCATTAGAAATTGCATCAGGGGCGGGATCTGCCGGATCGGTACTTTGACCTGCCTTGTTGATATCTTTATTTGAATTGTGCAATTGTTCCATAAAACATACTAATTTAACATAGTAGCCTGATTTTAGAATGCAACGATAAGGCAATGTACGTTTTTTTCAAAATTTATTTTTCCTGATTCTGTTCAAATTCCACCCAAAACAGACTTCCTTCCTCTACCGCGCTTTCAAACCCAACCTTCCCTCCCATCATCTCTGCATATCGTTGTACGATATAAAGGCCAAGTCCGGTGCCTTGTGTGCTGTTCACGGCATTGCTCGCCCGGAAAAAACGGTCGAACAGATATTTTTGCTCTGATTCAGGGATGCCTATGCCCCGATCCCGAACGCTGATACGGGCTGTTTTTGCGTTTGACAATGTTTCGACTAATATAGGGGCGCCTTCGGGCGAATATTTAATGGCGTTGGATATCAGGTTGACAAGGATGTTCTTGGCAAGATTGCAATCCATTTGTACGGTAGCTTTACCCTCGTGCCGGTGCTCAAAGGTTTGCCCTGGCTTAAGAAGACTCTTCAAGCTTTCATAGACCTCCCCAACACAATCATTAATATTTGCGACTTCCATATTAACGGCCACTCGCCCTTCTTCCAGCCGCCCCAAGGAAAGAAACTCGGTCAGAATCGTGTTTAGTCCATTTACAGCGCTTTTTATCCGGTTGGTATGTTTTTTAACGTTTTCAAAGTCCTGACGTTCAGCGTATTGTCCGGCCAAACCTGCAGACGACAACACTGAAGTAAGTGGGGTGCGAAACTCGTGCGAAGCCATGCTTACAAATCGGCTTTTTAGTTCTCCAAGTTCACGTTCCTTTTCCAAAGCCAGTGCCAGCTCGTTTTTGGCCTGTTCCAGCTCCGCGGTACGCGCCGTTACTTTACTTTCCAGGTCTTCATTAAGTTGCTGTAATGCTTCAGAAAGCGCGGCGAGTTCTTGTTTTTGTTGTAAAATTGAATTTTCGTGTTTTTTCCGGAAAGTATTGTCCACTACAAATGCTACGACAAATGCTCCTTCCGAACCCTTAAATGGACTTAAACTAACCTCCACCGGAAATTCTGTACCATCCTTTCTTAAGCCTTGCAAGTCCATCCCGATGCCCATGCTGCGCGGCTGAGGATTCTGATGGTAATGCTCCCGGTGTTGTTTGTGCCGACTTTCCAAGCGGGCGGGTATCAGGATATCCACCGTTTTACCCAACATTTCGCCGGGTTCATATCCAAACAGCTTTTCCGCAGCAGGATTGGACATGGCTATTATTCCGTTTGAGTCGGCCAGAATGATGCCATTGTTAGCATACTCGAACAAGGCTTTGAATTTTTCTTCTTGCTGGCCTTCTATTTCACGCAGGGAAATAAACCGGACCACAAAAAACGCAGCAGCCCAAAAACTTACCATAGGCGGCAACCGCTCCAGTAGCAATTGCTCCAGAGGCTGTTCCATCGGCTTCAATACCGCCCCGATCACGGTCAAGGTGGTAGTGACTACCACTAAAAGAAGCACATCGCTTTTTTCCTTGAAATAAATGGCCAAAAAATGCGCCAGCAAGTATGCAAATACGATGTCAAACTGAGCGGACAGTACCAGGTCTCCAGCGAAAATGACTGCTACGAGCAACCAAATAAAACGAGACCAACTGGAATCACTTCGAAAGGTAATCATGCGGCGAATATACACTCATGAGCGATTAAGTAATCAATCAGGTATTTTCAACTATATTATAAAACAGGTAAATATACCTGCTCTTTCTATTTTAAGTTGTTTCACCTTTGTGTATAATTATAATGTGTCTGAAAATAAAATCACCCCCAAGGCCTGAGGTTCAAAGAAAAAATGAAACCCGGAAACAACCCTGAAATTTTAAAACATCTATTCAATTTTCAAAACTTAAATCAACAACCATTAAAAAAACGACAGCCATCACCTTATTGTTTGCAGCCTTCGCCACAACCTCTCTTTACTTCGGTTGCGGCGAAGGAGCTCCAACCCCATTAAAACCAAACGTGGCTTCGGTAGCCAGCCTTCCCTCCCCTCTTCCACAAGATGCTATGCAATCTTGCACCTTGAGCCAGGCCGAATTCAACAGCTGGTTCATCAATCAAACGCCCACCGAAAACGGACTGGTGCTGCCTGCCAATAGTGTCACTTTCGGTCACAACAATAACTGCGATTTTTACAAGTGGTCCTGGCAAATGTTTGCCTGGTTGGTGTCTCCGCTGGATGCGAACCAAAGCGTGATGAGCAGCCCGGTGTTTTATACGGTTTCGCCAGAAAATGAAAAGAAACAACGAACCCTGATCCCACACGTAAAGGGTCAAGCCCTGCGTGCGACGAGCAGTATCACACAGGTCGGTCCCAATGGGAAGCCAACCATTATAGACAATAATGGAAATTTGGTGGAATCCGAGGAAGGACAAGCGGGCGGAAGCCACGGCCTGATGTCTCAGGCTGGGTCGATTGTCTATTATATCACGATGGTGAACGACGTCTTTGCTGTGTATCTTAGCGCAGCGAAAAGCAAGCAGATGTCGGGGCTTCAGTTTCCAACCACTGCTGCTCAAAGAGACAGCATTGTTGCGATCGCGACGGCCAATGGCATAACGATTCCGGACCCAAACGCGCTTGCCATTGAAATAAAAACCTCCTGGGTGGAGGCTTCCACGCTATCAAATCCGGGAAATTATTTCACGATAGATGCCATTGTTCCTACTTACAACAAAACTGATAGCCTGTGGACACCAACCGGTGAACAGACGATAAAACTAGCCTTGTTAGGCGCACACGTGGTAGGAAGCACTTCCGGACACCCGGAAATGGTTTGGGCTACTTTCGAGCACCTACAAAATGCTCCTTTTGCAGCCTATGACTACCTCACAAATAAAAATGTGGTAGATACCGTACAAGCGGAAAGCCAGGGCTCCTGGACTTTGAGTGCCGCTCCCAATGGCCCCAGTTCAAATATTTCTCATTTTAAAGCCAGTGGAAACACGCTTATTGCCGAGAACGGATTTACGATCAGCTCAAGTAATACCTCACAGGTATTTCCATGGGGCTCTAAAATGGGGGTTTCCCCGAACGCCGAGGATAAATCCTCCGCGGCATCAAACAGCGAGGTGATCTCCATCAACAATTCAGTCTTTGGTTGGCTGATCGGGAATGACATCCGAAAGAATTATCTGATGATCGGCGCTACCTGGACCAGTGGAGGTGTTACTCCTTCCGGGAACAGTTTTTCAAACAATCCTACCGATCCAGGGCCAGGGGCAGCTATTGGCACCAGTTTATTGGCCAACACTACGATGGAGACTTACAAACAGAATGGCACTACGCAATGCTTTACTTGCCACAGTGGTGGTAATTTGCTTCCGGGTACGCTGAGCCACGTTTACACTGATCTTCAACCTTTGCCTAATTTTAAAATATTGCCCGCTAAGTAAACGAGTGCATTCAACCCCTGATTCGCGAGAATCAGGGGTTGAATGCCTTAGCTCCAGCGGGTCGTTTATTTGTTTTCCATTCCAAGTGAAATAGATATTGCCCCCTCGCTGCGGTTTTCTTTCGTGCTCGCTGCCGCATTCCACCGCCCATCCCTCCATTCCTTCTGTTCCACCGCTGTCAAAAAAGTCCAGGCTACCACCCGGCTGCTTTTGTTCCCCTGTCCCATAGGAATAGTCTTGACATTCACAGCCTTGGCAGTACGCAACTCCTCATAAATCCCTTGCAGGTGCGACTTTTTGGCAACCAAAGAAGAAAACCAAAAGATAGAACGCATGAATTGCCGGCTCTGACGCACCATCGCGCGTACGAATTTTTCCTCACCGCCTTCGCACCATAGTTCTCCGCCCTGGCCGCCGAAATTTTTAATGGGCGTCGTGACTTTCTCTTGTGCCAAATTGCTCATCTTTCGCAGCGTTTCGGTTTGTGCGTTCTCCAGCGAAGCATGAAAAGGCGGATTGCAAAACACCAAATCAAAAATCTCCTCCTTCTGGATCACTCCGTAAAACATATCAGCAGGATTTGGTTGCAAGCGACATTCAACCTTGCTTTTCAAACGGTCATTGCACGCGATGTTTTTTTGGGCAGATTCGATTGCATTTGGGTCAATATCAGTACCAATAAAGCGCCAACCATATTCATAACTCCCAATAATCGGATAAATGCAATTGGCGCCCACACCGATATCCAGGCAATTTACCCTGGGACCGGTGGGTACTTTCCCATAATTGCTGCGGGCTAACAATTCGGCTGCATAGTGGATGTAATCCGCTCGTCCAGGAACAGACGGGCACAAATAACCAGCTGGAATGTCCCAATATTGAAGCTCATAATACAACTTCAGCAAAGCGGTATTCAACATCTTGACTGCTTCAGGATTGGCAAAATCAATTGATTCGTTGTTGTAAATATTCGGCTTTACAAAAGGCGCAAGCTCTGTGCAATGCTGTACAAGCCGTTTGAAATCGTAGCGTTCGCGGTGTCGGTTACGCGGATGGAGGCGGGTTTTTTCTTCGGAGTGAGATTTTTTTGTGGGGAGCATGGCTGAGTGGTGGGAGCGGCCTTGTTTATTTGCCAGAGTTAGATATAGCCCTATATACAATACTTTGCAGGCGTGGACGAAAATCTGCATTGCCCAGTTTGTTGTTCTCCATGGTCGGGTAAGTCCTGTTAGATAAAAATATGAATATCAGGTTTTTATCTGGATCTGCCCATGCACAGATACCTGTAAACCCAAGATGGCCAAAGGCGTTTTTGCCTGCCAGGGCACTCATGTTCGCCGTCAATTTGTCATCCAGCTCTTTCATGTCAAATCCTATTCCCCGGCGGGTGCTGGCCGCAAAGCGTGTTGTGAACAGGCGCACGGTTTCCGGTTTCAGGTATTGTTTCCAGCCATAATTACCCCCATTGAGCAACATTTGAAAAATTTTGGCAAGGTCGTTGGCATTGGAAAACAAGCCTGCGTGGCCGCTCACGCCACCTAGCATGGCCGCACCCATGTCGTGTACATATCCTTGTAGCTTTTGATGACGGAAATAGTTGTCCTCCTCGGTAGGCGCACAGCGCAGGGTCAGGGCTTTTTTCCAGGGATTGTACGTGGTGGTACCAAGGCCGAGTGGTCGGTAAAATTCGCGGTCAGCAAACATATCCACAGAAACGCCGCTAAGGTTTTGTACTGCTCGGGCGCAGAGATAAAGGTCCAGGTCTGAGTATTTATAGTTTTTGTTGCCTGATAGTGGCGAGTTGAAGATCTGTTGCCAAACCGTATCCAACCAGGCATTCGATATGAACATATCCTTTGCAACGGGCACCTCAAAACCACCCTGGGCTTTGCTTTGGTAAATATTGGTTGAAGGCATTTTTTCTGGCGTCAGGGTCTGTTGGTAAAAAGGTATCCAGGCCTGCAAACCAGCATGGTGCGCCATAATTTCACGCACATTTAAGTCCTTTTTATCCGTCTTTTTTAATTCTGGCACATAAGCGCTCATCGGTGCATCAAGCAAAACCTTTTGATCTTCAACCAATTTCATCATCGAAATGGTGGTTGCTGCCACTTTTGTTACCGAGGCTAAATCATAGATCGTTTCGTTCGTGACAGGCTGCATTAGATCGTAAGTATAATGGCCATAAGATTTTTGCCACACGATCTTATTGTCCTTCGCCACCAGAATTTGACAGCCCGGCGCAGCACCGGTGTTGATCATTTCTTTCACAATGCCGTCCATCAGTGCGAGCGTATCTGTGCTCATTCCAACCGATTCCGGCAGTGCATAACCCAGGCGTTTTTTGTGGAATATTTTTTTCATGCCCTGTCCAAATCTGGCCCAGGGCGCTGCGGTCACCGGCAAGATACCATTCAAGTCGCTTGCCCCGAAAAGGCTTTGCGCAGCGAGTTGTTGTGCCATTGGGTCCTCTGTAAACGCTTGCAATATCAAGGGGGCAGGATCCATCCAGCGATAGGTGTAAGGATTGCCGAAAACGGTGAGCGCAATGCTGTGTTTTTGATTCAATTTCCGAAGAAAATCAATTTCGCTGTGCGTTAATCCGTAAATGGTATCAGGCCCTGGTTCAGGATTCACCGTCCGGTTTGGGCGAGGCGTGGTTCTGATGCCATACATACCTACCAGCACGATGTCGTATTGCCTCAAGGTATCCAGCAGTTTAATTGCCAGGGAATCAGTTACATCTTTCGGTGCGTTGAAATGCGCCATCGGGGCGTACTGGCCACAATAGTTTTGAAAAACCGTTCGGTTCGTATCGCCGATGGCCAGCGTGGCAAATTTCAAATTTTCAAGGTTCGGAAACCCGATGATGTTTTTCTCGTCGCGAACCAAAACGAGGGCCTTGCTGATAATACGGTGCTTGAGCACCAGAGCCTCCGGTGTATTCAGGTCGTGGCGCAGATTAATGAGTTCTACCCTTTGAGGCTTGGTAAGCCCAAGCCGGAATTTGGCACGCAGGATGCGCTTAACGCTGGCCCATAGTTGTTCCTGGTCGAGCGATCCTTTAGCCAAGGCAGCATGAATGGCAGTGATAGAGGCTCCAATATCTACTGGCAAAAGGCTCATATCGTTGCCCGCTTTGAAGGCTTCTACATCTGCAACGCCATCGGGAAAAAATTTCTTTACCCCTTCCATTTCCATTGCATCGGTGAAAATCAGTCCTTCAAACCCCATCTCTTTGCGCAGCAAATCTGACACGGTTGCACGACTCAGGGTGGTGGGCCGGTTTTCGCGCGCATCAAGGGCATTCACCTGCAAATGCGCCACCATAATGGAACCCGCACCATTTTTGGCCAACATTTTGAAAGGGTAAAGTTCGAGGCTGTCCAGCCTTGCCCGATTGAAAGGAATGAGCGGCAAGTCAAAATGCGAATCCATGTCTGTGTCGCCGTGACCCGGGAAGTGCTTCACGCTGGCCAAAACGCCACCATCTTGCAGTCCTGACATATATTGAAATGCTTTGGCTGCAACATTATAACGGTCTTCCCCATAGCTGCGTTCGCCGATGACTGGGTTGCCCGGATTGTTGTTCACATCGGCTACCGGAGCAAAGTTCACATGCACGCCCATGCGCAAGCATTGTCGGGCAATTTCACGACCCATGTCGTAAATCAAGCGATTGTCCTGAATGGCGCCGAGCATCATGGCCCTTGGAAACGAAAGGGCATTGCCTTTGTAGCGCATCCCCACACCATTTTCAAAATCCATAGCGATCATGAGCGGCACACGCAGGCTGGCGGCTTGGTAGCGATTGGTCAATTCGGCGTGTTTTTCGGGAGTGCCCACATAGCTGGGATTGAAGAAACACAACCCGCCTGGTTTGTATTTCAGGATCAGGTCTTCCACCTGCCGTTCGTATGTGGTGTCCTTGTCCGAATGCGCGCGGAGCATAAACAATTGCCCCAGGCGTTCCTCCTCGGAGAGCGCATTGAATACCGAATCCACCCATTTTTCCTCCTGCGCGTCAGCGGATTGGGACAGATTGGCGAAGCGACGGCTGTCGTGCGCGGCAAGGAAGATAAGGGCGCTGGCGAGCGCGGGGAGCAGGGTCGTTTTTTTGAAAAGTGGGTTTGCCATGGGGCAAAGGTCGGAAATTTGGTGAAGTGGCAGTATGGCTTTGAAATCGCAAATAATTTGGGTTGGATATTCGGGGTGCGACTTCAAGTCGCACCCCGAATTGGCGCTCAATTCAACTTCTTCTATTACAACTGCTTTATCCCCCCCCCTCTCCGTGTCACTGTCGGGTACTCATTTTAGGTTAAGGTCGCTCCATAATTGACTGAAAAAATCCACGATGCACAAATGAATGTGCAAAAACCTCCTATATTTGCACATTCATTTGTGCAACATGGAAAACCTTCTCGCAAAATCAGCCGCTTTAGTGCAGCGCACTCCAGAAAATTTCTACCGGTATTTGTTTGCTCAGGTTCGTTGGGACAATCGGTTGGTCGGTATTAAAGGTGCAAGGGGCACTGGAAAAACTACCCTGATACTTCAACGACTGAAATCAATGCAAGCCCTGCCAACCCAGGCGGCTTATTTTTCTTTGGACGACCTGTATTTCACTCAAAACCACTTCTCCAAAACGGTGGAAAGGTTTTACCAGGAGGGTGGAAAAACCGTTTTTCTGGACGAAGTACACAAGTACCCTGGCTGGGCTATAGAGGTTAAAAACCTTTATGATTTTTACCCAGGCCTCAACATCGTATTTACCGGCTCGTCCATTGTAGATCTGGTAAAAGAGGAGGGAGATTTGAGTCGCCGTGTACTGATGTATGAGTTACAGGGCTTATCATTCCGCGAATTTTTGGATTTGGAAGGAGCGGCAAAAATTCCAATTTTCTCCTTGGAACGTTTGATTAATCGCTCAGACGATTTCGCAGCTGCGTTTCCAGCTGATTTTCGGCCCTTGGAGTGGTTCAAGGAGTATTTATCACGGGGCTATTATCCCTTTTCCCGAGAAGACCGAGAGGGCTTTCACCAGCGCTTGCAACAAATGGTGCGTACGGTTGTCGAGTATGATATGGCGACATTGAAGGGATTTGACCCGCGCAACGCACGGAAATTATTACAGTTGCTGTATATTCTGTCCGCTAACGTGCCGTACAACCCTAATCTTACCCAATTAGCCCAAAAGGCGGACATCCACCGTAATTCTGTGCTGAACTACCTTATCTACCTTGAACAGGCGCGTTTGATACGTCTTATCTCACCCGAAGGCCGAGGGCTTTCGCTGTTACAAAAACCCGAAAAAATCTACTTGAATAACCCAAACCTTGCCTTCGCTCTGGCCGGAGAAGGCAACAATCCGGGTACGTTGCGTGAAACTTTTTTTGCTTCGCAGGTAGGGGCACTCCATCGGTTGACCGCTCCACCAAAAGGTGATTTTAAAGTAGATGAGCGATGGTTGTTCGAAATTGGAGGCGTTAACAAAACCCATCATCAGATTGCTGATTTGCCTGAAAGTTTTGTCGTCCGCGACGGCCTTGAATTTCCTGTTGGGAAATCCTTACCACTTTGGATGTTTGGGTGTTTGTATTAGATCAATTCACGCTCCCATCATTCGGCACAAAAGGCCCGCTGCCCAAGGGCTGGTCGCCATCGGCCATTTTCGTGACACGGAGGTATTGGTGTGCACCATTGGCTTGGTAGATGGCCGCCGCGCCCAAGTTGTGCTCCCGGAAAAAAACAAGCACCACATTGCATCCTTCCAGGACCATAGCACCGTGAACCAAGCCTGCGTCCGGGTACTCCATGAACTCTTGCCCACCAAATTTTGGTTTAGTCGTTTTGAAGACCATTTTGCCAATACTCTCTTTAGCCAGATCAATGAACGGGTCGTCGGCTAATGGCACACACGCAGCTTTGAATTTTGGATCGGTTTGGTGCAACAACAGTAGATGAGTGATCGCCTTTTCGAAATCGGGCGAGAGGAGCATTTCGAGTAGTTTGGTCAGTTTTTCTTGCACGGATATTTGGATTTTAATTCAACACCTTCCAAAACAACTCCTTCATCAATTCCACTTCTTCTGTGCCGTCATTGTTCACGCCCTTGGAGCGGAGGTCGTAGTCTTTGAGGTGGCCAATGACCTGGGCGCATTGGGAAGCGGAGTAGTTGGCCGCTGCAATTTTGTACTCCTTCAAAAACCAGTCAGAGCGCAATTCAAGCGCTTTCAACACCTCGTTATCCGGCTTTCCTTTTAGCGAATGCAACATAAATACCTTGGAAAAATAGGCGTAAAGGCTTGAAATAGTTACAATAAGCGGGTTTTTCTTGATGTTGGCGGAAAAATGCTGCTGTATGCGGGCCAGCTTGGTATGGTCGCGGGTGGCCAGGGCTTTTTGCAACTCGAACACGTTGTATTCCTTGCTGATACCGATATTGTCCTGGACATGGGCGACTGTTATGGCCGTTCCAGCGGGGAGGTTAAGGACAAGTTTATCAAGTTCGTTGGTGATCTTGGCGAGGTCGGTGCCGAGATATTCAGCCATTAATGCAGCTGCGGCGGGTTCGATGTTCCGTTTTCGAGCCTTGCAAGTGCTTGATATCCAATCGGGTATCTGGTTGTCATAGAGTTTTTTGCTCTCAAAAAAGACAATGTTTTTGCCGCCGAGCGCCTTGCCGAATTTGGTGCGCGCGTCTATTTTTTTGTGCTTGTAACTGACCACGAAAACAGTGCTGGGCATGGGGTTTTCAATATAACTGGCCAATTCCGTCAGGCTTTTCATTTCCTGTGCTTCTCTCAAAATGACAACCTGCCGCTCGCTCATCATGGGGTAGCGGCGCAGGTGGTCGAGCAGGTTGAGGTGATCTACTTCTTTGCCGTAAAGGATGGTCTGATTAAAACCACGTTCGGTTTCGGGCAAGGCTTTGTCCTCTACCGCATCGGCGATCAGGTCAATAAAAAACGGTTCTTCGCCATGGAGAAAATAGACGGGGGCGAATTTGCCAGATTGAATGTCGCGGAGGATTTCTTCAGAGGTCATTTAAGCAGGTCGTTCAGGTCTATTCCGATGGAATCAACAAAAGAGGGGTGTCGGGCATCTTCACCTGCTCCGAGTCGATATTTCATCCATTTTTCGGTGTCGTAGTTGTAGACAAAGCCTTCTGGAACACCATATTCCTCTACCAAGGTTTTGACTTTTTCAAAATCGCGGCGTGCGCCCGTGTTGCCGCTCACTTCGATGATGACTTTGTTTTGACGGTTTTCGTTGTCGAATAAAAGGATATCAGGTGTTGGGCTGGTCTGGCTTTCATCAATCATCGTTTCAGGAAAAGGCTCATAAGGGATGCGTTTTTCGATATAAAAGAGCATGCCCAATCTCATCATCAATTGGCCTATAATGCGCTGGTGGATTTTTGGTGCGTTGACTCCCATGTAAATCGTGTTTTCTGTCATCTTTTTTATATGTTTTACCACTAATTACACGAATTTGCACGAATTCTATACATCAACGAGGCAAATTAGTGTGAATTAGTGCAATTCGTGGCTAAGGAACGGTGCTGGAATAAAGGTTCAAATCTGGCGGCCTTATTTTGCCCCTGTTTTTGTTGCTCGTCAGTTTTTTAGCGCCACTAAATGCCCTTCTCGCGCCTCAACAGAGCCAAAAACGTCACCCCAGATTTGAACCTTTATTCCAGCACCGTTCCTAAGAATTTGATGCGTAAGATTGATTCCTTTTTTTGACAAAAGTAAGGTGTTTTTTAAACACTAAAAGCTCCCAACTTTGCCCCATGCAAACCACCCAACGAAATACCGAAATCATCCGCGCCGAAGCCCAAAGACTGGGTTTTGAGTTCGTGGGTTTTGCACGTGCTGAAAAACTAGAAAACGAGGCCCGCAATCTCGAAAAATGGCTCTCTCGCAATGCCCACGGTCGCATGGCTTATATGGAAAACCACTTTGACCTGCGCACCGACCCTACCCTGCTCGTGCCCGGCGCGAAAACGCTTATCTGTCTGACATTCAACTACTTCACGTCAGAAAAACAAGCCGACCCGGAAGCGCCCAAAATCGCCACCTACGCTTATGGGGCGGATTACCACCATGTTGTGAAGGACAAATTGAAAGCCCTTCTCCAATTCATACAAACCGAAATCGGCGAAGTGAACGGACGCTGTTTTGTGGATTCCGCCCCCGTGATGGAGCGCGAGTGGGCACGCCGGGCAGGCTTGGGCTGGAACGGACGAAACACGCTCACCATCAACCCCAAACGCGGCTCGTTTTTCTTTCTAGCTGAAATCATCTGCGACCTTCCGCTCTTGTACGACGATCCCATCCGCGACCATTGCGGCACCTGCCGGCGGTGCATTGACGCCTGTCCGACGGAAGCCATCAGTCCGGAGGGTTATTTTCTGGATGCGTCGCGGTGCATCTCTTACCTGACCATTGAATTGCGCGATGAGATTCCGACCGAGTTTAAAGGCAAAATGGATGATTGGATGTTCGGCTGCGATGTGTGCCAGGACGTGTGCCCCTGGAACCGGTTTTCAGAAAGACACCTGGAGCCAGATTTTGAGCCTCATCAGGATTTGTTCAGACTTACGCAACGCGACTGGCAGGAATTGACGGAGGAGGTATTTGGCAGAATATTCAAAAAATCCGCGGTGAAAAGGGCAAAGTTTGAGGGATTGAAGCGGAATATTGGTTTTTTGAAAAAAGCGGATGAGGGAAATTTATAAGTGCCGCTATGATGGCAGCGAGGTATCCGCTTGAGTCTCAACCCGCCCCTTCTATCAACGCCACCTCTTCCTCCGTAAGCCCATACAGCCCATACACCAACTGGTCTATCTCCGATTCCAGGGCACTGGTGTCGGCAGCAGGATCGGATTTTTTGAGGGCGAGGATGCGGGTGACGAGGGTTTCGATTCTGTGCGGTGGTTGGATGGCTAAGTAACAACAGTAAAAAAATTGAAATGCACTCCATAACTTACTACTATCTTTGTAACAGGGAAAATATTTTTGTATGTCAAATACAGTTTCAAAAGAAATGCTCAAGTCGGCTCTGGTGGAGTTGGCAGAATCAGATCGGGAGTTTTTTATTGCTTTGCTCTCAGATACCTTGGCGCATGCCTTGGCTGTGCCCAATGCAGCAGCTCCGGCCAATAACAAAAAAACGACACGCCGAAAGCCACTTCCTTCTAAGGTGGTACCATCTTATCAGCAGAGTACTGCTGCCATGCGTCAGGATTTTGCCATCAATAAATCGGCATTACTATCCCTTCGGGAGTTATTCGCTGACGCGCCCAAAGCAGAGTCTATTATTGCTACCCTCACCAAGTGATGGCTTACTTGCTTGATACCAATATTTTGGTGCATTTGGTCAGGAATGGCGTCAAAGGTGCAGCAGTTGAGCAACAGTTTGGCCTGCTTAGCAGCGAACAGGACATCTTCATTTCAGCAGGTGTGAAAAGCAAAGGCAATGCTTTTCCTCAACCCACCGCCCCTTCCACCACCGCCACCTCCTCCTCCGTAAGCCCATACAGCCCATACACCAACTGGTCTATCTCCGATTCCAGGGCACTGGTGTCGGCAGCAGGATCGGATTTTTTGAGGGCGAGGATGCGGGTGACTAGGGATTCGATTTGAGATTGGACAGGTTTGGAGATGGGAGGAATGGGTATAGAAAGCACGTATGGACTTTGCATCGCCAACGCACCGCCTTGCAATTTGCTAGTAACCTGATTCAGATAAAACCACACTATCTGGGAATTCAAGATTCCTAGATACTCTAGCGCAAGGTCGGGCAGAATGAAAATCTTGTTATTTGTAAAAATTCTATCGGAATCATAGGAAAAAGCCTGGTAGGTCATTATTTCCTGATAAACAACTTTTGCCTTTTCAAACTCCTTCCAATAATCTATCGAATCCTGAATTTCATACCATTGGTAAGTCCCTTCTTTACGCCCCGCCCATTCCCCTTTCCAATCTTTAGGCTTGGGCATAAGCCGATCTTTGAATTGCTCCAAATGCTTCAAGATTGCTGGATAATCTTCGATTTTAATTCCCCGACGAGTAAAAATCAAAAACCGTTCACTCACCGGCGTCTGATAC